>JANXVC010000071.1 GCA_025351925.1 Rhodospirillales bacterium | reverse complement strand
AGAGCAACAAGACCCGTCCCATTGCCGAAAATTTTGCCTGGGTGCATTCGGTGGATAGGGAGAAGATTGCGGCCAGGCTGTCCGAGCAGCGTCCCGCAACACTGCAGCCTTTAAATATATGTTTGCAAATAAACATTAGCGGCGAAGCCAGCAAGAGCGGCGTGACGCCTGCGGAAGCGGTGGAGCTGGCAAAGAAAATCGCAGCCCTGCCTGGCCTGCAACTACGCGGCCTGATGGCTGTACCGGAACCCACCGATGATGTTGCCGAACAACACGCGGCATTCCGTCAGTTGAGGGAACTAAAGGAGACGATGCAGTCGCACGGCATCGCGCTTGATACGCTGTCCATGGGCATGAGCGCTGATATGCCTGCGGCGATTGCCGAGGGCAGCACGATGGTCAGGATAGGGACTGCTATTTTTGGAAAGAGAAATTACGATACGCCCGGTTAGCTGTGGCTAACTGCGACTGGTGTGAAACACATCTGGTCTGTAGTGTAAGTAATGCAGAGGTACATCGGGAACTGATCAGCGCCCCTGGCGCGGCGGAAATACTATTCCTTGCCAGGGTGCCCAAAAAAAACGCAGCGGATTCCGCTGCGTTTTTCTTTGCTGCTTAGTACTGAGTTGTTACTGAGTTAGTACTGCGTTATTACAGAGTAGCCAGTGCTGCGTTAAAGCTTGCGCTTGGACGCATGACTGCTTCTGTTTTTGCCGGGTCGAGCAGGTAGTAGCCGCCGATATCCATTGCCTTGCCTTGCACGTCCTTCAGTTCGGCAATAATCTTCGCTTCATTTTCCGCCAGTGTTTTTGCCAGTGGCGCGAAATGCGCTTTCAGCTCTGCATCGTCGTTCTGTGCGGCCAGTGCCTGCGCCCAGTACAGCGACAGGTAGAAATGGCTGCCGCGGTTGTCCAGCTCGCCTGTGCGTGGCGACGGAGACTGGTTGTTGTCCAGCAGCTTGCCGGTGGCTTCATCCAGCGTCTTGGCCAGTATCTTGGCCTTCGCATTGCCGGTCTTGATGCCCATGTCTTCCAGTGATACGGCAAGGGCCAGGAACTCGCCCAGAGAATCCCAGCGCAGGTGGTTCTCTTCGGTCAGCTGCTGGACGTGCTTCGGCGCGGAGCCGCCGGCGCCGGTTTCATACATGCCCCCGCCCGCCATCAGTGGGACGATCGACAGCATCTTGGCGCTCGTGCCGAGTTCCATGATGGGGAATAGGTCGGTCAGGTAGTCGCGCAGGATGTTGCCGGTCACCGAGATGGTGTCCAGCCCACGCGCGACGCGCTCCAGCGTGTAGCGCATGGCGCGCACCTGCGACATGATCTGGATGTCGAGGCCCGCAGTGTCGTGATCCCCAAGGTAGGTCTCGACTTTCTTGATCAGCTCGGCTTCATGCGGACGATACGGGTCCAGCCAAAACAGGGCGGGCATGCCGGAGTTGCGGGCGCGGGTGACGGCCAGCTTGACCCAGTCGCGGATCGGGGCATCCTTGCACTGGCACATGCGCCAGATGTCGCCAGCCTCGACGTTCACCGCCAGCAGCACTTCGCCCGTGGCGATATCGACGATGCGGGCCTCGCCGTCCTCCGGGATTTCGAAGGTCTTGTCGTGCGAGCCGTATTCTTCGGCTTGCTGGGCCATCAGGCCAACGTTCGGCACTGTGCCCATGGTCACCGGATCGAAGTTGCCGTTGGTTTTGCAGAAGTTGATCACCTCCTGGTAGATCCGGGCAAACGTGCTCTCGGGGATCACCGCTTTGGTGTCCTTCGGGCGGCCGTCCGGGCCCCACATCTTGCCGCCAATCCGTATCATGGCCGGCATCGACGCATCGACGATCACGTTGTTCGGTGCGTGCAGGTTGGTGATGCCCTTGGCCGAATCGACCATGGCCAGCTCCGGACGATGCTCGTGGCAAGCGTGCAGGTCGTGGACGATCTCTTCGCGCCTCGATTGCGGCAAGGTGGCGATCTTGTCGTAAAGATCGACCATGCCGTTGTTGACGTTGACGCCCAGCTCGTCGAACAGCTTGCCATGCTTCTCAAAAGCGTCCTTGTAGAAGATCCGAACGGCATGGCCGAAGACGATCGGGTGCGAGATCTTCATCATTGTCGCCTTGACGTGCAGCGAGAACATCACGCCGGTCTTGCGCGCATCTTCCATCTCTCGTTCGTAAAAGTCGCAAAGCGCCTTTCTGCTCATGAACATGCTGTCGATGATCTCGCCGGCCAGCAGGGACACCTTGGGTTTGAGCACAAGGATTTTGCCGCTCTTGGTGACCAAATCCATTTGGACGTCGCGCGCTTTGTCCAGCGTCATCGACTTTTCGCCATGGTAGAAGTCGCCGGTCTTCATGGCGGCCACATGGGTGCGCGACGCCTGGCTCCACTCGCCCATGGAATGGGGGTGCTTGCGGGCATATTGCTTAACCGCCATCGGCGCGCGGCGGTCGGAGTTGCCTTCGCGCAGCACCGGATTGACGGCGCTACCCAAGATCTTGGAGTAGCGGGAGCGGATCGCCCTCTCGTCGTCGGTTTTCGGGTTCTCCGGGAAATCGGGGATGTTGAAGCCGCGCGCCTGGAGTTCCTTGATCGCGTCGATCAATTGATGGACCGAGGCGCTGATGTTGGGCAGCTTAATAATGTTGGTGCCGGGGTCCAACGTCAGCCGTCCGAGTTCGGCCAGGTTGTCGGGCACCTTCTGCGCGTCAGTCAGGTACTCAGGAAATTCAGCCGAAATCCGGGCCGACACCGAAATGTCACTTTCGGTGATCTTGATGCCCGCAGGCGCCGTGAAAGTGCGGACGATGGGCAAAAAGGCGCAAGTCGCCAGCGCGGGCGCCTCATCGGTCAGGGTATAGATGATCGTGGGCTGCTCAGTCGTCATTGACGGATCCCCTACGCGTTAGCTTGAGTTTGTCCTGCCTACGGCGACCCTACGCATGGCGCGCTTACCCAAGCAGAGCACTTGCCAGGGATGCGGTAGCTGAGTTCCTCGCACTGCTCAAGTTGAAGGTCATTTCGTTTTGACCTCCACCCTGGCGTGCCGTCTAGCCCCGTCAATCACGCCAACACCGTGGGCGACAGAAACATGCCGGCTTCAGGGCAGCAAATCATGCCGTGTGCAGCTCCGTTCCGGTCGGAAGCTGCCGGGGCATGCCGCAACGCCTACGCTCGGTTTGCTGGCCTACGCGCCGGGAGCAGCCAGTTGGCTTCCGGCCACGTTCGGTTGCTCCTGCCAATCCGTCACGCCTGGGGATAGTTCACCGGCATGCTGTATTCGAACAGCGGCACGGCGCTGAGTGCGTCCCGCCGTTCTCCGCCTGGATTGCTCGCCACCGTGCTCTCGCGAGACAGCAGCATCGTGCTGCGTTTTGCGGCTTCGTAGCGGGGCCAGGTGGGCACGTGAGGGTTGGCCGGGCTGCCGGTGCGCGCGAAAGCAGACCAGGCAGCGACCATCATCTGCATCAGCGGCGAGATGTCGGGCCCGGTCCCCAGCAGGGCCTCCGCAACCGGCGCCGTCCCGAACACCAACGGGACCTCCGACGCGTGCGGCGACTGCAGCACGCCGCCGCGCACAGGGGTGCGCCAATCGAAGACGTAGGTGTAAACCGGGGCGTGCGCCGCCGCCGATTGCAGCGCTGCTTCCCGCGTGGTGTTGCGCCGGTAGATTTGATCGGTGGTCACCGCGGCCATGATCTCGCTCGGTGTCGCCGACGGCATCGTGGTGCGGTAGGCGTCGATGATCCGGGCCGTGGCTGCCGGGTCGCTCCGGAGAAAGCGGGCCAGCCGGCGCGCCACCTCTGCTTGGTCGAGCGCGCAGTTCGCCATGTTCGCCGCCATGTATAAGATAGTTTCGGTTGCGGCGTTGCCGAACATGGTGGGAATCGCCTCGGCGCCGGCAGGGGCCGCCGGGTCGAACGGATTGGCAGGAAAAGTTATGCCGTCCAGCACGGGACGGAACACGGGCGGCATTCCCCGCGTCAGCGGGATCAGCTTTTCCACCGGCACGGCTTGCAGCGCGGCCGCCGTCGGCCGATCGATCTCCAGACTCCGGGCCAAACCTTGCGCCAGGGCAGCCGCTTCCTCGGGCTGGGCAAGACGCAGGCTGCCCGAGCAGCTTTGCGCGATCGCCTTGTGGAACATGCCGCGTGCCGCCGCCCGACTGACCGAAGATCGTGACGTTGCCCGGGTCGCCGCCGAACGCGGCGGCGTTGTCTCTGACCCAGCGCCATGCCGCCGCCATGTCCAGCACGCCAGCGTTGCCGGACTGCGCGAACCGGTCGTCTGGGTCATCGAGCTTGATGTGGCCGAAGAGATTGAGCCGGTGGTTGATGGTGACCACGACCACGTCGCCGTCGCGGGCCAGCACCGTGCCGTCGAAACCCGGAGCCGAGCCGGCGCGACTGTCCCACGCGCCGCCGTGTAGCCCTACCATCACCCGCCGCTTGCCCGTCGTTCCCGCCGTCCGAACGTTGAGGGAGAGGCAGTCTTCCGTAATCGCCTGCAGCGCGCCATACCAGGCGCCCAAAGAATCAATGAAGGCCGGCAACCGCGGCGCCGAAGCCCCGAATGCCGTGGCGTTCCGCACGCCAAGCCAGGGTGCGGCGGGAGCCGGTAGGCAGAAGCGGTTCGACCCGGCGATGGAGGCGACGTACGGAAACACCCTTGAAACAGCTGACGCCGCTGGCGACCGAGCCACGAAGCTTCCCGCCCGTCGTGTCCACGACAGGGGCGACGTTCTCCGCCCGTGCTCCGGCCGATATCGCAAGGCCGGCGACAGCATTGAGCATGACCGTGCGGCGGCCACGTCGGCGTGTCAACAGCACGCCCGAAGTCCGACACGTGCTCACTTTAGACCACCGACGACCCGGGCAGGCCGCAGGCGAAAGACTGCGGCTCACTGCGATCATGGCGCCAGATGCGCATCGAAGAAGCACGCCACCTCCGAATGGTAGTCGATCGTCTCCGGCCCAAACGGGTCGGCGTAATATTGCGCGTGGGACTGGCCCTCGAACACCTGCAGCAGCGCCTCGACCCCGGCCTGCCGCAGCTTGCGGTGGACCCGCACCGTGTTGGACAGGAACAGATCGCGCGTGCCTGAGGTCAGGATCGCCGGTGGCAGGTCGTGGAAGTCGCCGTAGATGGGCGAGAGTTGCGGGTCCTTCATATCGCGGCCATCGGCATACAGCCGCGCGGCCCGTCCAAGCCAGCCCTTCCAGGAGACCAGGACGTTGTCCGCGAACTCGTGGGTGAAGTAGGTGTCGCCTACCTCGGCGAGGTCCGCCCAGGGAGTGCCGGGAGCCATGGCGGCGGGTTGCGGCAGCTTCTCGTCCTTGATGCGCAGCACCAATGCGAGAGCCATGCCGCCGCCCGTGGAGGTGCCGAAAACCGCCATGCGCTTCGGGTTGGTCGTCTTGATCAGCTCCCGATAGACCACCATCACGTCGTCCATGGCTGCCGGGTAAGGCGCATCAGGCGGCATGCGGTAATCGACGGAGATGACGCGAAAGCCGCCGTAGGCCGCCATCATGATCGCCTCGCGCGTGCCTGCCTCGCCCGGGCTGAGCACGTAACCGCCACCATGGATGTGCAGCAGCACGCGACCTAGGTTGGCGGCCGGCACCACGCGCGGCTGGACGATGTATGCCTTTACGCCGGCGATCGTGACCGGCTCGGAGATGACCCCGAGCTTTTCCCGCATTGCGGGCAGGGCCGCGAGCACCGGAGCGGCAGCCTTATCGACGAAGTCCTTCCACTCCGCCGCGTTCTTTGGGTCTGCGTTCCAGTAGGGCACGTATGCCCCTGCAATGACCGTCTGCTCCTGCGGGCTGACACCCTCCTTCGGCACCGGCAAAGCATGTGCCGGCACCTGGCGCGCGCCGGCCTGCCGGTTTGACTCGGCTTGCGCGCTGGCCAAATCGCTCCAGGTCTTGCCGCTCGGCTCCTGTGCCGCGGCCGGCGTGGCCAAGGGGACGAGCAGCGGTGCTGCCAGTAGCAGACGCTGCAGGCAGGCCGCGGCCGGCAGGCGCGTCCGTGTCCTGAGCTGGCCCTGGCGACCGCTCATTGGTTCAGCTCCGGCCGGTCGGTGATCGCCTGGTAAACCAGGCTGCGGAATGCGAGGCGGTATTGGAGGCGCTGGCCCGGCGCCTGGATCAGCATGATCGGCACAAGCTGCTCCTTGGGGTCGACCCAAAAGGCCGTCCCCGCCGCGCCGCCCCAGTTAAACTCGCCGACACTGCCCGGATACGGCGACATGCCGGGCTGCGTCCGGACCGCGACCGTAAGCCCAAAACCATAACCCGGCCCCGGCGCAAAGTTGGCGCCCTGCGAGAGCGCCGGGCCGAGATGGTCGGAGCCCATCAGCTCCACGGTTTTGCGTGACAGCAGGCGGGTCCCGTCCAACTCGCCACCGTTCGCCAGCATGAGCGCGAACCGCAT
The DNA here is from genome assembly GCA_025351925.1 of Rhodospirillales bacterium. GTDB lineage: Bacteria > Pseudomonadota > Alphaproteobacteria > Acetobacterales > Acetobacteraceae > CAHJXG01. Next base: position 1,423 of record JANXVC010000071.1, on the reverse strand, counting down.
GTAGTCGGGCGCGGTCGAGAGCAGCCCCTCGCCGCCACCGAGGAAGATGCGCGTCTTGGTGACGTCGGTCAGCTTCGCCGTTTCGCCCGTGTCGGGGTCGGGGCCGGGCTGGGCGACGCGGTCGAGCTTCTCCTTCGGCACGTTGAAGAACGTGTCGGTCATGCCCAGCGGCTTGAAGATCCGCTCGTCGAAGAAAATGTCCGCGCGCTGCTTGGACACGACCTCGACCAACGCGAGGAGCACGTCGATGGAGCGGCCGTACTCCCAGCTGGTGCCGGGCTGGAACATCAGCGGCAGCTTGCCGAGTGCTTCCACCAGCTGCTGGTCGGTCATGCGGGCCGAAAGCGGCTCGCCCTCTGTGCCGGCCAGCTGGAGGCCGAGCCCAGCCTTCGTCATCGCCTGCTCGGCCGCCGAGGCGCCCGCGCCGTAGGTGATGCCGGACGTGTGCCGCATCAGGTCCTGGATGGTGTTTTCGCGGTTCGCCGGCACCGTGCTGGTGACCCGGCGCCCTTGTGTGTCGGTCGTTTCCACCATCACCTTCGGGCTTTTCAGCGCCGGAAGGTACTTGGAGACGGGATCGCTGAGCCGGAGCTTGCCTTCTTCGAGCAGCATTAGGACTGCGACACCGGTGACCGGCTTGGTCATCGAATACATGCGGAAGATGCTGTCCTTCTGCATGGGCGTGCCGCGGGCGGGGTCACGGACGCCGAAAGCCTCGTGGTAGATCACCTTGCCGCGGCGGGCGACCATCACCACTGCGCCCGGCAGGCGCTTGGCGTCGGTGTCGGCTTTGAAGAACTGAGTGATCCGGTCCATCCGGCCCATGCCGACTTCGGCCGGCGCTGCGGCAGGCAGGTCGGCGGCAAACGACGCCGAAGTCAAGACCAGGCACGTGGTTGCCGCCAACAGAATTCGCCGCATGGAACCTCCCGCATCGTCGCACCGTCACCGCGGCACGTTCGGAGTCACAATAACACTCGCATCCGACCCGGCAATGAACCGCCCCGGGTTTCCCGGAGGCTCCAACCTGTGAGAGGACGGAGCCATGACACAGAAGACAGCAAAGCAGTTTTCGCCCGAGTTGCGCGAGCGCGCGGTGCGGATGGTGCAGGACCGGGAGCGCGAGGGTGGAACGCAGTGGGAGTCCGTTGGCGCCATTGCGGCCAAGATCGGCTGTTCGCGTGAAACGCTCAGGCGCTGGGTGCGGCAGGGCGAGCGGGATGCCGGTCAGCGGCCAGGGCTAACGACGGAGGATCAGGAGCGGATCAAGGCTCTGGAGCGCGAAGTGCGCGAGTTGCGCCAGGCCAACGAGATCCTGCGCAAGGCGTCGGCGTATTTTGCCCAGGCGGAGCTCGACCGCCCGTTCAAGCGATGATCGCCTTCATTGACGATCACCGCACCGCCTACGGGGTCGAGCCGATCT
>JANXVC010000049.1 GCA_025351925.1 Rhodospirillales bacterium | reverse complement strand
GCGATCCGTGGTCACGCCGAGCCGCCCGGCCAGATCCTGCACGAACTGCCACGCCACCCGGCCCGACCGGCCGCCGCGCGTCATCGACCATTCCACGGCCTGCGCGTGCAGCGCCTCGGGACCGATGGGCAGGTCGAACGCCCCGGCGTAGCCCTCGATCATGGCGAAGAAAGTGTCCTGGTCGCAGCCGTGGAAGCCGATCCACAGCCCGAAGCGGTCGGACAGCGAGACCTTCTCCTCGATGGCCTCGCCTGGGTTGATCGCCGTCGAGCGTTCGTTGTCGATCATGTCGCGCGGCATCAGATGCCGGCGGTTGCTGGTGGCATAGAACAGCACGTTGGCCGGTCGGCCCTCGATGCCGCCGTCCAGCACGGACTTCAGCGCCTTGTAGTCGGCATCCTCGCGCTCGAACGATAGGTCGTCGCACAGGATCAAACAGCGCCGCGGCCGGCCGCGCAGCAGGTTCAGCAGGTCGGGCAAGGTGCGGATGTCTTCCCGGTGGATTTCTATCAGCGCCAGGATGCCCGGCGTATCCTGGTTGGCGGCGGCGTGCGCGGCCTTGACCAGCGACGACTTGCCCATGCCGCGGGCGCCCCACAGCATGGCATTGTTCGCCGGCAGGCCGCGGGCGAAGCGCATCGTGTTGTCGAGCAGCAGCCGCTTCTGCCGCTCGATGCTCTGTAATAGGCCGATCTCGACCCGGGAGACCCGCGGCACCGGCGCCAAATGCCCCGACGCCAAATGTCCAGGGGCCGGGTGCCAGACGAACGCGTCGGCGTCCGAAAGGTCCGGCGCACGCGGCGGCGGCGGCGCCAGACGGTCGAGCGCGTCGGCGATGCGGGTGAGCAAGGCTGTATCCAACGGAGGTCCTAGCGTGATGGCTTGACGTAATGGGGCCTCAAACTATGGTCCCGGCGCAACAACGGCAACCCAGGACAAAAATGCTGATCACTCCCGCCTACGCCCAAGACGTTGCCGGCTTGCTGGGCGGCGCGACCCAGTTCCTGCCGCTGGTGCTGATCTTCGGCGTATTCTACTTCCTGCTGATCCGCCCGCAGCAGACTCGGGCCAAGCAGATGAAGGCCATGTTACTGGCGCTCCGCCGCGGCGACCGCGTGGTGACCGCCGGCGGCATCCTGGCGACGGTGCAGCGGGTAAAGGACGGCAGCGACGAGGTCGAGGTCGATATCGCGCCGAATGTCCGCGTGACCGTCATCCGCGACACCATCACGACGGTGCTGAAGCCGGTCGCGGCGAACGACGCCAAGGCCAGCTGAACGCGCTTCCTCCCCCGGCACGCGAGGGAGGGAACCCGTCGATCAGCCCATCTGGCTGGCAGCGAACTCATAGTTGGCGAGCTTGTCCAGCCAGTTGGTTACGTAGTCCGGACGACGGTTGCGGAAGTCCAGGTAGTAGCTGTGCTCCCACACGTCGCAGCCCAGCAGCGCCTTGCCCTCGTTGGTCGCGAGCGGGTTGGAACCGTTCGGCGTCTTCGTGACCTTCAGCTTACCGTCGGTGCCCAGCACCAGCCAGGCCCAGCCGGAGCCGAACTGTCCGACCGCGGCGGCCTTGAACGCGTCCTTGAACGCCTGCACGCTGCCGAAGTCGGCGGTGATCTTGGACTCCACCGCGCCCGGCATGCCGCCGCCGGTGGGCGACATGTTCTGCCAGAACATGATGTGGTTCCAATGCTGGCCAGCGTTGTTGAACACCGGCGCCATGTCGGTGTTGCCGTGGCTCATGTGGATGATCTCTTCCAGCGACTTGCCAGCGAGCGCCGGGTTCTTCTCGACAAAGCCATTCAGCGCCGTGACATAGGCCTGGTGGTGCTTGTCGTGGTGCAGCTCCATCGTCTCCTGGCACATGCCGCGCTCGGCGAGGGCGCTGTGCGAGTAGGGGAGGGCGGGAAGTTCGAATGCCATCGGTTTATCCTTTTAGTGAAGCGGGCCTTTTGGTGAAATGGCCCTCTTGGTGACGCGGCGCAGATTGATCGCGCGGCGCCTGGCGCGTCAAGGTTGCGCGGCGTGACGGTTGGGGCCACCTGCGCCGCATGCCGTCCCAATCTTTGTCCGCTTGCGCCGAGATCGTCCGCCGCCACGACCCCGACCGCTTCCTCACCGCCCTGTTCGCGCCACCCGAGCGACGGGAGACGCTGTTTGTCCTCTATGCCGTGAACCACGAGCTGGCCCGGGCGCGCGAGGTTGTGTCCAACCCGATGCTGGCGCTGATCCGCCTGCAGTGGTGGCGCGAGGTGGCGGAGGGCGCCCGGCGGCGGCATGAGGTCGCCGGGCCGCTCGGGGAGGCGCTGGACGCGGGCCGGCTGGATGCCGCGGACCTGCTGGTTATGATCGACGGGCGGGAGGCCGAGGCGGAGCCGGTCGCGACGGAGGCTGCGTTCCGCGAGTATGTGCAGGCGACCGCCGGCGGGGTGGCGGTGGCGGCTGGACGCGCGCTCGGCGCCGCTGGTCTGGCGCTCGACGCGTTGCGTGACCTTGGTGCGGCATACGGCGTGACCGGCATTCTGCGTAGTGTCCCAGCACTCGTGCGGCAGTCCCGCTGTATGCTGCCGGAAGACGTCCTGGCGCTGCATGGCCTCGGCGTGGCGGACGTCATCGCCGATCCGGGGCGCGTCGCCTCGGGTCCAATCCGGACGCATGTCGCTGCGATCGCTTCCGAATGGCTCAGGATTGGACGGTTGGGGCCTCTGCCAAAGCATGCCATCGCCGCAGCACTGCCAGCCGTGCTGGCCCGGCAGGACCTGATGCACCGCGGTAGCCCGGAGCGCGGCCTGGCCGATCGCGTCGCAGTGACGACCGCTGCGATGCGGGGCCGTGTCTAACGCTTCAAGTCAGACAGGTGGGCTACTCTTCGGGTTCAGTCGTGAACAGCAGCGGATAGCCCTTGGCACGGCCCGCGTCAGTCGCGTTGGTTGCCTTGGCCTCCGCCACGTCCTTGGTATAGACCGACACGACGCAGACGCCGCGCTGATGCGCGGTCATCATCACCCGCTGGGCCTGCTCCTCGGTCACCCGGAACTCGCCCTTCAAAACCCTGACGACGAACTCACGCGGCGTGAAATCGTCGTTGACCAGAATGACTTTGTGCAGCTTCGGCCGCTCGACCTTGACCTCGAGCTGGATCTTGGTGCCTGGAGTGGTAACGACGTCAGTCATTGGCGAGGCTCCTCCAGAGGGCGGCCAGGCCTGCATGCGCAAAGCCCGCCGCGTGGGCATGGCGCCATATAGCCATCGTGCGGGAGGGCCGCAACACTGCCGGACGCCCTATGGCCGGACCAGCGCCAGCACGATCTCGACCGCGATCAGCACGATGATCAGCAGCTCCATCAGCCCGGCCCGGCTGCTGCTCGCCTCGTCATACAGCGCTGTATAGGTGTCGCGGATGATCGCGAGCTTGCGGTTCACCGCGGCGCTGACAGTGCGAACGCGGAACAGATCCAGCGCCGAGGTATAGATGCGGGCGAGATAGACGTCCTCGGTGACCTGCAGCGCGTTATCGACCTTCTCGGTCAGCTCGGTCACCTCGGCGACCAACGTATAGAGCCGCCGGGCGAGGTCGGCGAAGCGGCGGGGCAGCAGGATGTTGACGGTGCGGCGCGTGGTCTGCACCAGACCGTACATGCGCGGCAGCTCGTCATCCAGCAGTTCGTCGTAGTAGCGCATCTCCAGAAGCTGGGCGTTGGCGACCTCCAGCACGTCCGCCACGTCCGAATCACCGCGGGGTTCGTAGATGAAGGCGCGATCCCAGGTCACCACGACCAGGTCGTCGGTGTAATAAGAGTAGCTGTGGCGCAGCAGGTCGCGCCGGGCGCCATCGGACAGGGTGCGCTGCTCGCCGGACAGCAGCGGCACCAGGTCCACGCGGTCCTGCAGCGCGGGCGCGGTCAGCTGCTCGCTGAACGCGTGCACGGTGCCGATTAGGTAGTCCTCCTCAATCGCCGAACCCGTAGGCCGCACCAGCGCCTCGGCCAGCAAAGTGCGAACCCGGGCCAGCAGGCCGTCCCACAGCCGGCCGTCGCCGCCATCGCCGACATGGGTGTCCATCGCATTCAGCAGCGCCGTGTACTCCGGCCAGCTCATATCGACCGTCGCGACGCGCAGAGCCAGCGCGACCACGCCGAAATCGTAGATGCGCACCGTCACGGCCGCGGTCACGGCGATCGTGCCGAGCTGCAGCGGGATCGGGTCAAAGGACAGCGCGACCGGCGGCACTCCGAACGCAACGGCCTTGGCGGGGGTGGCGCTCAGCCGGCTGCGGCTGCTCGCGGTGCCCGCGTAGCGCGCCCAGATCTCCTCGACTTTACGCAGGTCGATCGCGTGGGCGATGTCGAACAGGCGCAGGGCAACGATGTGGCCCGAGCGAACCTGTGGCTCCGCCACCCCCTCAGGCCGTCTTGCGCAGCTTGCGCTGTGTCGCCCGCGGCAGCAGTTGATGGAGGAAATGCCCGGTGTGGCTGGCCTCGTTGGCAGCGACGTCCTCGGGCGTGCCCTCCGCCACCACGCGCCCGCCGCCCTCGCCGCCTTCAGGGCCCAAGTCCAGCACCCAGTCGGCGGTCTTGATGACCTCCAGATTATGCTCGATCACGACGATGGTGTTGCCCTGCTCGACCAGCGCGTGCAGCACCTCCAGCAGCTTGCGCACGTCCTCGAAGTGCAGTCCGGTCGTGGGCTCGTCGAGGATATACAGCGTGCGCCCGGTGCCGCGCCGGGCGAGCTCCTTGGCGAGTTTTATCCGTTGCGCCTCACCGCCCGACAGGGTCGTGGACTGCTGCCCCAGGCTGATGTAGCCGAGGCCGACCTTCTGCAGGATGCTGAGCCGGTCGTGGATGCGGTTGACCGCGCTGAAGAACGGCACGGCCTCATCCACCGTCATATCGAGCACGTCGGCCACCGACTTGCCGCGGAATTTTATTTCTAACGTCTCGCGGTTGTAGCGGGCGCCCTTGCAGGTGTCGCACGTCACGAACACGTCCGGCAGGAAGTGCATTTCGATTTTGATCAGCCCGTCACCCTGGCAGGCCTCGCAGCGGCCGCCTTTGACGTTGAAGCTGAACCGGCCGGACTTGTAGCCGCGCGCCCGGCTTTCCGGCAGCTCGGCGAACCAGTCGCGGATCGGCGCGAACAGGTCGGTGTAGGTGGCCGGGTTGGACCGCGGGGCGCGGCCGATCGGCGACTGGTCGATGTCGATGATCTTGTCGAGGTGTCCCAGCCCCTCGACCCGGTCGTGCAGCGCGGGCGCCTCGCCCGATCCCATCAACCGACGGCTGGCGGCTTTATACAGCGTATCGACCACCAGCGTCGATTTGCCGCCGCCGGACACGCCGGTCACGCAGGTAAAGGTGCCGAGCGGGAAGTCGGCCGTGACGGATTTGAGGTTGTTGCCGCGGGCGCCTACGACACGGATCATGCGGGCTGGGTCGATCGGGCGCCGGGCAGGGATCGGGATGCTGCGACGGCCCGACAGGTAGGCGCCGGTGACGCTGTCCGGGTTGGCCGCGACCTCGTCCGGCGTGCCCTGGGCGATGATGTGGCCGCCCAGCAGCCCGGCGGCCGGCCCCATGTCGATCAGGTGGTCGGCGGCGCGGATTGCGTCCTCGTCGTGCTCCACGACCAGCACGGTGTTGCCGATCGACTTCAGCCGGCGCAGCGTGCCGAGCAGCCGCTCATTGTCGCGCTGATGCAGGCCGATGCTCGGCTCGTCCAGCACATACAGCACGCCGGTGAGGCCGGAGCCGATCTGGCTCGCGAGCCGAATGCGCTGGCTCTCGCCGCCGGACAGCGTGGTGCTGCCGCGGGCGAGGGTCAGGTAGTCGAGGCCGACATCGACCAGGAACTGCAGCCGTTCAACGATTTCTCGCAGGATGCGCCGGGCGATCTCCTGGCGTTGCAGCGTCAGCGTGTCGCCGGCGTCCTGGAACCAGGCCAGCGCCCGGCGGATCGGCAGGTCGGCGGCCTGAGCGAGGTTGAAGCCGGCGATCTTCACTGCCAGCGCCTCGGGCTTGAGCCGCGCGCCGTGGCAGACCGCGCAGGGTTTGTCGGCCTGGAAGCGGCTCATCTCTTCCCGCACCCAGGCGCTGTCGGTCTCCTGCCAGCGGCGCTGCAGGTTGCGCAGCACGCCCTCGAACGGCTTATTCACCACGTAGGCCCGCACGCCGTCCTTGTAGGCGAAGTCGATCGGCTCGTCGTCGGAACCCACCAGGATCACCGCGCGGACCCGGTCCGGCAGCTCGTGCCACGGCGTGCGGGTGCTGACCTTAAAGTGCTTGGCGATGCTGGCGAGCGTCTGGTCGTAATACGGGCTCTGCGCGCCGCTCCAGGGGGCAACGGCGCCCTCGGCCAGGCTGATGCGTTCATCGGGGATGACCAGGCTTGGGTCGAAGAAGCGCTCCAGGCCCAGGCCGTCGCATGCTGGGCAGGCGCCGTGCGGGCTGTTGAAGCTGAACAGCCGCGGCTCGATTTCTTCTATGGTGAACCCGCTGACTGGGCAGGCAAACCGGCTGCTGAACACGGTCCTGGCGCCACTATCAGCGTCTTCAGCATAAACCACACCGTCAGCGAGGCTGAGTGCCGTTTCAAAACTGTCGGCGAGCCGGGTCTGGATGCCGTCTCGCACGACGACACGGTCCACGACGGCGTCGATCTCGTGCTTGGTTTTGCGGTTGAGCGCCGGCACCTCGCCGATCTCAAACAGCTTGCCATCCACCTTGACGCGGGTAAACCCCTTGCGCTGCAGGTCCGCCAACTCCTTACGGTATTCGCCCTTGCGGTCCCGCACCACGGGCGCCAGCAGCAGCAGCCGGGTGCCCTCCGGCATGGCGGCGACGCGATCAACCATCTGGCTGACGGTCTGCGCCTCGATCGGCTCGCCGGTTGTCGGCGAGTATGGCACGCCCACTCTGGCCCACAGCAGGCGCATATAATCATGAATTTCGGTGACGGTGCCGACAGTGCTGCGCGGGTTGCGGCTAGTGGTTTTCTGCTCGATGGAGATCGCGGGGGATAGGCCCTCGATGCTGTCCACGTCGGGCTTGCCCATGAGTTCGAGGAACTGCCGGGCATAGGCCGACAGGCTCTCGACATAGCGGCGCTGGCCCTCGGCGTAGATGGTGTCGAATGCTAGCGACGACTTGCCGGAGCCCGACAGGCCCGTGATGACCGTCAGGCTATCGCGCGGAATATCGACGTCGATATTCTTGAGATTATGCTCGCGCGCGCCGCGCACGCGGATGGAGCCGGCCATGCAGTAATTTCCTGGTGTTCTGGTATCGTTCACCCCATATGGCATTACGGAGTGGTATTGGAAACCCTTCCGCCTTGTCTGGCGGCTGTCACCCTGGTTCGTCCGGGGCAGACAGGGTATAGTTGCGAGCCAGTGCGAGTCCGGACGATAGAAGGTGACGAAATATGGCGGGCAGCGTCAACAAGGTAATCTTAGTGGGCCGGCTGGGTAAGGATCCGGAGGTTCGCAGCTTTCAGAATGGCGGCAAGGTGGTCAACATGACCCTTGCCACCAGCGAGACCTGGAACGACCGCGCGTCCGGGGAACGCAAGGAGAAGACCGAGTGGCACAACGTTGTCATCAAGGACGAAAAGCTGGCTGAAAATGCCGAGAAATACCTGAAGAAGGGCGCGAGCGTTTACATCGAGGGCCGCATCGAGACGCGCAAGTGGCAGGATCAGACCGGCAACGACAAATACACGACCGAGGTTGTCGTGCCCCGCTTCGGCGGCGTGCTGACGTTCCTGAGCGGACGCGGCGAGGAGGGCGGCGCCGGTGGTGGTTCCGGCGGCTACCAGCCCCGCGAACGCGCGGCAGCGCCGGCGAAGTCCGGCAGTAGCAGCCCGTCCTGGGAGCCGAACAAGGGCGGTGATCTTGATGACGAGATTCCGTTCTAGGCAAGCCGAGGAGTCTCAACATGCCTAAGCCTAGGAACATGATTCTGGAATACGCTGTCAGTGTAGACTTGGCAGGGTATGACCGCACGACGGTCGGAGCGGCAGTGTCGGACTTTGTCCTCTTGTTCTCAAATGGCGACATTAGCCGGACGCAGGCGATGCGGCGGCTCGGGATTGGTTATAGCGAACTGTTGGACCGTATGGCCGCGCGCAAGCTGCCGCTGCCGCGGGTCGATGACGCCGAGGCAGAAAGGATGGCCGACATTCTTGTTGCATTTCTGGGGGCCGGTGCCCGTTGACTGTCGTCCTGGTCATTCCGGATGCAGGACCGCTTATCAGTCTCGCAAAGGCCGACCATTTGGAAGTACTGCTAACGCTCGGATATCCGATCTATGTCGTGGACCAGGTTAAATACGAGGTCACGAGGGATAAGAGATTTGCCGATGCTTCGCGTATCGAGCGCTTCATGCGGGACTATGCAAATGTAGTCCACGAATTCGTCACCGCTGTCGGCCAGGCAGCGGCGTCGCGGCGCGCTGGCGGAGAGATTAGACAGCCTGGCCAGGGCGAGGCGGCAATCGCGGAACTTATTAATCGGCTCGACGAGGTCACTGGCGACTCAGACGCGCCCATGCTGCTGCTTTACGAAGACAGCGATGTCCGGAAAAGCAGGTTCGTGTTGCCGTTGAATGTCCACGTCGTTTCAACGTGGAGTTTGCTGCTCGGTCTTGAGAGGAAAGCTCTGATTCCTTCGGCGCAGGACATCTGGACAAAGATCGAAGCAGCCGGGCGAAGTCCGTCGGCTGTTAGCCTGGATATGCCCGGCACGACCGAAGCCGGGCTGACATATTGGTGACGCGACTCCACGCAGTTCCCGAGAGTCGGGGGTAGGCTGAACGGCGCCATATTAGCTGAAAAAAAACCGCAAACGCTATTGCCGCTAGGGCCTATATAAGCAGTCCACGTCTCTCAACTTTTTGTTGTTGTGATTTACCCAACACCACTTCTTCGAAAGCCTCCTTTGTCCGACCTTGACCCTCCCGAGACCCCCGCCCCGCCCACCCTGCCTCAGGTCATGCTCGAAGACGAGATGCGGCGGTCATACCTCGACTACGCCATGTCCGTCATCGTCAGCCGAGCGCTGCCGGACGCGCGCGACGGGTTGAAGCCGGTGCACCGCCGCATCCTGTATGCCATGCAGCAGGCCGGCTACACCTCTGACAAGGCCTACCGCAAATCCGCCCAGACCGTCGGCGTCGTCATGGGCAACTACCATCCGCACGGCGACGCCTCGATCTACGACGCCCTGGTTCGCATGGCGCAGACCTTCAGCATGCGCGTGCCGCTGATCGACGGGCAGGGCAACTTCGGCAGCGTGGACGGCGATCCCCCAGCGGCGATGCGCTATACCGAGTCGCGGCTGTCGCGGGCGTCCAATTTCATCCTGCTCGACATCGAGAAGGACACGGTCGATTTCACGCCCACCTACGACGAGAGCAACCTGGAGCCGCGCGTGCTCCCCGCCAGCTACCCGGTGCTGCTGATCAACGGCGCCAACGGCATCGCCGTCGGCATGGCGACCAACATCCCGCCGCACAACCCGACCGAGATCATCGACGCGGCCCTCGCATTGATCGCCGAACCCGCGACGACGCTCGAAGAGCTTATGCAGATCGTGCCGGGCCCGGATTTCCCGACCGGCGGGCTGATCCTCGGCCGCGCCGGTATCCGTAGTGCGTTCGAGACCGGGCGCGGCAGCGTCGTGGTCCGCGCGAAGGCGGCGATCGAGGACATGAAGGCCAACCGCCAGGCCATCATCATCACCGAAATCCCCTACCAGGTGAACAAATCCACCCTGCTGGAGCGCATTGCCGATCTCGTGCGGTCCAAGGCGGTCGAGGGCATCACCGACCTGCGCGACGAGAGCGACCGCGACGGCATGCGCATCGTCATCGAGCTCCGCCGGGAGGCGACGGCGGAGGTCGTGCTGAACCAGCTCTACCGCTTTACTCAACTGCAGACGAGCTTCGGCGTGAATATGCTGGCGCTCGACGGCGGGCGGCCGCGGCTCATGGGCTTGAAGGACGCGCTGCAGGTGTTCATCGCCTTCCGCGAAGAGGTGATCCTGCGCCGCAGCCGGTTCGAGCTGAACAAGGCGCGAGAGCGTGCCCACCTGCTGGTCGGCCTGGCCATCGCCGTTGCCAACATCGACGCGATGATCCGGGTAATCCGTGAGAGCCCGGACGCCGCGACGGCGCGCGCCGCGATGATGGACCGCGCCTGGCCGGCGGGGGACGTGTCTGCGTTGCTGGCGCTGATCGACGACAGCGGCAACCAGATCGTGGACGACACCGTGCGGCTCACCGATGCCCAGGCCCGCGGTATCCTGGAGCTGCGCCTCGCCCGCCTGACCGGGCTGGAGCGCGACAAGATCCAGGCCGAGCTGGTCGAGGTCGCAACGCGGATCGGCAACCTGCTGGAGATCCTCGATAGTCGCCCGCGCCGCATGGAGGTCATGCGTGAGGAGCTGCTGGCCGCCCGCGCTGAGATCGACAGCCCGCGCATGACGGCTATCGTGGATGCCGCGGTGGACCAGGACGACGAGAGCCTGATCGAGCCGGGCCAGATGGTTGTGACCATCACCCGCGACGGCTTCATCAAACGGACGGCGCTGGAGATCTTCCGCCAGCAGAACCGCGGCGGCCGCGGCCGGACCGCGGCGGGCACCCGCGGCGATGACATCGTAACCCGCAGCTTCAACGCCCACACGCATCAATGGGTGCTGTTCTTCAGCAGCGGCGGCAAGGCGTTCCGCGAGAAGGTCTGGCGCCTGCCGGAGGCCAGCCCGACCGCCAAGGGCCGCGCACTGGTCAACATGCTGCCGGAGCTCGGCGGCGACGGGATCACCACCGTGCTGCCGCTGCCGCAGGATGAGAGTATGTGGGAAAGCCTGCACCTCGTGTTCGCGACGGCCAGCGGCAACGTGCGGCGCAACAAGCTGTCCGATTTCCGCAATGTGCGGGCGAGCGGCCTGATTGCCATGAAGCTCGACGAGGGCGACCGGCTGATCGGCGTCGCGACCTGCCGGGACGGCGACGACGTGTTCCTGGCGACGCGTCTCGGCCGCTGCCTGCGGTTCCAGATCGCCGATGACAGCCTGCGCGTGTTCAGCGGCCGCGACAGCTCCGGCGTGCGCGGCATCCGGCTCGGGGACGGCGACGAGGTCATCAGCCTGTCGGTGTTGCGCCACATGGACGCAACGCCTGACGAGCGCGCCGCCTATCTGAAGGGTGCCGCCGCCAGGCGCCGCTCGGCCGAGGAGGATGAAGTCACCGTGGACGCTGAGGAGCCGGTGGCGGAAGTGACGCTATCTAGCGATCGCGTCGCCGATCTGGAAGATGCAGAGGAGATCCTGCTGACGGTGACCAACGCCGGGTTCGGCAAGAGGTCGTCGGCGTACGACTACCGGGTCAGCGGGCGCGGCGGCCAGGGGATCAGCAACATCACACTGTCGCCGCGCAACGGCACCGCGGTTGTCGCGAGCTTTCCGGTGCGGCCCGGCGATGACGTGATGCTGGTGACCGATGAGGGCCGGCTGATCCGCGTGCCCTCCGACCAGGTCCGCGTCACCGGCCGGACCAGCATGGGGGTCACGCTGTTCCGGCTGGGCGATACTGAGCACGTCACCAGCGTATTTCCGGTGCTCGACGTGTCGGGGGTGCAAGCCGAGGATAACGAGGTCGAGGACACCCACGACGACGCAGGGGATGCTGGCGACGACGCAGGAGAGGTTGGACCGCCCGATGCCTGAGTCGCATATCGGTCCGGTCCGTCACGTCGGCATCTACCCCGGCACTTTCGACCCCGTGACCAACGGCCACACCGACATCATCGCCCGCGCTGCCCGGGTGGTGCATCGCCTGGTTGTCGGCGTGGCGGAGAACGTCGGCAAGTCGCCGCTGTTTCCGTTGGAGGAGCGCGTCGAGCTGGTGCGCGCCGAGACCGACGCCATCGCCGCGCGGACCGGCACCGAGATCGAGGTGGTGAGCTTCAACTGCCTGCTGATCGAGCTCGCCCGCAATGCCAACGCGGGCGTGATCATCCGGGGGCTACGGGCCGTGTCGGATTTCGACTACGAGTTCCAAATGGCGGGGATGAACTACCGCCTGGACCACGAGGTGGAGACGGTGTTTCTCATGGCCAGCGAGCGCCATCAGTTCATCTCGTCCCGCTTCGTAAAGGAGATCGCGCGCCTGGGCGGCGACGTATCCAGCTTTGTGCCGGCGCTGACGCTGGAGCGGACGCTGGCGCGGGTGCGTCCAGCAGCGTGACCACTAATGGGAGAGCGCCATGAAACTCGGCATGCGTCGCCGGCATTTGCTTGCAACAATCGCGATCGGAACACTGATGTCTGAAGAAGTTCTGGCCCAACAGCCAGCCCTGGACCCCGAGAACACGCTGTATATGGATCTGAAAGACGGCCGTGTGGTTATCCGCCTACGCCCGGACCTGGCGCCAAAGCACGTCGAGCGGGTCAAGGCTCTGGCGCGCAAGGGATTTTATGACGGCACGGTGTTTCACCGGGTGATCGAGGGCTTCATGGCCCAGGGTGGCGACCCGACCGGCACCGGCACCGGCGGCAGCGACATGGGCAACCTGCCCGCCGAGTTCAGCCGCGACGCACATTTCCTGCGCGGCACCGTCGGCGCCGCTCGGACCGGCGACCCTAACAGCGCGAACAGCCAGTTCTATATCATGTTCGCCCCGGCACCGCATTTAGATGGCCAATATACGATTTGGGGCCAAGTCGTGCAGGGCATGGAGTTCATCGACAAGATCAAGCGCGGTAGCGGCGGCGGGGGCACGGTCTCCAATCCGGACAAGATTGTCCGGGTGCAGGTAGCGGCCGACGCAAAGTCGTAATAGGGATGCGCCGTGACCTGCATTTGCCGGTCACGGTTGCGGTATGGGCCTGTAGCTCAGCTGGTAGAGCACGGGACTTTTAATCTTGTGGTCGTGGGTTCGAGTCCCACCGGGCCCACCATCGCATCAAGATCTATCGACGGCCTCCGTCGAACCGGTAGGCATATGGGCTTAACGAGGCCCTTGCAGATCGATCATGTAAAATCAACATATCGGGTTGCCTATCTCCAGGGACCGATGGGTGACGTGACTGGCCGGCGGGCTATAGGACAGGCCATATTCCGGAGGATGCTATCTTGCACATCAAGACAAGTCACGGTTGGGAGTTGTCAGAACGGGATGCGACGCCCGAGCCGCTGATGCTGGCACGCCGTGGCTTGATGGCCGCGGCGGCAGGGACGGCGGCACTCGGCATCCCGTTGGTTGCCCGCGCGCAGGGTGCGCCGCGCAACGCCAAATATGATGGCGGACGCGAACTGACGTCCGAACGAGATGCAACTACATACAATAACTACTATGAATTCGGCACGGACAAGTCGATCTCGCGGGCGGCACAGCGCCTGCCGATCACCCCGTGGACCATCAAGTTTGACGGCATGGTCGGCAAACCGCGGACGATGGACTTCGACGACATCCTAAAGCGTGTGCAGCTTGAGGAGCGGGTCTATCGGCATCGCTGCGTTGAGGGCTGGGCGATGACGGTGCCCTGGACCGGTTTTCCATTGAAGGATCTGGTAGCGATCGCCGAGCCGATGGCGAGCGCCCGCTACGTCGTCATGGAGACTTTGGCTGATCCCAAGGCGATGCCTGGCCTGCGCATTAGCTCGTTCGAGTGGCCATACATTGAGGGCGTAACGATGGCGGAGGCGAACAATGACCTCGCCTTCATTGCGACTGGCCTCTTTGGCAAGAGTATCCCAAAGCAGAATGGCGCGCCGCTGCGGTTGGTGCTACCCTGGAAGTATGGGTTCAAGTCGGTGAAGTCGATCGTCAAGCTGACGTTTACCGACAAGAAGCCGACCACGTTCTGGGAAGGTATCCAGCCGCAGGAATATGGCTTCTGGGCCAATGTGAACCCTGAGGTGCCGCATCCCCGCTGGAGCCAGGCCACCGAGCGCCTGTTGGGCAACGACCAGCGCGTGCCGACCCGGATCTATAATGGCTATGGCGAGTTCGTCGCTGAGCTGTATGCTGGGATGCCGAACGAAAAGCTTTTCATATGATCGCATCACGCATCCTCGCGACTTTTGCCGCGCTGTTTCTGGTCACTGCGGTCGCCATTGCGGCGCTTACACCGTTCGGTATGACCCTGGGACAGGGTTTGATGCTGATGGATAGTGGCTGGCTGACATGGATGCAGAAGCAGAGTCCGAGCTGGGGCTGGAATTGGTTGGAGCTACCGTTCCTGTTGCGGCCGCTGTGGCTGATCCCGGCGGGGATCGGCCTGATCTGCGCTGGTGCCGCCGCGTCGCTCAATTTTGGCCGGGCGTCTCCGTCGCGTCGCAAGCGGAGCTGAGCACCCGGCGGGCCAGGCCAATGACGCGGTGTGCCTCACTCCAGAGGTCGTAGCGGGCCAGGTCCTCAAGTGGAGCGAACACCGCATCGGTGACGTCGCCCCCCGGGGCGGGAGCCCCCATCTGCCAATATCCGGCAAAATCCAGGATGGTATAGTGGTATTGCACGCGGCTCTCAGCGTCGTAGTGGATGCTATCCACATTCGCTGCTAGGGTTAGCGGCCCGGCGACCAGTCCAGTCTCTTCTGTCAACTCACGCCGGGCTGCGTGTTCTGCAGTCTCACCAAGTTCCTGAGCCCCGCCGGGTATGCTCCATTGACCCATCGCCGGCGGTTTACCACGACGCACCAGCAAAACGGCCCAGGGAGCGGTTGCGGTCGCGGGTCTCAGCAAGACGACGCCGATGCCGACTAGTGGGCGTGTTGGATACTCGCGGTCGGTCATATCGTCTCCGTTGCGGCTTCAACGGCGTCCGCCGGCTCGCAGCCATCTTGCATCCGACAGCGGCCCAGCGTATCCGTCAATGAAAAATCCCCATTGAAATTGCGGAGGAAATGATGTCGATCACCCGCCGGGCTACATTAGGCGCCGTGCTGGCCGCCCCTACGCTTCTGCGCGCTAATGGCGCCCGCGCCGCTGTCCGCACGTTGAAGATCAGCCATCAGTTCCCCGGCGGCACGGTGGACCAGGGCGACTTCCGCGACCGCTTGGTGCGCCGCTTCGCCGCAGAGGTGCAGAAGCGCACCAATGGCGAACTGGCATTTGAGATCTACCCGGGCTCGTCGCTGATGAAGACCGTGGCGCAGTTCTCCGCGATGCGACGTGGCGCGCTGGATATGACGCTGTACCCGCTGGCCTATGCCGGGGGAGAGGTGCCCGAGGTCAATGTCGGATTGATGCCCTGCCTGGTCACGTCTTATGAGCAGGGCCTCGCCTGGAAGCGCCAGCCGATCGGGCAGGAATTGGAGAGCGTGCTGGACAAGCGCGGCGTCAAGATCGTCACCTGGCTCTGGCAGGCCGGCGGCACCGCGTCCCGCAGCACGCCGGTAGTTCAGCCGGACGACGTGAAGGGCCTGAAGGTCCGCGGCGGCTCGCGTGAGATGGACCTCATGCTGAAGGCGGCGGGCGGGATCATCAGCTCGGTCCCTAGCAACGAGATTTACGCAGCGATGCAGACGGGCTCGCTGGATGCGGCGGTGACGTCGTCCACGAGCCTGATCTCGTTCCGGCTCGAGGAGATCAGCAAGGCGGTGACCACCGGGCGCACCGGCAGTTTCTGGTTCATGCTGGAGCCGCTGCTGATCTCGAAGCAGATCTTCGACAGCCTGCCAGCGGCGCATCAGGCCGCAGTGACCGAAGTCGGCGCCGAGATGGAGGCGTTCGGCCTACAGGCGGCGAAGGCCGACGACGAGGCCCTGGCGAGCGTGTTCCTCAAGGCCGGCATCACCGCGCGGGACATGGACGCAGCGGCAATCGGGAAGTGGAAAGCAGTGGCCCAGGAGACGGCGTGGAAGGACTTCGCCGCCCGCAACGCCGCCTGCGCCGGGCTGCTGAAGCTCGCCGAGGCCGTTGCTTGAGCGGTCACGGCATCGACGCCGCCTCGGGCGCCATCCCGACGGCGGACGTCCCGCGGCTCGGGCTGCTCGGCGGAGTGCAAAGCGTGCTGGACGCGCTGAACAGCGTCATGGCGGTATTGTCGTCGCTCGCGATCGCCAGCGCCGGCATCGTGCTGACCTGGGAGGTCGCGGGGCGTTATTTCTTTAGCATCCCGAGCGATTGGCAGGACGAGCTGAGCACCTTTCTGCTGATCGGCGCGACCTTCGCCTCCGCTGCCTGGATTCAGGCCCGGCGCGGCCATGTCGCGATCGACGCGCTCACCCACATCCTGCCGCCTGGCATCGACCACGTGCGCCGGGTGCTGGCGGACCTGCTGAGTTTCCTGTTCGTGGCGTTCTTCGCCTGGAAAAGTGTGACGTTGCTGCTGGAGGCGCTGGAGGACGGGCAGACTACGCCATCCGCCTGGGGACCGCCGCTATGGATCCCCTACGGCTGCATGGCGGTCGGCATGATTCTGCTTTCGCTACAGTTGTTGCTGCAGGTGCTTGGCAGCCGACACGGAGATACCCAGCCCGCGCACCTCGCGCCCGTCCAGCCCTGAGGGCGCACTATGTCCACCCTGCAGATCGGGCTGATGTATGGCGGCGCGACCTTGGCTGCGCTGTTTTCCGGCATGCCGATCGCGTTCGCGCTTGGCGGGGTCGCGACGGTGTTCATGGTCGCGTTCATGCCGGCGGCGTCGCTCGATACCGTCGCGCAGAACGTCTATGAGGAGCTGGCCAGCATTACCCTGCTGACCATCCCGCTGTTCATTTTGAAGGGCGCGGCGATCGGCAAGTCCCGGGCCGGCAAGGATTTATACGACGCGCTGCACACTTGGCTGCACCGGGTGCCCGGCGGATTGGGCGTTGCGGTCGTGCTGGCCTGCGGGCTGTTTGCGGCCATGGCGGGCAGCAGCCCGGCGACCTGCAGCGCCATCGGCAGTTCCGGCATCCCTGAGATGCGCCGCCGCGGCTACTCGCCCGGCTTTGCGGCCGGGCTGGTGGCGGCGGGCGGCACGCTCGGCATCCTGCTGCCGCCATCGATCGTGCTTATTCTTTACGCCGTTGCCGCTGAGCAATCGCTGGGACGGCTGTTCCTGGCGGGCATCGGGCCCGGTATCCTGCTGGTCGGGCTGTTCGCCACCTACGCGGTCGTGCACTGGAAGCAGGAATTCAGCCGGGCGACCGCCGATGCAGCGGGCGGCGCAGTCCGCAGCGAGATCCTGCGTCAGGACACCTACACGCTCAAGGATAAGCTGGTTGCTCTGCCGCGGGTGCTGCCGTTCCTGATTTTGCTGACAGGAGTGATGGTGGCGCTGTATGGCGGCATCGCCACGCCCAGCGAGACGGCGGGGCTCGGCGCCGTGCTGGCGCTGTTGCTGATTGCCGTCATCTACAGCGCTTACCACTTCCGGGATCTGAAACCGATCTTCATGGGAACCTTGGGCGAAAGCGGCATGCTGCTCATGATCATCGGCATGAGCCTGCTGTATAGCTATGTCATGAGCTACCTGCACATCAGTCAGGCGGCGGCGGGGTGGATCGTCGGCCTGCAATTATCAAAATGGCTGCTGCTGTTGGCAATTCTATTGCTGGTCGTGGTTCTTGGGTTTTTCCTGCCGCCGGTGTCGATCATTCTAATGACCGCACCGATCATTCTGCCGCCACTGCGTGAGAGCGGTTTTGATTTGATCTGGTTCGGGGTGGTGATGGCCGTGGTTATGGAAATGGGGCTAATCCACCCGCCGGTGGGTCTTAACATTTTCGTCATCAACCGGATCGCGCCCGATATCGGCCTGGGGCCAATTATCTGGGGCACGCTGCCGTTTGTGGCAATTATGGCCGTCGCGGTGGTGATCCTGTCGGCCGTGCCAGGCATCGCCATGTGGCTGCCAAACCTGGTATATTCCAAATAGCACCATTCTAGGCCGCTTGCGCCAGCGGCCCCGTCCGCCGATGTTGTAGGCATGGACACGCATGCTTTCGACGCCATCGTCATCGGTGCTGGGATCGCGGGGGCGACCGTCGCTGCCCATCTCTCGGCCGACCGCCGGGTCGCGCTGATCGAGGCCGAGGAGGCCGCCGGCTATCACAGCACCGGTCGCTCCGCCGCCATCTGGATTCAGAACTACGGACCGCCAGACGTGCGGACGCTGACCGGCCTCTCGCGGCAATTCTTCGAGCATCCGCCCGAGGGGTTCACCGACGCCCCGATCCTGGCGCAGCGCCCCGTGGTGTTCCTGGCCCCGCCGGAGCAGCGCGACCACCTCGGCCGCCTGCTCGCTGAGGGGACCGGGCTGCGCGAGGCATCGCTCGCCGAGGTTACGGTGCTGATACCGGCATTGCGGCCGGGCTACGCCGTTCAGGCAGCGATCGAGGATGACGCGTTCGACATGGACGTTGCGGCCCTGCATCAGGGCTTCTTGCGCCTGGTGCGCACCCGCGATGGCGCTCTGGCACTGCGCAGCCGCACCGGCCGGATCGAGCGGCAGGCCGGGCTGTGGCATGTGCAGACCGATGGGGGCGACATTTTCACCGCCCCGGTCGTGGTCAACGCTGCCGGTGCCTGGGGCGATCAAGTCGCGGAACAGGCCGGCGTCGCGCCGCTCGGCCTCGTGCCCAAGCGCCGCACCGGAGTCGTTATCGACCCGGTGCCTTGGCAGGTGACCCGTTGGCCGTTGGTACAAGACGTGGACCACACCTGGTATATTCGCACCGAGGCCCGCACCAAGCTGATGGTCAGCCCGGCCGACGAGACCGATATGCACGCGCATGACGTGGCACCGGACGAGCTGGATGTCGCCATCGCCATCGACCGCATGCAGCAGGCGCTGGACATCGAGGTGCGGCGCATCGAGCATAGCTGGGCGGGCCTGCGCACCTTCACCCCCGACCGCAGCCTGGCGTTCGGCTGGAGCGGCGCCGATGAGGGATTCTTTTGGTGCGTGGGGCAGGGCGGCTATGGCATCCAGACCTCGCCGGCGGCCGGGAAGCTGGTGGCCGACGTGATCGCCGGGCGCGACCCAGGCCCTGCCGGCGCCATCTTGTCTGCCATCGATCCGCGCCGCTTCGCCAAGGCTAACCCGGCGGTGAGAGTCCCAGCTTAGCCCCGGTTGCCTGGATCGCGGCCCAGGTCTCGACCTGTAGCGGCACGCCGTCGCGTAGCCGGGCGGTCCGGGTGCGGCTCTCGGCATCGCCGGGCACCAAGACCTCACCGCCCGGGCTGGCGGGGCGAGACGCCTTGATGTACTCGGCAAAGCCTCGAGCAGTTTCGGCGAACCCGGCGGCCCCGAAGTGCTGCGGGTCGAGGTAGATCGACAGCATGCCGTTCACGATGCCGCCCCGTTTTGCTCCGGGATTTGGCCCGGCAGTCGGACTGCCCGCCAGGCAGCCCGCCAGGATTTCGCACATGAAGGCGATGCCGGAGCCCTTGTGATCGCCGAAAGCCCGCAACGCGCCCTCACCGTTGCCGGGGTCGCGTACGCTGGTGTTCTCGATGGGACCGTAGAGCGTGCGCGGGTCGCTGGACAGCGCGCCGTCAGGGCCAATCAGCGCATCGTGCGGAATGGGCTTGCCGCCGTTGCTGGCGACCAGCACCTTGCCCTCGGCCACCATGCTGGTCGCGAAGTCCAGCAGCAACGGCGGCGCGCCCGGCTGCGGCACGCCGATGCAGAACGGATTGGTGCCGAACCGCCGGTCCACCCCGCCGAACGGCGCCACGAGCTCACCCATGCCGACGTTCACGAAGTGAATCGAGACCAGCCCGGCGGCCGCCGCACGCTCCGCCCAGTCGCCCACGCGGCCGATGTGGCCGGAGTTGCGCAGCGCCACCACAGCAAGCCCCGCCGCCTGGGCCTTCGCGATTCCCATATCGACGGCAAGCGGCCCGATCGTCTGGCCGAAGCCCAGATTGCCGTCCACCACCGCGTGGGTCGCGCTCTCGGTCACCACCGTCGGCGTCTGGCCGGCGCGGACCTTGCCGTCCGCGAGCCACCGCACATAGCGCGGCACCCGGATCACGCCGTGGCTGTCATGGCCCGCGAGGTTGGCGGACACCAGATGATGGCCGATCCGTCCGGCCTCCTCCGCGTCGCATCCGGCCGCGACGAAGATCTCGGCGATGAAGCTCCGCAGCGTATCGGCGTCAACCGTCGTCGTCGGCAACGCGTCCATCAGCGTGGCATCGCCGCGATCGCCTGTGCGGCCGCTCGGTAGAACTGGTTGTCCGTTGGATTGATCGTCATCTCGGCCATACAGGTGCGCGGCGGCATCCGGGCGGCGAATACGGCGGCGGCGGCGATGTCCTCGGGCTGGATCATGATGGCGCGCTCCTCGGCGCTGGGCGGCTTCGGGCGGGTGTCGAGGATCGGCGTCGCGACCTCGCCGGGGTTGATGCAGACGCTGCGGATGCCGTGGATGCCCTCCTCGGCGTTGATCGTGGCCGACATGGCGCGGGCGGCGTGCTTCGACGCGGTGTAGCTTGGCCCCGACACCGTGAAGATGCCGGTCCCGGCGACCGAGGCGACGTGGATCAGCAGCCCGCCGCCCTGGTCCCGCATCGACGGCAGCACCGCAAGCGAGCATTGGAACGGGCCCTTCACGTTTACGTCCATGACGGCCGACATGTCGGCGGCCGACAGGTCCGGCCAGTGCCGCTTGCGGGCATTCGTTCCGGCATTGTTAACGAGGATTTGCACGTCGCCCAGGGCCGCCACGACCTCCAAATGCGCGCGGGTGACCTGATGCGCATCTGCGACATCTGCGAGCGCCAGCATGGATTGGCCCCCAGCCGCCTCGACCAGGCGATGCGTCTCCGCCAGCGTCTCCCGCGACCGGCCGGTCAGCGCGAGGCGACATCCAGCCTCGGCAAACGCCAGCGCCATAGCGCGGCCGATCCCGGTCCCAGCGCCGGTGATCCAAACGACGCGGCCGGTCAGGTCCTGCATCATAGTCCCAACTCCTTTACAAAACGTTGCCCGATGATGGCTCGATCAGGTGCATGTGGTTCATGTCCGCCGCGAGGGTCAGCGGCGCGTTGGGCGCGGCTGGAGTCTGCGGATCCACGCGGGCGCAGACCGCCTCACCGCCCAGGAAGAAGTGCACGAGCGTCTCCATGCCCATCGGCTCCACGACATCGACCGTAATCCGCAGCGGCGCGATGCTGGAGCGGCCCTGTTCGCGCGGCTCCGTCAGGTGCTCGGGACGCAGGCCGAACACCACCTCCCGGTCGCGCTGCGCGGCGTAGCGGTCCTGCCGTGCAGGCGGGATCGGCAGGACTTGGCCGTCGGCAAGCTGCACCGCCGGGGCGCCCGATGGCCCGACCACGCGGGCGGAGAAGAAATTCATCGCCGGGCTGCCGATGAACCCGGCGACGAACCGGGTTTTTGGATGGTGATACAGCTCCTGCGGCGGCCCGACCTGCTCGATCCGGCCGTGATTCATCACCACGACGCGGTCGGCCAGGGTCATGGCCTCGACCTGGTCGTGCGTCACATAGACCGTTGTGGTGCGGACGGTCTGGTGCACCTTCTTGATCTCGGTGCGCATCTGCACTCGTAGCTTGGCGTCGAGGTTGGACAGCGGCTCGTCGAATAGGAACACCTTGGGGTTGCGCACGATCGCCCGGCCCATGGCGACACGCTGCCGCTGGCCGCCCGACAGCGCCTTGGGCTTACGCTCCAGCAGCGGCACGATGTCGAGGATGCGTGCGGCCTCGTCCACCCGCGTCTTGATGTCGAGCTTCGGCAGTTTTCTCAATTTGAGGCCGAACGCCATGTTGTCGAACACCGACATGTGCGGATACAGCGCGTAGTTTTGGAACACCATGGCAATGTCGCGGTCGCGCGGCGGCATGTCGTTGACAATATCGCCGCCGATCCAGATCTCGCCCGCGCTGATCTCCTCAAGCCCCGCGATCATCCGCAGCGTGGTGCTCTTGCCGCAGCCGCTGGGTCCGACCAGCACGACGAACTCATGGTCGGCGATTTCGAGGTCAATACCCCGCACTGCCTGCACGTCGCCGTCATACGCCTTCACGACCTTGCGGACGGATACCTGCGCCAAGCACGCCTCCCCTGGATCGCTGCCGGTGGCGCCCTGCGGCGGTCCGGACAGTCAAGCGGGAGTGTGACCGTTGCTAGCGTGGTCAGCAAGCCGCGCGGATCACCCCACCTTTGATAGTGCGGCCAGCAACGTCGAGGCCTTGGCAGCGACGGTGGTGGCGGTATCGCCGGGCCGGTAGATAGCGGAGCCGATGCCGAACCCGGTAGCGCCAGCGTTCCGCCAAGCGCCCATCGAGCCCGCGTCCATGCCGCCCACTGGCAGCACCATCGTGCCTATCGGCAGCACCGCCCGGAGCGCCCGCAGCATCGCCGGATTGCCGCCCTCCGCCGGGAACAGCTTCAGCGCGTCTGCGCCCGCGTCGAGCAGGGCAAACGCCTCGGCCGGCGTGAAGAAGCCGGGCATGGCGACCATGCCGTGCGCCTTGGCGGCGCGGACCAGGGCCGGATCGGCGTGCGGCGTCACGATCAGCCGGCCGCCGGCGTCGGCGACGCGGTCCACGTCGGCAGGACGCATCACCGTGCCTGCGCCGATCAGCACGCTGTCACCGACCCGCCGCGCCAGGCGGGCGATGCTGTCGAACGGGTCGGGCGAGTTCAGCGGCACCTCAATGATGCGCAGACCCGCCGCGACCAGGGCGTCGCCCACGGCCTCGACCTCATCCGGCCGAATGCCGCGCAGGATAGCGACCAGGGGGCAGGCGGTCAGGAGCTTCTGGACGTCCATGCGGCTTGTTCTCCGATCAGCGCCAGACCTTGCGCCGCCGCGTCGGCCTTCGCCAGCGTGGCGCTGCCGCCGCATAGGGCGATCGCCTGGCCATACAGCTCGCATAGCGCGCCGGCGCCAATCAGCAGGACATTCGACCCGGCGGCGGCAGCGTGGACCTCGTGGCCGATCAGCAGGCCCGACAGATAGGAGGCCGACGCGGCCTCCGGCAGTTGGGCGAAAAGGCCCAGGGTGCGGACGCCGAACAGATGGTGCAGCAGCCCGCCGGGGGCGGCCGAGCGCAGCACGCCACGATGAAATGCGTCGGCGTCGGGCGGCGCGTCCGCCTGCATCAGCCGGCCCAGGATCGTGTGGCTGCGCAGCGCGGCAAAAGCCTCCCCGGTCAGATGCGTACTGAAGCTCTCGATACTGCCACTGGCGACATGCGCCCATTTCGAGTGGCTGCCCGGCAGGCAGACCGTTGTGTCCGCACTGGCCGAGTCGAGCGCGCCGAAAATCTGCACCTCCTCGCCGCGCATGACCTCGGGCACGCCGGCAGGATCGGTCGCGGTCAGGCCGGGCACCAGCAGCAGCTCCGCCGTGTCGAACGGGACGCGAATCAGCGCACCGGCCAGGTCGGCGGTGGCAGCAGGGCAGGGCAGGTACGGCGCCTCGATCCAGCCCTGGCGGCTGCCGATCATGCCGGACATCAGGATGCGCCGCTCGCCGTCAGCGAGCCAGGGCGCCACGGCATCCTGCAGCGCCTGCTCGAACCGGCCCTCGGTCACGCTCAGGATGCCGAGCGGCAGGGCCAACCGGTCCAGCACCGTGCGCCCGCGCAGGCGGTAGGCACGGAAACTGGTAGTGCCCCAATCGACTCCGATCATAGGCTAGCTCCTGTCACCCCCATGCGAACCAGCGACGCGAGGCGCATGATCAGCGGTAGTCGTTCCAGGCGGTGGTGAACGGCTTCCTGAAGTACGTCGCCCAAAGATAGTTCGCGCTGTAGCGCAGGCCGGTCATGATCAGCCCGTCCCCCTGCAGGCGGCGTCCGGACGATTTGGCGGTGAGCGCATAGGTGAATTTCACGTCCCCAACGCGGCTCATGCGGCTCGCGATGTCGGTATCTTCGCCGTAAAAGGTAAACCGATCGCTGAAGCCGCCGATGCCGGCCAGCGCGTCCCTTACCAGGACGAAGTTGCCCCCCTGCACCATCGATCCGACGCCGAGCACGCGCTTGTTGAATACGTAGGTGGCGAACCCTACGGCATAAAACACCCGGGCGGCGGCGCGGATATGGATGGGCACGTCGTAATAGTCATAGGGTCCGCTGAGCACCACCAGCCGCGGGCTGCGGGCGAACTCCGCCAGCACGCGGTCGAGCCAGCCCGGCGGTACCAGCGTGTCGGCGTCGATGTTGGCGATCAGCTCCCCCGTCGCCGCAGCGAACCCGGCGCTGCGGGCCTGCACCAGCCCCTTGATCGGCTGATCGACCACAATCACCCCTGGCGTCGCAGCGGCGATGCGGCCGGTATCGTCCGTGCTGGCGTTGTTCACCACCACGATCTCGGCATGGCATCCGCTGCGGTCGATCTCCGCCTGGATCGCGGCCAGGCACGCCGGCAGCAGACGCTCCTCATTGAAGGCAGGGACGACAAAGCTGACGCGGGGGCGGCTGGTCATACAGGATCGATCCTTTCGGACGTGATGGCGCCGGCTGATACTGGTAGGACAAGAACGTCCAGCGACACTTCTGTGTCAACCGGACAGCTGGTTGTGAAGGGCCGGTTGGGTTTAGCATGGATGGCAGCCCGGAGAACCGCATGACTGATGTGCCGCCGCCACACCTGACCCAACACTGGGAAGTACAAAAATCGGCGGCGACCGGCCGGCGCGGCATGGTGGTATCGCAGTCCCGGGACGCAGCGCTGGCGGGTGTCGCGGTACTAGACGCGGGCGGCAACGCGGTCGATGCGGCGGTGGCGACAGCGCTGGCGCTGGCGGCAGTCGAGCCGTGGAACAGCGGCCTGGGCGGCACTGGCTTCGCCTTGCTGCATCGCGCCGGGCAAAAGCGGGCCGAGGTCGTGGATTTTGGGCCGCGCGCGCCGGGCCGGCTCGATCCCGCGCACTTCAAGCTGACCGGCCGCACCAAGGCGGACCTGTTCACCTGGCCCGAGGTGGAGGGCGACGCCAACATCCACGGCCCGCTCTCATTCGTCGTGCCGTCCGCGGTCGCGGGCTATGCGCATATGCAGGGCCGGTTCGGCACCATGCCGCTCCGCGAGCTGATGGCGCCGGCGATCGCGCTGGCCCGTCGCGGCCTGCCGCAGGATTGGTTCACCACGCTCAAGGTCGCCAACGCCGCCGCGGTGCTGCGGCGCTATCCCGAGAGCGCCCGTATCTACCTGCCGGACGGCCTGCCGCCGGTGCCGCCGTATCAGGGCAACCCTGGCTTCTTTCAGCTCGGCCGGCTGGCGGACACGCTGGAGCGCCTGGCTCATGCCGGGCTGCGCGACCTGTATGAGGGCGACGTGGCGGCCAGCGTCGCCGCCGACGTCGCCGCGATGGGCGGCGTGCTGGACGTGGACGACCTGCGCCGGTGCGAGGCGCGGGTGCTACCCTGCGAGGAGGCGGCATGGCGGGGCCGGACCTTGCAGCTCGCTGGCGGGCTGACCGCCGGGCCGACCCTGGCGCTGGTGCTGCAGAACATGGCGCCGCCCGTGGGCACCGCGCCGGACGCCGCGTGGTTCGTGGCCCTGGCCCGCGCGATGAGGGCCGCTTATGCCGAGCGCCTGTCGGGCCTGGGCGACGCCGAGCCGAAAGCGGCCGAGAGCTGCACCACGCACCTCACGGTATGCGACGCTGCCGGCACGATGGTCTCCATGACGACGACCCTGCTGTCGTCCATGGGCAGCCGGGTGGTGCTGCCGGGCTCCGGGATTTTGATGAATAACGGCGTTATGTGGTTCGATCCGCGGCCCGGCCAGGCAAACTCGGTCAGCCCTGGCAAGCGCCCGCTGACCAACATGTGCCCAGTGATCCTGCGCGACGGCGAGCGTCCAGTGCTGGCGGCTGGAGCGTCCGGCGGGCGTCGCATTCTCGCAGCCGTCGTGCAGATGCTGGCGTTCATTGATGGTTTCGGCATGGACCCGCAGGTCGCGGCGCACTATCCGCGTATCGACGTGTCGGACGCGGAGACGGTACACGCCGACCAGCGGCTGCCTGAGGACGTGCTGGCGGCGCTGTGGGAGGATGGCCCGACTGAGGTGGTCGAGCACGCGGTGCTGCCAGTCAACTTCGCCTGCCCGAACCTGATCCAGGACCGCGACGGCCAGCGCACCGGGATCAGCGACGCGCTATCCCCGTGGTCCGCCGCGGTCGCCCAGGCATGACCGACTCTCGTATGACCGACCCCGCTTTGATGTCGGCGGAGGCGCTGCTGGCGCATTATGCCAGCGGCCGGCTGAGCCCGGTTGAGGCGCTTCAAGCGGTGATCGAGCGCATCGCCCGGCATAACCCCTCGCTGAATGCCTTCGCCGTCATGAATCCGCGTGCGCTGCAGGCCGCCGGCGAGAGCGCGCAGCGTTGGCACGCCGGCCGGCCGTTGGGTGCGCTGGACGGCGTGCCCTGCACGGTGAAGGACCTCGTGGACCTCGCGGGTTTCCCGACGCGGCGGGGCAGCCGCACGACGTCGCCGATCCCCGTAACGGACGATGCGCCTGCCGCGCTGGGACTGAAGGTCGCCGGTGCCGTGATCCTGGGCAAGACGACAACCACGGAGTTCGGCTGGAAGACGCCCGGGGATTGTCCGCTGCACGGCATCACCCGCAATCCGTTCGACGTGTCGCGCACGCCGGGCGGGTCATCGTGCGGCGCGGCTGCGGCGGCGGCAGCGGGCTTTGGGCCTTTGCATCTGGGCACCGACGCGGGCGGTAGCATCCGGATCCCGGCTGCCTGGTGCGGCGTGGTGGGGCTGAAGCCGACATTCGGGCGCGTGCCGCAATGGCCGATCGGCGCTTTCGGCGCTGTTGCCGTGGCGGGGCCGATCACCCGTACCGTGCGGGACGCCGCGCTGATGCTGTCCGCTTTGGCGCGCTTCGACGGCCGCGACCCGTTCAGCCTGCCGGACGATCCCCGCGACTGGCGGGGCGGCATCGACCGGGGAGTGGCGGGGCTGCGCGTCTCGGTGTTGCGCCGCCCTGGGTTCGACGCGCCGGTGGACGCTGACGGCGTCGCTGCCGTGGAGCACGCCGCCGCGGTCCTGGCCGATGCCGGGGCCGAGATCGACGACGAGGACCCTGGTTTGCCAGATATCAGCGCGGGCTTTGGCCGGGTCTGGGGCGCAGCGCTCGCGTCGTTGGTCGAGGCAATGCCGGCAGAGCAGCGCGCCCTGCTCGACGCCGGCATCCAACACGTCGCAGCCGAGCAGGCAGGCCTTTCGGCAACGGCGCTCATGCAGACCGAGGCGTTGCGGGTCCAGGCCGCGCACCTCATGGCACGGTTCCACCGCCGATTCGACCTCGTGCTGTGCCCCACGGTGCCCGGCCCGCCGCCGTTGGCCGACGCGCTCACGACCGAGCCGTCGCAGGCGCTCATGCGGGACTGGGCGCCCTGGACCGCCCTGTTCAACCTCACCCGGCAGCCGGCGATCAGCGTACCGCTGGGCGTCGGCGCCACCGGCCTGCCGCGCAGCGTGCAGTTGTCGGCGGCGATGTACCGGGACGACCTCGTGCTGCGCGGTGCCCGCGTGCTGGAGCAGGCAGTGCCGTTTCCGGTGGTCCAGCTGGGTTAGCGCTGGGGCACCGGCCGAGCCAGGTAGGCAGCCCGCATCGGCTTCAGCACTGCAAGCGCCAGCGCAGCCGTCAGCAGGTCGGCGCCGATCGCCAGGCCGAACACGATGGACCAGCTTCCGGTGCTTTCGTGCAGCAGCGACGCCACGGGGCCGCCGAAGATCGCGCCGATCCCCTGGGCGATATACAAACAGCCGTAGTTCTTGGTGGCGTGCTTGGCGCCGAAGGTGTCGGTGAGGGTCGAGGGGAACAGCGAGAAGATCTCGCCCCAGCCGAAGAACACGACGCCGGACATCAGCACGAACAGCAGCGGGTTGCCGCTGGTCGCGAGCCAGCCCGCCATCGCCAGGCCTTCCAGCCCGAAGGCGATGACCATGGTGTTTTCCCGCCCGATGCGGTCGGACACCCAGCCGAAGAACGGCCGGGTCAGACCGTTGCAGAAGCGGTCCACGGTGAGCGCGAGCGGCAGGGCGGCGAGGCCCCACACCATCAGCTTGGTGATGCCGAAATCCCCGGCGATCGCGCCGATCTGCGAGGTCACCATCAGGCCGGACGTGGACATCATCGACATCATGGCGAACATCAGCCAGAAGATCGGGCTGCGCAGCATGGTCGCGGTATCGACGTCGCGGACGCTGGACGCCGGCCCGGTTTGCATGGCGACGGCGGCCGGCGGCGCGCGCAGGCCGAGCGCTGCCAGCACGCCAACCGCGCCGAAGATGAGGCCGAACCTGACCAAAGTCGCCTGGTAGCCGTTAGCGGCGAGGCTGTCCGCAATGGGGAAGGTCGTCAGGATGGCGCCCATGCCGTACCCGGCCGCGACCACGCCGGCCGCAAAGCCGCGCCGGTCGGGGAACCAGCCGACCATCTGTCCGACGACGCCGATATAGACGACTCCGGTGCCCAGTCCGCCCAGCAGGCCATACGTCAGATAAAGACCGGTCAGCGAGCTGGTCGTCGCGGCTAGGACCCAGCTCAGCCCGGTCAACCCGGCCCCTGCGGCAATCAGCCAGCGCGGGCCGAAACGCTCGACCAGCCAGCCCTGCAACGGGCTGAAGAAGGTCTGCAGCACGATCAGGATGCTGAAGGTGACCTGCACGCTGGCAGCCGTCGCCCCCAGCGTGGCGCCGATCGGCTTGGTGAACAGGGTCCAGACGTATTGCGGGCTGGAGATCGCCATCATGCAAATTAGGCCAAGACCCAATTGCGCCCATCGCGCGCTGGCGACAGGCAGGGCGGCGGTCGGTCGAAGTGTTGCGCTCATCACGGTTCCCGAGAAGTTTACCCCGTGCCTAGCAACAATGAGGCCAATCCGCTTTGCCCGGCGCGCTACTCAGCGGTCGTCAGCCGCTTCGCCGCCTGGCAGATATTCGCCAGCGTGTAGGGCTTGCTGATGAACACGTCACGGTCGGAGCCGTCCGCCTCATCGTCGGTGCTCGGGCGTCCCGTCATGAAGATGATCGGCAGATACGGCAGGTTTTCCCGAGCCTTTGATGCCAATGCATGGCCGTTGAGTGTGCCGGGAAGCTGTATGTCGGTCAGCAATAGACTGATTGTGGTGTCGGATTGCAGGATGGGCAGCGCCGCATCCCCGGTTTCGGCCTCAAGCACCAGAAAACCCTCGTCGCTCAGCGCCTCAACAAGGGTCAAGCGAATGAGGAACTCGTCTTCGACAACAAGAACCCTGGGTTGGAGTTCGCCCGTGGTTGACATGTCTGCACCGTCGCGAAACGACGAGGCGATAGCAAGGCATGCTGCGACCCCCGGAGATCAAGCGCACGTGATACATCCAGCAAGCGTTTTGTTATAGCAACTTTATGGGAAATGACATGAAATCGCCGCTTTCCGCGTGTCTCTTGTCCAAGAGCACGGAGCGGCTCGATTTGGTATATGTTGCGGCCTTATTGGGTTAACCGTGCTAGTTTGCGTAAGACGCCAACGTTGGGCGAGCTGGATATGGAGACCATGATGCGGTTGGTTTTGGCGCTTTTTGTCCTGCTGACCAGCGCCGCTTGGGGGACAGCGCAGGCCGGCGGCATCGCCATCGTGCTGAATTCGGGCGATGCGAGCCTCAGCCTGATCGATATGGCGCACGGGACCGAGCTGCGCCGCGTGCCGGTGCTGCGGGAGCCGCACCATGTCGCACTGAGCCCGGATGGGCGGGAGCTGCTGGTCGGGGACGCCGGCGCGAACGAGATGCTGTTCCTCGATCCGCGGACCGGCGAGATCAAGCGCCGGCTGCCGATGGCCGATCCCTATCACCTGGCGTTCAGTCCGGACGGCAAGTGGCTGACGGTCACTGGCCTGGCCCGCAACCAGGTCGATGTCTATGACGCAGCCAGCATGACGCTGGCGAAGCGGTTTCCGCTCAGTTCCATGCCAAGCCATGTGGCATATGCGCCGGATAGCAGCACGGCGTACGTGACGCTGCAGGGTACGAACCGGCTGGCGGCGATTGATTTGCGGCGGCTGGTAGTGAACTGGACGGCCGAGGTTGGCGCCACGCCGGCCGGAGTGCTTTGGCTCAACGGCAAGCTGCTCGTGGCCAACATGGGCTCGGATCATTTTGCCGTGGTCGATCCCGTCGATGGCCGGGTCGAGACCCGCGTCCACACCGGCCGCGGCGCGCACCAGCTGTTCCTGTCGCCGGATGGCAAGACGTTGTGGGTCAACAACCGGGTGGACGGCACTACGGTGGCGCTGGACGCCAAGACCTACGCGCTGATCCGTAGCTACCGCGTGCCGGGCGGCCCCGACTGCATCGACTTCGCGTTCGACGGCAAGCTTTGGATCACCCAGCGCTTCATCCAGAAGGTCGCCGTGCTCGACCCGGCGACCGGCGCGATCCAGTCGCTGGCCGTCGGCCGCTCGCCGCATGGCATCTTCCTCACGGGTGGCGAGCGGTGACGGACCCGTTCAGCCTCGCGGCCGGCTGGCTGCACGAGACCCTGCTGCTGCCGGCGCTGTATGCGGTCGGCGCGATGGAATGGGAGGAGATCGCGTTCGGCTGGGCGCTGTTCGCCTGCTATGGCCTGGCGCAGGTCGCGGTGACGTTCGCGATCTGCCTGCCGCTCGAGCGCTGGCGGCCAGTGGAGCGCTGGCCCGACCAGAAAGCCGTCTGGGTTGACGTGTTCTACACCGTGCTGTCCCGCGTGGGCGTGCTGCCGCTCGTGACCTTCGTGCTGTTCTATCAGTTGCAGGTGGGCCTGAACGGCTGGCTGTCCGACCACGGCTGGATCCCGCCGACGCTGGAACGGCTCGCCCCGGCGCTGCTTGGTCATCACTTGCTGACCTTTTTTCTGTATGCCGTGATCCTCGACCTCTCGGAGTATTGGCGGCACCGGCTATCGCACATGTTCGGCTGGTGGTGGGCGCTGCATTCGTTGCATCATGCGCAGCGGCAGATGACGTTCTGGTCCGATGACCGCAACCATGTGCTTGACGACCTGATCGGCTTCGTCTGGTTCACCGCCGTGGCGCTGCTGATCGGCATCCCGCCTATGCAGTTCCCGCTGCTGGTGCTGCTGCTGCGGTTCCTGGAGAGCCTGTCGCACGCCAATGCGCGGCTGTCCTATGGCTGGCTGGGGGAGCGGCTGCTGGTCTCGCCGCGATACCACCGGTCGCATCACAGCGTTCTGGCCGCTGGTCAGCGCAGCGCCAATTACGGCGCGATCCTGCCCTGGTGGGACGTGCTGTTCGGCACGGCGGATTTCTCCCGCGCCTATGTCCGCACCGGCGACCCGTCGGCCGAGGAGGCGTTGGCGACTGGAAGTTACTTCCAGCAGCAATGGGCCGGGCTGCGGCGCATGGCCCGGATGGCGGGCTGGGCCGGTCCCCGCCGGGCTGCAGGCCTCAAGCGGGGACACTAGTTTTGAGGTGGGCTGCTACTTGGCCGCGGCGATCGATTTGCGGATGACCTCTTCCGCTGCCTCGCGCCCGGCCCAGCCGGTCACCTTCACCCACTTGCCAGGCTCCAGGTCCTTGTAACGTGTAAAGAAATGCTCGATCGACGCGCGGGTGATGGCGGGCAGGTCCTCGACTGCGTGCACGTCGGTGAACTGCGTGTGCATCTTGTCGTGCGGGACGCAAATGATCTTCTCGTCCTGGCCGCTTTCATCCTCCATCTGCAGCATGCCGATCGGGCGGCAGCGGATCACGGCGCCGGGCACCATGGGGGCGGGCGCGAGCACGAGCGCATCGGCTGGATCGCCGTCGTCGGCGAGGGTGCCCGGGATGAATCCGTAGGCGGCCGGATACGCCATCGGCGTGAACAGGAAGCGATCGACGAAGATGGCGCCGCTGGCCTTGTCGATCTCGTACTTCACCTGGCTGCCCTGCGGTATTTCGATCACCACATTGATGTCGTGCGGCGCGTCCTTGCCGGTCGGGATTTTGGAGATGTCCATCGTGCGGTTCCATCGCTTGTTCTGGGTGGCGGGACCATAGCCGCGCAGGCTATGCTTGCCAACGCGAGGGCCGGACGGCATTGAACGCCCGAGCGACGGAGGCGCCTGTAGCTCAGTTGGTTAGAGCGGGCCGCTCATAACGGCTTGGTCGCAGGTTCGAGTCCTGCCGGGCGCACCAACTTGTCCCCCGACACGCACAACTCTAAACACTTCGGCAAACTCGCCTGCAGGAGCCTGCGCCATGGCCAGCTACCAATACGTTTACGTTATGAAAGATGTCACCAAGAACTTTCCCGGCGGGCGGGAGGTGTTCAAGGGCATCACCCTGTCGTTTCTGCCCGGCGTGAAGATCGGCATCCTGGGGATCAACGGCGCCGGCAAATCGACGCTGCTCAAGATCATGGCGGGGATCGAGACCGAATATGGCGGCGAGGCCTGGGCCGCCGAGGGCGTGCGCGTCGGCTATCTGGAGCAGGAGCCGAGGCTCGACGACAGCAAAAGCGTGTCGGAGAACGTGCTGCTGGCGTTCGGCCCGCTGACCGCGGCCCTGGCGCGGTTCAACGCGATCTCGGAAGAATTCGCGGAGCCGATGGACGATGACAAGATGACAACGTTGCTGGCCGAGCAGGCGGAGCTGCAGGAGAAGATCGACGCGGAGGACGGTTGGGACCTAGACCGCCGCATCGAGATCGCGCTGGACGCGCTGCGCTGCCCGCCGCCGGACGCCAACGTGGCGCGGCTATCGGGCGGGGAGCGGCGCCGGGTGGCGCTGTGCCGGCTGCTGCTGGAGAAACCGGATTTGCTGCTGCTGGACGAGCCGACCAACCATCTTGACGCCGAGAGCGTCGCCTGGCTTGAGCGCACGCTGCGCGACTTCGCTGGAACGGTGATGATCGTCACGCACGACCGCTACTTCCTGGACAACGTGACCAACTGGATCCTGGAGATCGAGCGCGGGCGCGGCTACCCGTTCGAGGGCAACTACTCGTCGTGGCTGGCACAGAAGCTGAAGCGGCTGCAGCAGGAAGAGAAAGAGGAGAGCTCACGTCAGCGCGCCCTGGCCGCCGAGGAGGAGTGGATCCAGAGCAGCCCGCGCGCCCGGCAGACCAAGAGCCGCGCCCGCATCGCCAAGTATGAGGAAATGCAGCAGAAGTCGCTGGAGATGCAGACCGGCGTGGCGGATATCGTCATTCCGCCGGGTCCGCGGCTGGGCGGTCTGGTGATCGAGGCCGAGCAGGTCCGCAAGGCCTATGGAAACCGGCTGCTGATGGACGACCTCGACTTCAAGCTGCCGCCCGGCGGCATCGTCGGCGTGATCGGCCCGAACGGCGCCGGCAAGACGACGCTGTTCCGCATGATCACCGGGGCAGAGCATCCGGACTCCGGGGAGCTCAAGGTCGGCGATACGGTGAAGCTCGGCTACGTCGATCAGTCGCGCGACAGCCTGGACGGCAGCAAGTCGGTTTGGGAGGAGATCAGCGGCGGGACCGACGTGATCTACCTGGGCAAGCGCGCCGTGCCGTCCCGCGCTTATGTCGGCGCGTTCAACTTCAAAGGGTCGGACCAGCAGAAGAAGGTCGGCATCCTGTCGGGCGGCGAGCGCAACCGGGTGCATCTGGCGAAGATGCTGAAATCCGAGAGCAACGTCATTCTGCTGGACGAGCCGACCAACGACCTCGATGTCGATACGTTGCGGGCGCTGGAGGAGGCGCTGGCCGAGTTCGCCGGCTGCGCCGTCATCATCAGCCATGACCGCTGGTTCCTGGACCGGCTGGCGACGCACATCCTGGCCTTCGAGGGTGACAGCCACGTCGAGTGGTTCGAGGGCAATTTCCAAGCCTATGAAGCGGATAAGCGACGTCGACTCGGCGCCGACGCCACCGAGCCGCACCGCATCAAGTACCGGCCGCTCGCGCGCTGAGCGACGTCGGGAGCCACGCCGGGCGGCTTTGTCGTGAACCCGGCCTGGCACGTCCGGACCGGCCGGCTCGTCCTGTCGCCGGTTGGCTGGCAGGACCTGCCCGACCTCCGCGAGCTGAAAGGCGATCCGCGGGTCTATGGCCACATGCTGGGCGGGGTGCGCAGCCCCGGCCAGGTCGCCGACGAACTGGCGCAGGAGGTCGCATTTTGGCCGACGCACGGGGTTGGAATGTGGCTGGTGCGCGACCTGTTAGGTATCGCCATCGGCCTGACCGGCATCCATGACCGCCCGGATGGCCGCGGCATGGCGCTGCGTTTTGCCTTCCGGTCGGAGGTGCGGGGACATGGGCTGGGGCGAGAAGCCGCTGGGGCCGCGCTACGCTTCGCGCACTACCAAACCGGGCTGAAGCGGGTTATCGCCGTAGCGCGGGACAGCAACTTTGCCTCCCGCATCCTGCTCGGCGCGATCGGGATGCGGCCCTGCGGCACCTTTGATCGCGACGGCGGTCAGCTGATAATTTTCGAGAGTGTGGCTACGCCGCCGCCTGCTGACGCATGGCGTTGATCAAGGCGCTCACATCGTTGTTGTTGCGGGAGATGAACGCGGCGTAGTCACTGCGCTGGGTGACCCGTAAGCTAATGCCCTCAGCGATGACGTCGATGATCTTCGGCCGCCCAGTTGCCTGGCTCACCACCCACTGCACGTTGTTCGGTTGCTGATTGGGCCGGCGGATCGTAGTCCCCACGAAGCTATTGCCCTCCTGTTGGGTTGTGCTGGTCGGGTTGAACGTCACGCCCTGGAACTGGCCGAGCTTGCCGGTGATGTTGTTCAGCAACACCGCGTGGAAAAGTTGGCTGAACTGCTGTTGCTGCGGCGCTGTCGCGGTGCGCCAGTAGCGGCCGAGGCAGAAGCGGGCAATGCCCTCAACGTCCACCGCCTCCTCGATCAACGGACCCAAGCGGCGCTTCTTGTCCTCATAATTGCCAGAGCCGTTCACGATGGCGACCAGCGCGCTGCCGAGCTGCACCACGAAGCCGGTGGCGTCCCCCGCCGGCTGTGCCCAGGCCGCGGTCCAGGGCCGCGAGGCGAACACCGCCGTGGCGGCAATAGAATAGGTCAGAAGGGCGCGACGTGTCAGCATGAGCGGGCTCTACTCTCTTGAAGGGATGTCGGTCAGGCCGTGTGCAATAGGTGTTACCACGGATCGATCTGCCGAACGTGCAGCGAAGCATGGCGTTGCGTGGCGCCATTCGTCTATTACATCCTAGCAAGCGCGCGACCCACGATCACAACCCGGATAGCAGGCCCATGAACCAGATCACCGTCCACCCGCCCGAGGCCGAGGCGCCCGCCACGCTGGAACGTTGGCTGACCGGTCCACGGTTTGCTGCGCTGCCTGCACGTACCGCTGCTTTGCCAGCACCGGCGCTGTCGTTCGAGTTCTTCCCGCCGAAGAATGACGCGCTTGAGGCACAGCTCTGGACGTGTGTCCGCCGGCTTGAGCGTTTGGCGCCGCGCTTCGTTTCAGTCACCTACGGCGCCGGCGGTACCACGCAGGCCCGCACCCACGCGACGGTCACCCGGCTGGTCAACGAGACCGAGCTGACCCCCGCCGCGCACCTGACCTGCGTCGGCGCAACGCGTGGTGAGGTCGATGACGTGGCCCGGC
>JANXVC010000044.1 GCA_025351925.1 Rhodospirillales bacterium | reverse complement strand
AGCGCGTGGCGCTCAACGCCGTCCGCATCGTCACGGGCAAGAACTCCATGCGCCACACCATGCGCGATGCAGTGCTGGACGTGCGCGTTCTCGCCGACATCCTCGACCACATGCCCGTCGCTTGATGCGAAATCCCTGCGGCGGGATGTGGGACCGCACCCTGGCGCCGCTGGGCATCCCCCGCGGGATCAACAATCTTTGGAACAAGGGCGGGCTGCACTACCCGCCGCCGATCCGTTGATCCGGCAGTGAAGCGCCTGTCAGCCGCCTTCTGCCCAGCAAAGGAGCGCAGCATGGACTGCATGGACGCCGATCCTTGGCGCGAATCTGCGGCGTCTCCCACGATCGGCGCTGGCTCGCGCCAGGCGTTTTGCGTTTCAATCATCGCCCCGCTGCTCACGATCGCAGCAGCGTCTGGCATTATTCCGAATCCCGGTTTTACAAAAGCGGGAGACGTTGTGAATGTTCCAAGCCGTCCGGTGATGGCATACAATGTCGCTGACGACGACACGTGGGTCAAAACCACGCAACAGGGGGAGAAAACAATGAGTGATTCATACCAAGGCGCATGCTTCTGCGGCGCAGTCGAGCTTCGGGTCACCGGCAAGCCGAATGCGATGGGCTACTGCCATTGCCGGTCGTGCCAGTCCTGGTCCGGCGGCCCGGTGAACGCATTTACCCTTTGGGCGCCAGAGGCGGTGGAAGTCACTAAAGGCGCCGACGACATCGCGACCTTTCAAAAAACGGAAATGAGCCACCGTCAGTTCTGCAAGCGCTGCGGCGGCCATTTGATGACCGTGCACCCGCCGTTGAAAATGATCGACGTCTTCGCGGCGACCATCCCCGGGCTCGCATTTGTGCCGGCAGTGCACGTCAACTACGCAGAGACCGTACTGCCAATGCGCGACGGGCTGCCGAAGCTGAAGGACTTCCCAGCGGAATTTGGCGGCTCTGGCGAGGTCGTTCCAGAGTAGGCTGCATCGAGAACACGGATCAGGCACTCTGGTGCAAACTGTGGCAGGGTGCGGAAAGTCGCTGTCGCCGCCTGCGGGCGGCGTAGGGCAGCGCATCGTGCCGACGCTGCAGAAACCGCCCCGATTTCACTGGTAACCGTTCTCAAGTCCAGCCAGCGTGCGCCGGTTCAGGCCCATGAGTGGCTTCTTTGAGAAAGCATCGCAATGAGGATCGCCCGTCGAGCAACGCCGCAACGACCGGCGTCCGCGATCAAAGCCGTCTTGCCGAATAGCCCCGTTTTGCCGAATAGCCAAACGTCGGGAGAGCCTAAAGCCGGTATCGCACACACGATTGCGGTCGGGCTTGTCGGCGCGCTCTGGGCGGTTCTCAACGTGACCGCCTATGCAGGCCTCATCTTCTCCGGGCCGCTCGCCCCGGCACTCTTCATCGCGACCTCGGCCATGCTGACTGGATACGCCGTTGCCGCGCTCGTCATCGCACTTGGCAGCCGGGTACCCGGGATAGTGACAACGGCGCTGAGTCCCTCGGCTGTCGTGTATGCCGCCGCCGTATCTGGCCTCGACCAGCAGCTCGTCCATGCAGGACTGGGCGACGCGACGGTGCGGGCCAGTCTTGCGCTGCTGCTGTGCGGCCTGACCACCGCCATTGGCGGCCTCGCGCTATGGCTGGTTGGCACGTTGCGGGCCGGTGCCGCAGCGCAGTTGCTGCCCTACCCGGTCATCGGTGGCTACCACGCCGGGCTCGGAGGATTATTTATCGTGGGCGGCATGAACGTAGCCACCGGGCTGCCGCCACACTTGGTCATGCCGGGCGGGCTTGAGCGGCCGTTGCTGCTTTTACAGATCGGAGCGTGCTTCGCTCTGGGTTTATTGATCCTGTATTTGTCGCAGCGCCTGCGGCACTGGTGGATAATACCCAGCCTGCTATTGGCAAGCACGCTCGTGTTCCACGCTGTCCGCATGGGCTGGCACGCGGATCTGGATGCCGCACGCGCGGCAGGTTGGCTGTTGGGCCCGTTTCCGCACTCGGCCGCGCTGCCCGTCCTCTCCGCGCTTTCCCCATCCAGCTTTTCACTGGTGAGCTGGGAGGCGATCTACACCTGGGCGCCCTATCTCGTCAGCAACACCACGCTGCTGACGATCGCGCTGATGCTGACGATCACCGGTCTCGAGCTCAATCTCCATCGTGCAGTCGATATGGATGCCGAACTGAAGGTGGCCGGCATCGGCAATGTGCTGTGCGGCGTGTTGGGTGGAATGCCGTCGTGCCATGGCCTCGCCGCGACAATGTTCCTGCAGCGCGAGGGTGCTGCCAGCCGGCTCGGTGCGCTGATCCCCACCCTCGGCACCGCGGCTGTGCTGCTGGCAGGGCTGCAGGTGCTGGAGCTCATTCCCCGCTTTGTGTTCGGAGCGCTGCTCGTCTCCTTCGGCATCGAGCGCCTGTTCATTCGCCTCCGCGCCGATTGCGTGACGCTGCCGCGCCATGAGGCGGGGATCGCGTTAGCCGTCGCCGGGTGCACGCTGTGGCTCGGGGTGGTGAACGGGCTGCTGATCGGCATCGGCCTCGCCATCCTGCTGTTCGCCTGGAACTACCGGCACGTCCCCATCATCCGCGCCAGCCTGTCCGGCCGCATCTGCCGCAGCAGCGTCATCCGGCCGTCGGACGCCATGTCCGTGCTTGCCAGCGAGGGCGAGAGCATCCTGTTGCAGCGGCTGCAGGGCTATTTGTTCTTCCTCAATGCCGCCGTGCTCCCCGCCGCCGTCTCGGAGCGTGTCGGTGCCGGCGGAATACTGCGCTTCCTGGTGATCGACTTCCGCGATGTCGTCGGCATGGACAGCTCGGCGCAGGGAGCGTTCGAGCGCGTGGAGCAGCTCGCCTCCGAGCATGGGTTCCAGGTGCTGCTCTCCAGCCTCAGCACAGCCATGGCCGCGCAGTTTCGCAGGGCCGAGCTGCGCAAAGCGCCGCTGCTCCGGGCGCGGCTGTTCGACACCGCGGACCACGCGCTCCAGCACGCCGAGGACTGCATTCTGGCCGACGCCGCGGTTGCGGCACCGGACGCCTCGCTGAGCCTGGCCCGCCAGCTCGGGGCATCGCTCGGCATCGAGGTGGCCGAGGCGAGGCTCGATTCCTACCTCGATCGCATCACGCTGTTGGCTGGCATGACCCTAATAAGTCAGGGCGAGCCAGCCGATGCGATGTACCTGATCGAGCGCGGCAGCGTGTCGGCAAGGCTCGAGCGGCCAGGGAACGTCTCGCTTCGCCTGCGTACGGCCACGGCCGGCGCCCTGGTCGGCGAGGTCGCGATCTATCGTGGCGGCGTGCGCACCGCCTCGGTGGTGGCGGAGGAGGACTGCGTCGTCGCACGGCTCACCACCGCCGCCCTGGCGCGCATGGAGCGCTGCGATCCAGCCCTCGCCAACCTGCTGCAGCGGTTCCTCATCATGCAGCTCGCGGACAAGCTCGCGGACAGCACACGGATGGCGGAGATGCTGCTGCGCTGAGCGTCGCGGTTTCCAAGCCCGTACTATTGATAATGAACTCGCCGCGGGTGCGGGATAGGCTGGCCCATGCCCACGGCCACCAGCTTTGACGCGCTCGTCAGCATCGTGCCCATCTCGGACCCGGCGCGGCGCGAGCTGACCCAGCGCATGCGGACGCCGGACCGGTTCTATCATCGGGATGAGCATCCCGCCCTGCTCTGGCAGCGGCACCGCAGCCTGGGACAGGACGGCACATTCCATGCGCCGCATCTGGAGCGGCTGATCGCCTCGGCTATCGCCTTCCACGACGCTATCCTCGACACGACCCGCAGCGACAACGAGGCCGCCTCCGCCGCGCTGTGGCGCGAGATGGCCGGCGCCGCCGGGCAGCTATCTCCGGAGGAGATCGATTGGGTCGCCGTGACCATCGAGGCGACCGCCCGGCACCTGGAGCCCTGGCCTGCGGAGCAAATGCTCGATCGCGCACGCATTTGGGTGCTGGACCTCGATCTGACCCCGCTCGGCGAGTGCCCAGCGATCTTCGCGCAGGACACGCAGCGCCTGCGCGTCGAGCACATGCACCTCGACGCTGCCGCCTGGAACCGCAAGCGCCTTGGCTTCCTCGCCCAGCTCGCACGCGCCCCACGGCTGTTCCGGACCAGCGTCATCGCCGACGCGTTCGAAGCCCCGGCGCAGGCCAATCTGCGGCGCGAACTGGCAGGGTGGGCCCCGGTCGCCAAAAGCGGCTGACGGGCGACCGGCCGCCGCGCAAACAGCGCCGTCCGGCCAGCAAAAACGCCCTGCGCAGTTTCGGCTCGACTTTGTGGACTGGT
This sequence comes from Rhodospirillales bacterium, assembly GCA_025351925.1. GTDB lineage: Bacteria > Pseudomonadota > Alphaproteobacteria > Acetobacterales > Acetobacteraceae > CAHJXG01. The sequence goes on along the minus strand of JANXVC010000044.1, from coordinate 16,398 downwards.
TCACAGCGCATCGGGGGGGTGGGTCGTAGGTTGACCTCGCTGTCAAGGAAGACAGGCCGGGGCCAAGAGGTTCCGGCAGATCACCAAAGGAGCCTCCATCATGCGCAACATCCTCTTTACCGGTATCGCTGCTCTGTCCCTGCTCAGCCTGGCGCCGCTGGCCCCGGCCATGGCGGGCTCGATCGACACGGGCGGTCTTTCGGTCACCCACGGCGGCGGCAACGCCAATACCGCCCGCGGCAGCTTCAGCACCGCCGGCCAGGGCACGACAACGATCGGCGGCGCGGCATACGGCCACGGCCGGGCGCTCACCTACGGCGGCGGCAACCAAAACCTCGCCAGCGGCTATCTGAGCAACGCGCAGCAGGACACGACCACGATCGGCGGCACGGCGTTCGGCCGCGGACGGGCAACCACCTTCGGCGGCGGCAACCGCAACGTCGCCAGCGGCTACCTGAGCAATGCGCAGCAGGACACGACCACGGTTGGCGGCACGGCGTTCGGCCGCGGACGGGCAACCACCTTCGGCGGCGGCAACCGCAACCTCGCCAGCGGTTACCTGAGCGATGCGCAGCAGTCGGTGACCACGCTGGGCGGCCAGGCGTATGGACGCGGGCAGTCACTGGTCAGCGGCGGGTATAACTCCAACCGGGCGACCGGCCACTTCTCTCAGGCCGACCAGCAGGTGCTGACCGTCGGCGGCGCTACGCACGGCCGGGAGCTGGTTTCGGGCGGGCGCAACCGCAACGCTGCGACCGGCTTTGGCTCCTCGGCATCGCAGTCGGTGACGACGCTCAGCGGCCAGTGATCGAACACCGGTGATCGAACCGGCCCCGCATTCGGCGGGGCCGGCTCTGCCTTCGCCACAGGAGCCTATCATGTCCCTCAGCAGCTTTGTCTTCCCAGTGCTCGCCCTGTTCGCGGCACTTCCCGCCTTGGCGCAGGAAACCGGCGGCATGTCGCTGCGCGGCCCAGCGGCGATGCTGGAGCGGATCGAACAGCTGCAGCCCGGCTGCCGGCTTTCGCAAACCAGCGTCACCATCGGCGTGAACCGGGCGTCGGGCGCGCACTCCCAGGCACGGCAAGACCTGCTCACCATGGCCCCCGGCGGCTGCCGCCCGCTGGTCAGCACCCAGGTCGTCGCCGGCGCCAATTTGGGTCTCGGCCCCGGCAGCAACGCCGAGCAGAGTATCCAGGCCTATGGTCCGCGCGGCCTGCTTGCCACCACCGCGTACACCCGTGGCTACAACCTCGCGGCCGGGCCTCGCAGCACCGCCCAGCAGCGGCTTTTGAACCAGATTGGCCGCTGAAGTCCCGCAACCGCTCGCCTCTGGGTACGTATGCCGGAGGCGGGATTTTTCGCAGGAGGACACTATGTCGAAACTCCGCCCGTTCGTCCTCGCCTTCGCCCTGACGGCGGCCGCCAGCGCATCAGCCTCGGCTGAGACCCTGCGTTGCCGGTCGGTGAACGGCAACACCACCTGTTCCGGGTCGGGCGCGGTGAGCTGCCAGACCGTCAACGGACGCACCGTATGCGTCGGCGGCAATGGCGCAGCGGTCCAATCTTTTGGCGCTGGCGCCCCGACACGCGAGGAGATGCAGGAACTCAACCAGCCTGACCGGGAGGACCTCGAAGACGACGCACCGCCACCGCCGGCAAGGCGACGGCTCTCCGTCAAGCGCTGGGACGCGAATGGTCCCGTGCTGTCGCTCGAGCACAGCAATGGCCGGCTCCGCCTGCATACGCGCCGCACGGACATCGCTATCGACCGGTGACGTGTGAACCCGTTCACAGCGTCACGGCGCCGGCCGGGCCACCTTGCTGCCCATCAGGCTTAGAAGGAGCGTGCCATGACGTGCCGACTGATTGTCCCCGCTTTGGCCGTCTTGGCCGCCTTTGCCACGTCGGCCGCGGCGCAGGACCGGGGCGGCATCACCCTGGCGCCGCAGAACGCCCGCGGGCCGACCGGCTTGGCGCGCATGCTGCCGTTCGTGCCGTTTGCCGTGTCGGCCGCCGATGTGCAGGCCAGCCTGAGGGCCACGGACCACAGCGCACGCCACCAGGAGATGGTCGCGCGCGTGCGCGGCGACGCTGGATACCTCGGCGGCTTTGCCTTTGGCCGTCCGTTGTCCGCCAGCGTTCAGCCGGTCCAGCGGGTCCAGATCGCGCCCGAGCCTGACTTCGGCTTCGCGGACGGGCAATATTATAGCGACGACCCTGGCTACGCCGACGGATCGGGCCGCGGCGGCCGGAGAGGGCCGCGGCAGATCGTGCTGAACCAGATCGACGTGACGACGTACCAGGGTCCCGTGGTGATCGGCAATAACAACAACGTGCAGCAGCAGACGGCGAACGGCTCCGGCCCGATCGCGCTGCAGCAGGTCCTCAGCCAGGCGGGGGCGTCCGGGGCCACGCCAAGCGGCGCCGTCAACGCCATCGATGCCAACGGCCGTGTCGTCCAGCGCGCGCCCGGCGTTGCTCGCTCCCCGGCCTACGTCGCGGCGCCCCGGTGACATTCGCCGAGCTGCATGACGTGTGCCCGAAAGTGGGCTGGTTCACAGCGTCGCAGGTGGCTGGTGCCTATCGTCGCTTCATCGATGCACCCAGCCCGGGTGTCCGGGAACTACAAAGGAACCCCGCCATGCGCCATTACAAAAGCCTTGCCGCCGTCGCCTCGCTCCAGGCCATGCTGCTCTGCGGCTCGGCGATGGGGCAGACCGTGCAGATGTTTGATGAGGCGCCGTCGCTCGAGCAGTTGCGCAGCATCATGGTCCCGGAGTCTCGCGGCGGCCCCAGCCGTAAGATCGTGCTGCCGCACGTCGATGGCATAGCGGCGTCCGGCTCGCTCCAGCCAGCCGTTTTCGCCGGGCCAGTCACCACCGCGCCGGCCGTATCCATCGCGCCGGTCGCTGCCGCACCTCAGCCTGTGCAGCGCCAGACGGTCGAGGCCGAGGCCGAGGCACCCGCACCGGAGCTACGTCAGGCAAAGCCCGCCGTCTTCAGGCCCGCTCCTCGCTTGCATCGCGCCGCACCCGCCGCCGCGTCCAGCACGGATGAGCCAGCTGCGGCGGGTGTGGTCGGCTTCCGCATCAATTTCGCCTTCAACTCCGACGCCATCCCGGCGGCGTACGGCGTGTTCCTCGACCGGGTGGCGGCGCTGATGAAGGAGGAGGCGCAGGTGCGTATCCAGATCGAGGGCCACACCGACGCCGTGGGTCCGGACGCCTATAACCGCGAGCTGTCGCAGCGCCGCGCCGCCGCAGCCGCCGAGTACCTCGTGCAGCGGCAAGGCATCGAGCCGGACCGCCTGATGGTGGCCGGTAAGGGCAAGTCGGAGCCGCTGCTCGCCGACCCCTATAATCCCCGTAACCGCCGGGTCCAGTTCGTCCGGGTGGACTAGCCGTGCGCGGAACCCTGCTCCCGCGTGGCGTGGCCGCGCTGCTCGTGCTCGGCGCCGTTATCCCAACGGGTCCGGCCGCCGCAAAGCTTACGCGGGATGCGAAGCCGGCAGACAAAGCTGGCCTCCTTCCTGAGACCGGAGGCCAGCGTGTCCGCTCCCCAAGGCCGTCCCACCTGGAATGCAGCCAGTTCGGCCGCGTGATCGTCGGCCAAGGACTTGAGCGCCTAGGCTTGGCGTCGCCGCTCGCCGGCTGGTGGTCGTTCCAACGCTTCGGCTGGGGCGGGCCGATGACGCCGTTCAGCGAGGGTGCCGCCTCCTGCGTGGTGTTCCCATAATACCGGTTGGGGCAGGCTGCTGCGTCAGCGCGTCGGCAGCGCCACCCGCATGCCGTTGGCGGTATAGCGCACGCTGGCGTCGTAGAAATTCCGGGCGGACACGGTGACGTCGGAAGGCGAGCTTTTCCAAGAGCCGCCGCGCAGCACACGCCGGTCGCAGCTTCCGGTCGCCCAGGCGGCGCCGTTGTTCGGCGCGCCCTGGTAGGTCGGATGCCAGCAATCCTCCACCCACTCGGCGACGCCGCCCAGCATGGCATACAGCCCGAAGGCGTTTGGTGGAAAGGCGTCCATATTGGCTGGGCGATGCGGATCATAGGAGCCGCTGCAGCCGTCGCAGTTGACGCGGCCGGTCCCGACCTGATCGCCAAACCCGAACCGGGTGGCGCTGCCAGCACGGGCGGCATACTCCCACTCGGCCTCGCTCGGCAGGCGATAGGGCTTGCCGGTGACCTTGCGCAGCCAGCCCACGTACTGCGCGGCGTCCGCCTGACTCAGGTTCGTCATCGCCCGGCGCCCGGCCGCATCCGCTTCATGCGGCGGCTTGTAGGCGCAGCCGCCGGCGGCGACGCAGGCGTCCCACTCGGCCTCGGTGACCATGAACTTGCCCAGCGCGGTTGGTGGTATGCTGACGCGATGCGCCGGGCGCTCGGTCGGATCCTCGTTGGAACCCATGACGAACACGCCGGCCGGCAGCGGCAGCATGACCGGGCAGTCCGCACAGTCGCGGAACTCGCCCGCATGAGGGGGAATTGCGGTGGGAGCCGATGCTGGGGAAGCCGGGGCTGGGGAAGTTTGGGGAACGGAAGGTTGAGCGACGGGTTCCGCCCGGGGCAGGGGCGTCACCGGCGCAGCCGGCGCACGCAGATGGCTCTGCTCCACAAACCCCGTCATGCCGGAGGGCGACACGACACGCAGCCAGGGCGTCCCGACCACGGTTCCCGACGCGACGACCCGCTGCCCCGGCGCAAGCGAGCCCACCGCCTGCGCATTCGCGTCCGGTTCCGCCCGCAGCTCAATGGCGCTGAGCGCTTCATACGGCGTGGCGATCGCGGTGATCCGCCGCAGCTCGCGCAGGCAGATGATATCCGCCTCGCGCCGTTCCGAGCGGTATTGCGCCGCGAGGTCGTTCAGCATGGCCGACTTCGATGTCGAGGCGGCGGCGCACATTTCGTACGTCGGATAGGCGACGCCGGGCTCCGCCTGGACCATGTCGCAGGTGTCGCCGCTGCACAGCATGATCGCCAGCACGAACCCCGCTTGCATGCGCATCCTCCCTTGGTGCGGGGGCTGCTTGCTTACCGTCCGCGCCGCACAGTGCTTGGTATAGCATCGACTATGCGGCAATGGAGATGCGGCTGGCAAAAATGAGACGGGCCACACTTCGACAGCGAATGGCGGCAGGCGCGCGTATCGCGCTGATCCTGGCTGCCGCGACGCTGGCCGCCGAGCTCAGCGTGCGTCCACCCTCGCCGCTGGCCGCGGCCGAGCGGCTTTTCGAGGCGGCGGCGTTCCGCTTTTTCGCGCCGGTGCAGCCGCAGGACGAGCGGATCGTGATCATCGCCATCACCGAGGACACGCTCGACCTGTTTCCCTACCGCTCGCCGATTGACCGCACTTTCCTCGCCGACCTCTTGGACCAGCTCGCAAATGCCGGCGTCGCGGCGATTGGCCTGGACGTGCTGCTCGACCGTCCGACCGAGCCGGCAAAGGACGCAGGCTTGCGCCAGGCGATCCAGCGCGCCGAAATTCCCTTGGCGGTGATTACGCTCGCCCCGGAGACGCCGGCATCGTCCGAGCGGCGCCGCGTTCTCACCGAGTTCGTCGCGGGCGTCCGCACCGGCACCGCCAACCTGGCCCGCGACCGATTTGACGACATGGTTCGCGAGCACGTCCCTATCCACCCCGCGACCGGCGAGCCCAGCTTCGCAGCCAGTCTCGCCAAGTCGCTCGGCGTCTCGGTGCCGGACCGGCCGTTCCCGATCGCCTGGCGGCGAACGCCCGGCGGACGCGCCTTCGCGGTTTACCCGGCGGAGACCATACGCCTGCTGCCGCTGGACTGGCTGCGCGGCAAGGTCGCGTTGGTCGGCAGCCTGCACCGCGGAGAGGATGAGCACCGCACGCTGGCGTCGGCCTTTGGTCAGCCGAGCTTTGGCGTCGAGATCCACGCCCAGATCCTGTCCCAGCTGCTCGACCGCCGCGCCGTGCCGCTGCCGGCCATTCCCTGGACCGACCTCGGCGTGACGCTGGCCATGGCCGCCGCTGGCTTGGCATTGGCGTCGGTGCTGACGGGCTATGTTTTCTCAATCACGCTGGCCGGCATCGGTGCGGCATTCGTGGCGGCGGCGCTTGCCGTGTATGCCAGCACCGGCGCACTAATACCCAGCGTAGCACCGTTGCTGGCGGCCATCATCGCTGGCGGTGCCTTCCGCGCCTGGCGCGGCCGTGGTGAGCGGCGCGACCGGCGCGCGCTGCAGGCGCTGTTCTACCGGTTCATGAGCGAGCCGGTGGCGGACGAGCTACTGCGCGAGCGCGATCTATTTCTCGCCGGCGGCCGGCCGCGCCCGCAGCTGCTGACCGCCACGGTGATGTTTTGCGACATCGCCGGCTTCACCGCGATCTGCGAGCGTCTTGCGCCGGAGCCGCTGGTCGCCTGGCTCGACCTGTATATCAACGCCATGGTGCGGCTGATTATCGAGCATGACGGCGTCGTGCTCCGCTTCGTCGGCGACGGTATCCTGGCGGCGTTCGGCTGTCCGGTGCCGCGGCGGGACGAGGCGGCGGTGACGGCGGACGCCCGCAACGCCGCCCGCTGCGCGCTCGCGATGGAGCAGGCGATGGAGCTGCTGAACGATGGCTGGCAGGCGGCCGGGCTGCCCGAGGCGGGCCTGCGCGTCGGCCTGCACACCGGGGAGCTGGTCGCAGGCAGCCTGGGCAGCGGGCCACGCCTCGAGTACTGCCTGCTCGGCGACACCGCCAATGTCGGCGCGCGACTGGAGCAGCTTGGCAAGCAGTACGCGGGCGGCGCGGTCCGCTACTGCACGGTGCTGATCGGGGAGCCGACGTGGCAGCGGCTCGGCGGGACGATGCCGGGCGTATGTATCGGGGAGATCGGGCTGCGCGGCAAAAGCGCGCCGCTTGCCGTCTATCGGATCGACACCGGCGCGCAGAGATCGCGCGAGGAAAAGCCGGCCACCGCCGTATATAGCGCTGACTAGAAGCCTCTATCAGGCTCCCAACCCCGTCATGCCCTCAAGCGCGGCACGGTTGTGTATCGTGATGATGCCGCTCTGCACGGCGATGTAGCCGCTCTGGGTCCACTCGCCCAAATGCTTGTTGATGCTCTCGCGTGAGATGCCGATCAGGCTGCCGATCTGCTGCTGCGACAGCTTGATATCGATGCGCAGCCCGCGGGCGACCGGTTTGCCGAACGCCGTGGCCAGCCGCAGCAAGCCGCGCGCCAATCGCGACGGCGCTTCGAGGAACAGCGCGTCCTCCAAGTGCTCGCTGGTCTGCCGTAGGCGCTGGCAGAGCACTGAGAACAGGCGGACCGTCAGTTCCGGATTGGCCGTCAGGAAGGGCAGGAACCGGGCGCGGGTGAGCACCAGCAGGTCGGTCTCCTCCAGGGCAACGGCGTCGGCCGTTCGCGGCCGACCGTCGAGCAGCGCGATCTCGCCAAACAGGCCGCCGCGGTCGATAAGGTTGAGCACCAACTCCTTGCCGTCGGCCGAGTAGGCGCAGATCTTCACCCGGCCGCGGATCACCGCCATCATGCTGTCGCCGGGATCATCCTTGTTGAAGATCACCGCGTTCCGGGCGTGGTTCGCAAGCGTCGCCGCCGCGGCGAGCCCGCGCAGCTCCTCCCGCCCCAGATGCCGCAGCAGGAAGTGGCCTGCGAGCACGGCCTCCTTATCGAATTGGATCGCCACCACGTCTCCTCCGGTGAATGGACACGCTATACTCGGTCACGGCAGAAGAGTGACCTCGACCTTAGCTTAAGTTAATAATCGACCGGAAACCGCTCGTAATGGTTGAAGTGCGCCCAAAGTAAATAACAAATAGTTGAAGATATTCTTACGATATCGGAACTGGCGGCCTGCATGTGACTCAGGTCACTAGGCTTGTCTTCACGATTATGTAAAGGTCTGTGACCATCCTAGCTGTCGGCACCCTCGGCTGGCTAGAACTTACAATAATTGAGGATACGCCGCATCGTGACGACGCTGCAGTTCCCGCGGAGGTGGCTCCCGTCAGGCGCCGTGCTGGCGATGATGCTGGCGCTGTGCGGCTGCGCGGCGCGGCCGGAGGCGGCGTTCGATGCGGTGCATCCCGCCACGGCGCCGGTGCGCAACATCGGCAACTTCAATGAGGCGCTGCGCTGCATGGACGACATGTTCTCGCGCCAGGGCGTGCGGAACATCTATATCACTACCGCCGGCATCCCGGACGCGACCGGGCGGATCGCTGCGGGTACAAAAGAAATGTTCATCAGCGCGGTGTCCAACATCTCGGCGAAAAGCGGCGCCTTCCGCTTCGTGGACTACGACCCCACGCAGCTCGACGTGCAGGTGCTGTCCGAGATGGTCGGGCTGCCCGCCGACTTCGTCGCACCAAATTACTACGTGCGCGGCGCGATCACCCAGCTCGATAGCGGCGTGCTCAGCGATAGCAAAAGCGCGAGCCTCTCCTTGCCGTTCGTCGATCTCGGCGTCTCGCGCAACCAGGTCGTGTCGGTCATCTCGGTCGATATGAACCTGGGCAAGCTGGCGACCCGGCAGATCATCTCGGGCATGTCCGCCAACAACTCGATGGCGGTGGTGCAGACGGGCAAGGGCGCCGACGTCGGCGGGCTCATCGGCAAGGCCGGCCTCTCGCTGAGCGTGTCGCTCGATCAATCCGAAGGCTTCCATCAGGCGGTGCGCAACCTGATCGAGCTGTCCACGATCGAGCTGCTCGGCAAGCTGGCCCGCGTGCCCTATTGGGAGTGCCTGAACATCGAGCCGACGAACCCGGCCTTCCGGTCCGAGGCGCGGGGGTGGTTCGACCAGATGGGAACCGGGGAGCGCGACCAATTCGTGCGCGCCGCCCTGCTGCAGGCTGGCTACCTGCAGGACGCCGGCGGTCCGTCCAAGGATCTCGCCTCGGCGGTGGCGCGCTATCAGGCCGAGAACGACCTGGTGCCGAGCGGGCGCGTCGATTTCGAGCTGTACTACCGGCTGCTCGCCAATGACGCCCGGCGTCATGGACCGGGCCCGGCGGTGCCCGCCCGCCTGACGGAGGCCGCAGCCCCGGTCGTATCGGAGGTGCCGCGCATGACGCTCAGCACTGGGCACGGGCCCCGCCCGACCTACCGGGTCGGCGAGAGCCTGACGCTGGAGGCGCAGCCGATGCAGGATTCTTACCTGTATTGCTACTACCAGGACGCCGGCGGCGTGGTGGCCCGGATCTTCCCCAACCGCTTCCAGCCGGACGCCTTCGTGCACGGCAGCACGCTGGTCCGCGTGCCGCCCGCCGGCGGAGCGTTCGACATCCGCTTCGACAAGGCGGGCGGGCACGAGGCCATCGCCTGCTTCACCGCCAATCGCGAGGTTGGCCTCAGCCTGCCCGACCGGTTGAAGGTGCAGGACCTGGCGCCGCTGCCGGTGCACGAGCTGGACGACGTCGCGGCGCAGTTCCGCAGCCTCGGCGGCGAGCGGGTGCATGACACACGGCTTACCATCGAGGTCGCGCCGTGAAATTAGGGGCCGCGTTGGCCGCCATCATCCTGCTGGTTCTCACCGGCGCCGCGCCCGCGCCGGAAAAGGCCGAAAAACGAATCGCGCTGGTGATCGGCATCAGCGCCTACCAGAACGCGCCGACGCTGGCGAACCCGGTCAACGACGCGCGCGCCATCGGCGAGGCGCTGCGGCGGCTGAACTTCGAGGTCTTCGAGCTGTTCGACCCGGACTACCGCCAGTTCAGCCGCGGCCTGCGGGATTTCGGCGTCCACGTGCAGGGCGCCGACACCGCGGTGATCTACTACGCCGGGCACGGCGTGCAGGCCGACCACGAGAACTACCTGCTGCCGGCAGACGCCAAGCTCGAGCACCAGCACGACCTGCTGTTCGAGGCGATCCCGCTGCGCCTGCTGCTCGGAGAGATGGTGCAGGCCAGCAAGATCGGCATCATCCTGCTCGACGCCTGCCGCAACAACCCGTTCACGGACCGAATGTCGCGCTCCTTCGTCACGTCGCAGCGCGCCGTCGCCACCAATCCCGGGCTGGCCCGCGTGGACGACGTGCCGCGCAACACGATGGTGGTGATGGCGACCAAGGCGGACCAGGGCGCCGATGACGGCGACGCCGGGCACAGCCCGTTCGCCGAGGCGCTGCTGGCGCATCTGCAGATTCCCGGGCTGGAGCTCGGCCTGTTCTTCCGCAGCGTGCGTGACACCGTGCTCAAGGCCACCAACAACCGACAAGAGCCCTATATCTTCAGCTCGCTTGGGGCGGAGCCGTTCTATTTTCGCCCGCGCTTGCCCAACCATCCTCCCGAGATTGGTCCGGTCACGGCGCTGCAGGTTGCCGACCGGGCCGGCATGACGCCGCTCGGCCTGCCGCAGCCGACCGACCCAGACGGCGACGCGCTGACAATACGCATCATCGGGCTGCCGCGGTCCGGCGAGGTGCGCATCGACGGGCGGCCCATGAAGCCGAACGACCTGTTCCCCGCGGAGAAGCTGGCGGCTGCCGCCTACAAGCCCGACGGCAAGACGTTGGGCCCGGTCGGCTCGATTGATATCCTGGTGGAGGACGGGCGCGGCGGCAGCGTAATGAGCAGCCTGCCGATTACCGTCGTATCGACGAACCATCCGCCCGTCGTGGACCCGGCACGCACGGTCCGCTTTTTCCCGCAGCACCTCGGCATCGCGCCGCCGACCGATCCGGATGCGACCCGGTGACCGTGACCGTGACGACGCTGCCGCACGGCCGGGTCCGCAACGGCAGCGCCTTGGTGTCGGCCGGCGACCGGCTGCAGCCCGCGGACCTGCCGCGCCTCATTCTGATGCCGGACGCAGATGTTGTCGGCCGGGCGGGCAGCTTCGGCTACGTGGTGGAGGACGGACGCGGAGGCCGCACCGAGGGCAAGGTCGATATCGAGGTGGCGGACGCCGCTGCGGTCGCCGACCTCGCGCCGGAAGCCCCGTTGTGGGATCGCGTGCGGCAGGCGGGCGTTGCGGAGGAACTGGACGCCTTCCTGCGCCTGTATCCCAACTCCCGGTTTGCCGCGGAGGCGCGCCGGCAGCGCGATGTGATGGCCGACTCCGCTGTGCCAACGCCGCGCGCGGAGGCTCCCGAGGCGCGTGCGGTCTCCCGGCTGGAAGAGCCGCGTCCGCCGCCCAACAAGCAGGTCGCTGCGTTGCAGCCGCCGACCTCCTCGCCGCCGGAGCCGCAGCGCGACCTCGCCGAGGCGAAGACGCTGCAGGACTGCACGAACTGCCCAAAGCTGGCCGTTCTTGCAGGCGGCACGTTTCAGATGGGGCAGGGGGCCAACGACCCCGCCGCAGCGCCGTCGCACCCCGTCACCATCCGCCCCTTCGCGATCGGGCTGTATCCCGTCACCGTCGGGGATTGGAAAGCGTGCCTGGCCGAGGACAAATGCGATGCGATGCCGCGGATGGCCGAGGCGGACGACCGCACACCGGTGCATAATTTGAGCTGGAACAACGCGCAGAAATTTGTCGCCTGGCTGGGGCAGAAGACTGGCAAGCGCTATCGGCTGCCGAGCGAGGCCGAGTGGGAGTATGCGGCCCGCGGCGGCACTGCGACCCGGTATTGGTGGGGTGACCAGGTCGGCGTCGCCATGGCCAACTGCATCGATTGCGGTGGCCAGCAGGACGCACGCCGGCCGCTTGCAGTCGATGCGCTGCCAGCCAACCCGTTTGGGCTCTATCAGATGCTCGGGGGGGTAGCGCAGTGGACCGAGGACTGCTGGTTCCCGGATTACCGAGGGGCCCCATCAAACGGCACGGCGCGTGCGGTGCCGGCCTGCATGAAACGCGTGCTGCGCGGCGGCTCGTTTCGCGCGGGGCATGACGACATCACCGCTGCCTCACGCAGCAGCTATGACGCCTCGGTGCGCTACATCGTCAATGGTTTCCGGGTCGCGCGCGACGTGGACTGACCCCGATCATATAGTCGCCCTCATCCCGTCAGTTGGCCGCCGCGGCCGGCTCGCTGCCCTTCTCCGCCATTACGCGAATGGTGATCCGTTTGGACAGCACCGGCGGGTCGTGCGGGATATGGTGGGCATCGCCCATGAGCAATTGCAGCGTGTGGGTCCCCGGCGGCAGGTCAAGCGTCGTCTCCGTCTGGCCGCGTCCGAAATGCACGTGACGCTTGTCGCTCGGGATCGGCTCGTCCATTGGCGGCAGCGCCGTGTCGATCAGTAAATGATGGTGGCCGGTGTTCGGCACGTCCGTGCCGGCCGGCGCGACCCCGAAGTTGCGTGTGCCGAACCAGATCTTGATGTGGTTGGAGCGGATCACCTCCCCGTCATTCGGCCAGCCGATATACACATAGGCATCGGGCGGTGCGGGGAGCCGATGAACCGCCGGTGCCGCGGCCGGAGCCGCCGGTGCCGACGGCATCGCATGATCTGGCGCCTCGCTGGGCTCGTCGGTTTGCTGCGCCGTGGCCCGTTGCAAGATGTCCGGGGCCGCGAGCAGCGCCGTGCATATGACGGCTAGGGCCGTCAGTCGCCGCGTGGTGGTCACGTGTGCTCCTTTCACAGCGGCTGCATCACTGCCGGACGATGATGTTGATCTTCTTGGAGTAGAGCGGCGGGTTTTGCGGGATGTGGCCGGCGTCGCCCATCAAAAGCTGCAGCGTGTGCCGCCCCGGCGGCAGCTCCAGCCGCGCCTCGGTCTGGCCGCGTCCGAAATGCATGTGGTGCTTGTCGTTCGGGATCGCCTCGTCCATCGACGGTAGGTCGGTGTCCACCAGGATATGATGGTGCCCGGTGAACGGCTGCTCGACGCCGGCCGGGGCGATGCCGGCGTTGCTCAGGCCCATGCGGACCCAGAACTTGCCGCCCTGGATGACCTGCCCGTCCTGCGGCCAGATGATATAGACCTTGGCATCCGGCGGCATCGGGCTGGGGCCGGCGAAGGCCGCGGAGGGCAGACCGACCCCGATGGCCAGAAGCGTCAATGTTCTAAACGCCTTCATGCATGTCTTCCCGACAAAAGTCGCACTGGAATTCCGCCAATTGTTAAACATTCATTTAGAAACGTAACTATATCGAAAGGTAGATTTCGTTTTAACACGCACCCGCTCGTGCTTTGGCGATTATGTGCAGCAGGAATGTGCGATCTATACCGCGCGTGAATTCAGGAAAACACAAGTTGCCAATTGCGCCGTAGGATGTCGAAAGGTTTTCCGGACGGATTGTGAACCGGTCAACAGAATCCGCCGCGACAACGGATTAGAGCTTTGCCAGTCTGAGTGGAGGAAACAGCGATGGTAGGCCTGACGCTCTGCATGTCTCTCGGTGCCCGTAACACAGCCCGGTGGGCGGTCCTGCTCGCGCCGCTGATGCTGCCGGGCGCCATCCGCGCCGTCACGATGCCGGGCAACGACGCCGTGCTGCTCGCGTCCACGGCGCCGGGCTACGCGCCGGGAATGGTGATCACCACGGGCGAGCGGCTGACGCTGCCGGACGGAGCGAGCGCCACGCTGCTGTTCCGCTCCGGCCGGATGCTGCGGATTCGCGGACCTTTCGAGGGTGCGCTGCCTGCGGCCGAGACCCAATCGGAGACTGGGCCCAGCGCAGCGAAGGGGCTGCTGATGCAGGGTGTGGACGCGGCGGTGATCGGCGGCACCCGGGCGATCAGCGCCGCGCGCCTGCGTACCGCACCCGACAACGTCAGGGTCGATCCGCAGCGTTCCGACACCTACTGCCTAAAGTCAGATGATTTTGTCTGGATCAGGCGCCCCAACGAAGACGGCGGCAGCTACAGCCTCCGTCGCAGGGGCAACACGCGGGCGCTACAATGGCCGGCTGGCGTTGCGCGCATCCCGTGGCCGGACGACGTGCCGATCGAGGATGACGACCGCTTCGAGTTCATCACCAATGGCGCGGCCAAGGTGACGGTGACATTCCGCATCATGGAGAACCGCCCGGCGTCCGATGCGGCCTGGGTGGCCGAGGGTATTTTGCGCGGCTGCCGCGACCAGTTTGACGCTGCCCTGGAGCAGCTCAGCAAAGCGGTGGTCGCGCCGGAGCTGTGGCTGACTTCCGACCATGGCCGCGCGCCCGTGTATCACCCCGGTGAGCCGATCCAGGTCACCGTGCAATCCAGTACGGACGGATATCTCTATTGCATGCGTGCGTGGAATCTGGACGGTGCGATGCCGGTCTTTCCCACCAGCGCATCGAATGACGCACGGGTGCGCAGCGCAGTGCCGGTTGCAATCTCCGGCCCTCAGCAGAGTGAGGAGCTGCGGGCAGGACGGGTGGGCACCGAGCAGATCCGCTGCTGGCTCACCGACCGTAATGTTTCGGCGGATCTGCCGCGCAGCTTCTTTACGCCCTCCGCCGGGCATTCATCCGACCCGCTTGCGGCGGATTTCGACCGAGCGTTTGCAGGCGGAGGTAGCAGCCGCACTGCGAAGACGAGTTTAACGTTCCGGATTGAATGACATACGACGTCTCGCTTGTCGTGGACCGCGACTGGAATTAGCCGCAGGGCGATCACATTTAGCCCGGCTAGCCTGTGCTCCTAGCAACCCCGTCATTGCGAGCCGGCTTCGGCGTGGCAATCCACGTGTGGACGACCCCCTGCTTGCAAGGGTGGGTTGGCGGATTTTTGCATCGGGTCGCTTGCGTCCATGTGTCCGGCCTCACATGAGGGCGTCTTCGTCAAGCTATTTCATGACGAGATCCTTCCAGCTTGAGCGCCGTGGCGCGGTTTAAACATCGTCCAAGGCAGAGCTCTCATCCTGGCAGGGTCTCCCCTGCAAACCTCACATCCGGCGGGACTGCGTCCGCACCACTGTCCCGCATTCGGGACGGGAGAGCTCCAGGAGGACGGCACCACTCTGTGTGAACGGCGCATACGCACCAAGCCGGACAACGGCGACGCCCCCTTGGATCCGTAAACCCGGGCTGTCGTGCAGCCCGGGCTCAACCTTTAGCGCCGCTCAGGACGCGGGCTTCATGACCGCACTCTCCGGCACCACGCCCTGGGTGGCAAACCGCCACAAGGCAATCAGCAGCTTTCGCGCCAACGCGATCACCATCACCTTGCGCATGCGCGCGCCCGTGCCGCCGACGCGCTTGCGGAACCAGCTCACCTGGGCGGAGCCGGGCTGGTAGCGCTGCCACAGCCAGGCCAGCTCGACCATCACGGTCCGCAGCCGCCGGTTGCCGGCCTTGCTGATGCCCTGCTCGCGCTCCGTGCCGCCGCTGCTGTAGGGCGTCGCGCAAAGGCCCGCATAGGATCCGAGCGCCTTGCCATGGGCGAACTTGCGCACGAACGCCTCGCGCACCAGCACGGTGGCGCTCTGCACCCCGATGCCGCGCAGGGTGGCGAGTTGCTGGATCATCTCGCCCGCCCGATCCGGCGCCTCGTCTTCGAGTACCGCGTCGCGCTCCTGCTCCAGCGCGGTGATCTGCGCGCGCACCAGGTCCAGGCGGTCGAGCATGCGGCTGATCTCGGCGTGAGCATACGGCGGCAGCGGCGTCCCGAGCGCCGTGCGCAACGCGTCGAGACGCTCGCGCCGGTTCCGCAGCAGCGGGTTGTATTCATCCACACCCAACGTCGCCAGCACGGCGCCAATGCGGTTCACCAAGGCCACCCGCTCGGCCACCAGTTCCGTTCGCTCCCGAATGCAGCGCCGGGCACCCTCGTCGGCCTCGTCGGGGATCGGCACCATCGAGCACACACGCGGCTCGCCGCGCAGCCAGGCCAGCAGCGTGCGCAGCAGCAGCTCCGCGTCGATCCCGTCGGACTTGGCCCGTCGTGCCCGGCGATCGACCGGCACACTTGAGGGCTGGACGACGTGCGTCTCAATGCCGTGGGTGGCCAACCAGCGCGCCAGCCAAAAGCCGGACCAGCCTGCCTCGTAGGTGGCGACCACCCGCTCGACCTGCCGGCCAGCCGCCTGGGCCCGCTCCCGGTAGCCCTGGATGGCGGCCAGCAACGCCTCGGCCGTGGGCTCGATCGTCCGCTTGGCTTTCACGCGCGGCAGGCCGGGCACCTGGGCTGCAAGCACCCAGCTCACATTGCTCAGCTCAATCGCGAGCACGAGCGTGCAGTCGTAGTCGGGCATAATGGGAACAGGACAAGGAACAGGCAAATGCGTCATCACCGGGACCCTCCGGGCTTTGCTTACCGGCGAACATTCTAGGCGATCCGCCGCCAGCCCTCATGGCATCTGTCCCGTCTCCGACCGCCGCTTCCGGATGCCCGCGGCCCGCGTGGCGAGGGCAGGCTCCGCCGCGACGAAGGCCGAGAATTCGTCCAGCAGGGGACGGGCCGCCGGCCGTGCCTCGCCGTTGGCGGCGGTCACCTTGATGTTGCCGCGGAAGCGGATGACGACGTCGAACCTCAGCTCGTCGGTCAGCATGCGGTAGAGCTTCTGATCGCCAAAGCCGCGATCGGCCACAATGCGCACGCGGAC
>JANXVC010000036.1 GCA_025351925.1 Rhodospirillales bacterium | reverse complement strand
AGCGCGTGGCGCTCAACGCCGTCCGCATCGTCACGGGCAAGAACTCCATGCGCCACACCATGCGCGATGCAGTGCTGGACGTGCGCGTTCTCGCCGACATCCTCGACCACATGCCCGTCGCTTGATGCGAAATCCCTGCTGATAGGGGCCACACAGTGCGTCAATGTCACGTGCAGGTCTGTAGCGAAACTATGCCGGTTTTTCAGAAAGGGCGACCTATCTGAACTGGCTCTTGCATCAAGCCCGCTCCAGCCAGCACGAGACAATGGTTTAAGCAACCCCCCGTTGCCCTTGGCGGCCGTGCAAAGATCCATGATCTGAGCCGACTTCATACTAAGCGAGCGTTTCTCAACGTAGATACGCACAAAAACAACTTTCCCTGCCCACCGGCGTCTAATTAATTTCCGAGCCTGCCATATTGGCTCTATTCTCACGTAAGTTGTCGGGGGTGTCGGGGCAATCCGCCAAGCAAATGCCAGCTTTGTCGGAAATGTGCCATCGCCTTGAATGACCACTTCCGGCAATTCCGGCCGATTTGATCCAAGTCAATTCGATCGTGCCGGCTGACTGTAATATTCTGCCTGGATATCCGTCTATCTCAATGAGTCCGATGCTGCTGAAGCCGAAGCGGCATCTCATTGACCGTGCTTGCAGAGTGGCTGGCTGTTGTGGGTCTGGTGTTCCTCAAAGCATACCCTTGCCGGCAGTCCAGTGTTTGGCCGTTGCATCGGAAAAGGGAGACAGTTCATGGGGCCGCGTCCAGTCTTCCTGGCCATCATCAATGCAGTGATCGGCATTGCGATCGCCGCTGCGGGCCTGGCTAGGTCCGAGGAAGCGCCTCAACTCGATCACCGAACGTACCCCGCTGCTCTGCTCGCGCAAACGACTAACATGCCGGGGCATACCACCGCGCCGTCGGGTGCCCCTGTGACTGGCTTACAGCAGGGCCCAGGTCGGCCCACGGGTCCAGGACCGATGGTCACGTCGCCCTCAAACGTGGTGCCGAGCACCGGTTCGGAGGCCGGCGCCGAACCGGTCAACTCCATGCCTTCTGGACACATGGCAGCCGGTCCGAACGGCCCGGCCACACGGGCGCAGCAGGGACGCGCTGACCCAATGGTCGGATCTCCACCGAGTTCAGTGCCGACGACCGGGTCTGCAGCAGGTGCCGAATCGGCCAACTCCATGCCACTCGGACATATGGCGGTCGATCCGAACAAGAAGTGAACATCCAGCGGCCTGGGCAGCGCAGGACGCTGAACCATTCCGTTTTGGACCGGACCCACGTCGCTGCCGGGCTGAAGCGAATGCACACACCAAGGAGCCAGCACATGACGAAGATCGGCCTCACACATCTCGGAAGCGCTCTCGCCGCAATGGTCATTGTCGGCATCGGCCCGGCGAAAGCGACTGATCCACTTCCAGGAGAACAAACCTGTGCTCAGGAACTCAGCGTGGTTTCAGGCCAATGGACCGCGATCGGCTTGGCGTCCCCCGAGAAGCCAGGGCAGGCCCGGGTAACCGGGACCGGTGGACATTTCCACACCGGAGGCGAGGTCAACTTCATGCGGGAGCAGATGAGTAGAGCGGCGCGGCTATGCAAAAACGGACAGGAGCATGAGGCGATGCTGCGGATGGATGTGGTCCGGGCGCTTTTAAAGCTCGCCGAGGTTCAGCATCCCGCGTCACACGGGTACGTCCTCCCGCCCAGCTAACTTCAATGAGGCCGATGCCATCATGACAGCTTCCAGCGCAGCGTGGCTGCCGGACGCGCAAGAGCAGTGTGAGCAGTCTGCGTTGCGACCGTCCGATGCCGCCGTGCGATGCGCGATCACGGAAAGCCGGCGCGACATACTGGCGTACCTTGTCCGCCGCCTGGGAAGTCCAGAAGCCGCCGCGGATGTTTTGCAGGCGTTTGCCCTGCGCGCTCTGCAACGATCCAGTGACCTTTGCGATGTGCAAAGGGTTCGCGGCTGGCTCTCGCGCGTGTTGGCCACCACGATCGCCGACTACCAGCGAACAGCGATGAGGACAATGTGGCGAGAGATCGCCATGGACGAGGTGGACCAAAACTCCGGCGCCTTCGCTGTCACTCAAGATGACGATGCAGCCGTCTGCAACTGCCTGCACAAAATCCTGCCGACGCTCAAGCCGGAATATGCCGAGATCGTCTGGCGTGCCGATCTGTTGGGAGAACCTCGCGACCGTATCGCCGCAACTCTCGGGATGACCGCCAACAACGTCACGGTCCGTCTCCACAGGGGACGTCAGGCGCTCAGGAAACGGCTGGAGGAAACATGCCTGACCTGTCCGGAGCACGGCTTTCTCGACTGCCGCTGCGAGCCGGCTCGGTAGTCAGCAAGTGCGCGAGACATGCTTGACCGAATTGTGCATCTAGTTGCGAGCGGCTTCGAGGTGTCCGGAGTGGCCATCCTCCTTGGCAGCCTCGGCGCGACGGTCCGGTACGTGCGTACGGCGATCACCGGCGCCGACTGGACTGCGCTGCTCCCGTCATATCAAGCGAACCTCGGCCGTGTCGTCCTGCTCGGGCTGGAGTTGCTGATTGCGGCGGACATCGTCGTAACGGTCGCGGTCAAGTCGGAATATGGCAGCCTGGGCGTCCTCGCGCTTGTCATCCTCATCAGGACGTTCCTGAGCATTTCGTTCGACGCCGAAAACGAGGGCCGCTGGCCTTGGCTCCGACTGGAGGCGGAACGGCGATCCAGCGCAGTCATCGGGGGCTGCAAGCTGCCCGGTGCGACGAGTTGTGGCTACGCCGAACCGCAATGGTGACGTGGCCGCCCATCACTGTGGGCGGATCTCAAAATAACTAAGGAGTGTGATCCACTATGAAATACTTGCTCAAGGCCCAAACCGCAGTCGCCAGCCTCCTCATGCTTGGCGCCCCGCTATCGCTAGCCCATGCCGGGAGAGGAGCAGCGTTCCTGCCCGCCGACATGGCGCCGACACAGCGTCAAGAATCGCCAAGCATTGGCGGCATCCGACAGTTCAGCATGATGGGCGACAAAATGGCCATGCCGCCCACGCCTGCGCCTAATGGCGGGGCAGGTATGGCACCGGCGCCGGCGGCAGCGCCGATGCCCGGCGGTATGATGGACGACGACAAGATGGGCATGCCGCCTGCGGCCGCAGCGGCGCCTGCACCTGGCATGCCGGGTATGCCAGGCGCCCCGCCCGGCGGGATGCCGGCCGCAGGCCCCAGCATGATGCCGATGATGGAGATGATGATGGGGCAGATGGCGAAAATGCAGGGACCGCCTGCCGCGCCGCTGGACCACGTGGAGGGGCGTATCGCATTCATCAAGGCCGAACTCGGCATCACGGATGCGCAAGGGCAGGCCTGGGATGAGTTCGCGCAAGCCTTGCGGACCAGCCGGGGGCACCTGGCCGAAGCCCGCCAAGCGCTCGTTGTCTCCGCGGCCGGACAGTCCAGCGCGTCCAGCCGATTGGAGGCCTACGAGCACCATTTGTCGATGCGGGTCGACAGCCTACATGGCGCCCGGGAGAGTTTTCAGCGCCTTTATGCAATGCTGAGCCCCGCACAGCAAAAGGCCGCGGACGAGCTGGTGACCCCACTCCTGGCTTCCTTCTAGCCAGTTAGGGACCATGCCCGCGGCAAAGCGAGGAGGCGACCTGGTCGGAGCCGTCCTGTTCCTGGCCGTGCTGGCCGTGCCTGTCGCCGCGCTGGCCCAGGCCGACGGGGGTCATGCGGCCCACCATCCCGGGGGTGGCGCTCCCCCTGCCGCCTCTCCGGCTGCACCGGATAGCACGGCCGCGCCGCCAAGCGGTGGCATGGGCGGGATGATGGACATGATGAAAGGCATGGCGGCCCCGTCAGCTCCCGTTGTGCCGGCCGGGTCACCGCCTGATCCGTCTCCACAGCCAGCGACGCCCGGCACCGCCGGTATGACCCCGCCACCGGCAGCTCCCGCGCCGGCAATGGCGGGCGGCGGTGCAATGGGCTCCGGCGGCATGGTGGGTGGCGGTGGATGCTGCGGCGGGGGCGGGGCGAAGCCGTTCTATCCGGCCTTGATGGACATGCCTTCGCTCACGCCCGAAGCGCGTCGCTTCATCGAGGCCGAGGCGGCCAACCGGCTCGGCTCGGGGTCGGAGGAGATCACCATCGGCCAGGCGGCACTCCATCATGCTCTGTCGGCCAATGATCCCCTCGTTGTCCAACAAGCCGTGGCAGGCGTGCGGCGGGGCGTGCTGCAGGTCGAGAGCGGCGCGTCGGCGTTGCAAGCGATCGGCGAGGACCAGTCGCCGCGCCAGGTCGCACTGGCCTGGTTCACCGGACAGATGAACGTGCCGGTCCCGGCCGGAATGGAGATGGGCGACGGTCCGTGGGGGCTGTCCTGGTACCATTTGATGCTCATGGCATTCCTGGCGGCTTCGCTGCTTGGGGCCATGCTGGTCCATTATGCCCGGGTTCGCAGGATCGGCAGGCTAGTCGAGCGGCTCACCCCCGGCGGAGCGGCGGCAGGTCGCCCCGCAGGCAAGCCGGATCCTGCAGCCACCCCGACGGGTGCTGCTGCCCCGCTGCCCCCTACGCCCCCTGCAAGCACTGGGACGGCTGCACCCGGCGTGCCGGCCAAGGCTGACAGTCCGAAGAGGCCGTGGTCGGGCGCCCTGCGCGTTGCCGCGATCTTTCGCGAGACCCCGACCGTGAAAACGTTCCGGCTCATGGGGCTGGAGGGGGGCGCCATCCCGTTCAGTTTCCTGCCCGGCCAATTCCTGACCTTCTCCGCCATAATCGACGAGAAGCCCATCCGGCGCTCCTATACGATCGCCTCCTCGCCAGCGCAGTGCGACTACGTCGAGATCACCGTGAAGCGGGAAGAGCAGGGCGCCGAATCCCGATACCTGCATGACCACGTCGCCGTCGGGGATCACCTCGACGTCTCCGGCCCCTCCGGCGTTTTTACCTTCACGGGCAAGGAAACCGACAGCGTCGTCCTGATCAGCGGTGGAGTTGGGATCACGCCCATGATGTGCGTGCTCCGCTATCTGACCGACTGCGGCTACCCCGGGGACATCTTCTTCATCCACGGAGCACGCGCGGCGCAGGACCTCATCTTCCGGGAGGAGCTGGAATACCTGCAGAAGCGGCACGGCAACGCGCACGTCACGGTGACGATCGCCGACCCCGAGGACGCCTCCTGGACGGGAGCGAGGGGTCAGATCTCCAAAGAGCTGATCATGCAAACGGTCCCGGAGATCGCCCGGCGCCGGGTCCATGTCTGCGGGCCCCCGGCGATGATGGCGGCGGTCAAGGCCGAGCTCGTCGAGCTCGGGGTAGCCAAGGACAAGATCAAGACAGAGGCGTTCGGTCCGGCTCAAGGAGCCGCGCCGGCGCCTGCTCCGGCCTTCGCTCCCGCGGCAGCGCCGGCGCCCCCTGCCGATGCTGCAGCGACCACCGTCCCCGCTCCGGCTGCCGACGCTCCTCCTTCAGCGCAAGTCGAGGTCGAGTTCAGCAAATCGGGCAAGACTGGGCCGCTCGCACCGGATCAAAGCGTGCTCGAGGCGGCAGAGGCGATCGGCGTTGCGATCGACTTTTCCTGCCGGGTCGGCACGTGCGGCACCTGCGTGGTGCCGCTCACCAGCGGCACCGTGACCATGGAGGTCGAGGACGGATTGCTGCCGGAAGACAAGATACGCGGCATCATCCTGGCCTGCCAGGCGAAGTCGGTCGGGCGCCTCGTGGTTGACGCCTGATATGGGCGAGACGGAGAAGCTTACGGTCGGCGCGCTGGTCAGCGCCCTCGCCCTCGTGGTGCCCGGCTTCCTGCTGCATCAGGCACCACGGTTCCCCGGCAGCCTGGCCGGCGGTCTGATCGGCATCGCCGGCGCCGCGTTGCTGGTGCTGTTGCTGGTCTATTCATTGGTGAAGCGCATCGCCTGGGTGAAGGCACGGGTGACCAGGCACGCGCCGCTTCGCGCCATCCTCTCGTTCCACGTCTATGCCGGCGTCTTCGGCGCGCTGCTCGGGATCATCCATAGCGGCCACAAATTCTACAGCCCTCTGGGGATCGGCCTCGTTGCGGCGATGCTGATCGTCGTGTTCAGCGGCTTTGCCGGCCGCTACTACCTGGTGCAGGTGGGCGTCGATCTGCGCGAACAGCAGGGCATGCTCGCTGTGCTCAGAACGCGTTACGATATGACGGCGCGCTCGCTTGCCAGGGCCGAGCCCTTCGATGCCGAGGAGATGCCGATCCCCGGCTTGCTCGGCGGCATCGCCGAGCTGGAGTACGGCATCAGCGCGCGAACCGTTCTGAAACGTTCCCTGTCCCGGTGGACGGTGCTGCACGTCGCGGCGGCACTCGTGATGTATCCGCTGCTGGCGCTGCACATCTGGGGCGACATCTACTACGGACTGCGGTGGCTCGGGTGAATCTGAGTTCAGCCCTCTATGTGCTGCTCGGCGTGCTCGGCCTTGCCGCCGCGGTGCTCGTGCCAACTGCGATCTATCGTGGCGGCACGCCGACGCTGCCGATCTGGAGCGCCGCCGCCAGCCCAGGCCCGCTGTCGTCCGCACACGCCTTCATCGGCACCCAGTGCGAGAGTTGCCACACGCCGAACCAAGGAATTGCGGCAGCGTCCTGCATCACCTGCCACGCGCCGGCTGCGCTACTGCTCGAAAAGCAGTCCACCGTGTTCCACGCGACGGTTGGGGAGTGCCGGGGCTGCCACGTCGAGCACCAGGGCGATGGCAAGCGGCCGATCAAGATGGATCACTCGGTCCTGACCGCAGTCGGCTTGCGCGCAGCGCCTGCTGAATCCGCTCCGGAGCGGGTTTCATTGTTCCCTGCGCGAGCCAATGAAGCCGCCATCCGGCACTTCCTGGCAGGCGCGGCAGGGGGCGGTCCAGGCATGGACGCCCAGGCGCTGGACTGCGGGTCCTGCCACAGCTTTCGCGACAAGCACCAGGGATGGTTCGGCCAGCAGTGCGCCGACTGCCATGCGACCGAGACCTGGAAGATCGCCGGCTATCTGCATCCATCCCCCAGGTCGGAGGACTGCAACCAGTGCCACAAGGCGCCGCCCAGTCATTACATGATGCACTTTGCCATGATGGACCAGGGCATCACCGGACAGCGGGGCGCGACCGTCGAGCAGTGCTTTGCCTGCCACAAGACCGACTCGTTCAACGATATCCGGGGAGTTGGATGGTTCAAGATGCACTGAACGGCCCGCGCCGTGGACAGCATGCCGTGAGCAGCGGTTGGCTTTGCTCAGAATCCCTGGGGCGATGCGGCCGTCGCCCTTCTTCTCGGTCCGTGTCGGGAGATCTTTAGATGAACAAACGTAGCATACACCGCCGGCACCTCACCGGCGATCTTCTTAGCCGGCGGCGCTTCGTTCAGGGTGCGGCAGCAACGAGCAGCGCAGCGGCGCTTGGCCTTCAAGGCTGTGCCGGCGCGTTACCCGTGGTGCCCGCGGGTCCTGCAACGCTGTCAGGCCGGCAGTTCGACCTGATAATCGCGCCGACGCCGGTCAACATCACCGGCCGGACTGCCATGGCCACGGCCGTCAATGGGCAAGTCCCCGGACCCGTGCTGCATTGGCAGGAGGGCGACACCGTCCTGGTGAACGTGACCAACCGGCTGCGGGAGGCGACCTCCATCCATTGGCATGGCATCACGCCGCCCGCGGCGATGGACGGCGTGCCCGGCGTGAGCTTCGCCGGGATCGCGCCAGGTGCTACCTTCACCTACCGCATTCCCCTGAAGCAGAGCGGCACCTATTGGTACCACAGCCACTCCGGGTTGCAGGAGCCGACCGGCCTCTACGGGCCGCTCATCGTGGCGCCGCGGCAGCCCGATCCGGTCCGCTCCGATCGGGAGCACGTCATCATGCTGTCCGACTGGAGCGATGGGGATCCCATGGCCGTCCTCAGCAACCTCAAATTCGATAGCGACTACTACAACCACAACCAACGCACGGTCGGCACCTTCATCTCCGACGTGCGCAAAGGCGGCCTGGGCGCCACGGTCTCGGACCGGCTGGCCTGGGGCAGGATGCGCATGAGCCCAACCGACCTCGCGGACGTCACCGGCGACCTCTACACCTACCTCGTCAACGGCAAATCCCCGGCCTCCAACTGGACCGCCCTGTTCCGGCCCGGCGAGCGGGTTCGGCTGCGCTTCATCAACGCGGCCTCCATGACGTTCTTCGACGTACGCATTCCGGGCCTCAAGATGACCGTCGTGCAGGCCGACGGCAACAATGTCGTCCCGGTCGAGGTGGAGGAATTCCGCATGGGTCCGGCCGAAACCTATGACGTTCTCGTCGAGCCCGGCGGCCAGCCCGCCTACACGATCTTCGCCCAGGCTCAGGATCGCACCGGCTATGCCAGGGGCACGCTGGCCGTCCGCGACGGCGCGAGCGCCGCGGTGCCGCAGATGGACCCGCGCCCGATCCGCACCATGGTCGATATGGGAATGGGCGGCATGGCCGGCATGGACATGGGCGCTGCCGCACCAAAACCGGGCGGCGGCAGTAAGCCGGGCAGCCCGCTGGGCGGTACCGTGCCTAAACCTACCACCGATGGCGCGATGCCCGGCATGGTGATGGCCGGCATGGACATGGGGGCGGCGCCGCCAGCACCGGCCGCCGGCGGGATGCCCAGCACGACGACAGAGGAAAAGCGGCTGGACACTGGGCCACCGCTGCGGACGAGTCCCGGGGCGGTGGGAGTGGACAACGTGGCTACCGATCCAATTGACCGGCTGGGCGACCCGGGCATCGGCCTGGCCGGCAACGGACGCCGGGTCCTGACCTACCGCGACTTGCGCGCGCTCAAGCCCAATGCCGACACCCGCCCGCCCACGCGGGAGGTCACGCTGCACCTGACCGGTAACATGGACCGCTACATGTGGGGGTTCGACGGCAAGAAATGGTCCGAATCACCCGAGCCGATCCCCCTCAAGTTCGGCGAGCGGGTGCGTTTCGTGCTGATCAACGACACGATGATGGAGCACCCCATCCACTTGCACGGGATGTGGAGCGAGCTGGAGAACGGCCAAGGCGCCCATGCTCCCCTGAAGCACACGGTCGTCGTCAAAGGGGGTGAACGGCTGAGCTACATCGTCACCGCCGATGCGCCGGGCAAGTGGGCCTACCATTGCCATCTGTTCTATCACATGGACTCCGGCATGCTCCGTGTGGTGGCCGTCGCATGAACGCGCGCTGGCCTGGTCTCGTCACACTCGGCGCGACCGGCGTCCTCACCTGCTTCGCATCGGCGGCGCACGCCCAGGCGCCGGCCGCCGTCCGGCTCACCACCGATCCGGCAATCCCCTTGGCGCTGCCACCGCCGATCAACGACCAGATCATCGAGTTCCATGCGTTGGTCGAGCAGCTAGAGAACCGCAGCACCGGCTCCAGCAACAACTTCCGCTACGAGGGGCTGGCCTGGGCGGGCACCGACTACGACAAGCTGTTCCTCAAGTTCGAGGGCACTCGGCGCAGCAACGGCAACTTTGCCGACGGCATCAACGAGGTGCTGTACTCCCGGGCGGTCTCGACCTATTTCGACCTGCAGACCGGCGTGCGGGTCGATCTCGACAACGGGAGCCAACGCACATGGTTCGCCCTGGGCATCCAGGGGCTTGCGATCCAGTGGTTCACCGTCGAAGCCACGGCCTATGTCAGCAGCGGCGGCCATTTCGCAGCCAAGCTGAACGCCTCCTATGACATCCCGATCACCAACCGGCTGTTTTTGCAGCCGCAGGCCGAGCTCAACGTCTACACCAAGGACGACCCGGGCCGCGGCGTCGGTTCCGGCCTGAGTGAACTCGATACCGGCCTGCGGCTGCGTTACGAGATCACCCGCAAGTTCGCGCCTTATGCCGGCATCGCCTATCAGAAGGTATTCGGCCCGACCGCCAACTTCTCACGCCGAGGAGATTCGCCTGTGAGCGACCTGCGATTGGTTTTGGGTGTCCGCGCATGGTTTTAACCAGCGGCTTGAAGCTTCCCGTCGCAGTTGGATTGTTGGTGCTGGGCGTCGCGTCGGGCGTCAGCGCTCAGACGGCGGCGGATCATGCCGCCCTCGCACACGGCCATCCCATCGTGGGCGGCAAAGACATCCAACCGACGCCGCAGGTCGTGCAGGAGCGGTTGCGGCATCACCAGTTGATGCTGCAGGCCGAGCGTGATCAGGCAGGAGGGCGCTCACCGCCAAGACACTGGGCTAGCGGAATTGCGGCCCCAGCAAAGAAAACGAGTGGTGGGCAGCAGTGACCGGCGCTTCGGAGCCAACTTAGGACGATACAATGCTCCCGACCCACCGTTCCATCCTGATTGCAACCATCCTTGGTGTCTCGGGATGCTTCGCATGGAACGGCCCTGCCGTGCCGGCGGTTCGGCGCTGGAACGATGAACCGTGCGCCTGTCTCCCATCTATCGCGCAGGCAACCTACGCGAACGGGCGAGGGTGAGATGGAAGCCGGTTATGGCTCCACGATGTCCTGGACCCCGGCTGCAAACCAAGAGTTGCTCTACAGCTTGATCTAGCGGACGCGATGCGGTCGCAATGCGTGATTGCGCCAGGTACGTTGCATAAGTCTGACGGTTGTCTGGCTAGTCTAACGAGCGCCGGGCGAAGCCAAACCCATGCTGCGATCTGACTGCTCACATTGCGACATCATTCGTTGCATGTCCGGAGACAGCACTGCATCCGGCTGCATTTGACGCCGCACCTGAGTACAACGCTGCATCAGAGCGCTCATATACATCCCTTGCATGTTGGAAGCCGCACCATTCGACGGAGTACTCAGGCTCGTAGCCGCAATCGGCGACGCTGCAATGTTTGGCTGCGGCGCACAAGCCGAAGGGAGTATCGACAAAGTTCCTAATAATATTGATGCTGCAATCTTGGGAAGCATTATGACTTCATTCCCGAACTCTGGTGGGCAGCATGGCCGTCACCTGGTTCTTTGTTCGCGGCTTGGCGGCGATGTGCTAGTTCAAGATATCAAGCTCCATGAAGGAGGCACGAACGTCACATATGCGAAGGCTGATGATGCCCGGCCAGCACTGTGCCGGTGATTTCGTCCAAGCGGGACCCACAGGCCTTGGACCGATACTGCTGCGAAGCCGGCCGCGTGTCGTTGCACCGTCCCCCCCCCCCGGACCACCGAAGGCCTGCCGCACCAAAGGCAGTGCACGTCGTCCGGCCAACGGTGCTGGCGAACGAAGGCGAAGCGTTTAGCCTCTTCCATCAGGCCGGACGGGTCGACCAAGTCGGGTGCAGCCATAAACGCCAGAGTTCCTTGAATGAATACGGGCGGTCGATCGATTGGCCGCTTTCATCACGTCATCAGCTCGTCGAAACCACCAGCCGCCCCTCTGCACGTCAACATCCTCGAACCCGACAGATGTCCTCCAAGCTCATTTGCCCATAGCGACGTCCGACATCATTTTCCCGTCCGGCATTTTTTGATCATGCATCATATACATTTTGCCCTGATGCATCATCATCATAACGCCATCCGTCATCGGCATCGCACCCTTTGTCATCATATTATTCATGACATTGGCCGGCACCATTCTTTTCATCATGGCTCCACCCGGGGTGGTGAAAGTCATAGTATTTTCGCCGAAGGTTGAGTCCGGGGTTTCGCCTTGGGCGAATGCTGGTGATACAAGGCTGCCGATCACCAGGATGCTTGCGACAGCGTGCCTAAAAAGGTTCATATCGTATTTCCTACCATTATTGTTTCTTTACCCACAGCCTCTGCAAATGAACGTGGGAAACCATAAAAAACTTTGCAGCATATCTATATTAATGAGTTTAGGTATTCGGAGTATAAATATATAATATAGTGAGAATTCTATCACCAAGTTTACTAACTGAGAGTGCTGTTTTGCTCTATTTATACAAATAAATTGATTTCTAATTGCAGGTTTTCCTATTGATATTTGCTTGATTATCAAGTCGTCTCGCAAGCGTTTTCCATAGCAGTAGATATGGTTTTGTGAAATTTCCTGCCTAAGTTACTGTCTCACGCTATCCGAGTCTGGCATGTTGAAGAAAGGCTCGGAATCTACGGACATCAGTGACGTCGGGTAAGTCAGATTTCGCATCAACGTCGCTGCTCGGCGGAAGCCGATTTTGCAGTTGACCCGCGTTTCACCGCGGAGGCCGCGAGACATTTGGCCGAGTTGACGCCCGAGAGGTGGCGCTTATTGGCGCGAAAGCACCGAAGCCAGATTGTGATGGCGTAGTAGCCATTCCGGCGCGTGACCAGATCTCTCTTGGATTATGCATCAACGGCGCGCGTACGTATATTCCGAGGTCGGGCTATGGCGACGATCTGCGCGGACGCGTAGAGAGCGAGGAGATGGGCCACGCACGGGCAGGCTATGGAGCGGCTTTCGGGATCGCTCGCCGGTATTGCCATTTGCGCGCGCAACGACGATGTTGCTCGCCATGTGAAAGCGATCGCTTCGTTGGTTGATCCTGGTGCTTGTCGGCCTCGCCTTCCTGGGTGGGACGACGGTGCAAGCCATGCCGCCCAGCAGCGTCGCTGCGGTAGCCACGGCGGATGGCCCCATGCCGGGTTGTGCCGAGATGCCTACGGCACACGATACGAACGCGCCCGTTCCGCATAAGGGGATCACCCCGGACTGCGTGAAGCTCATGCAATGCCTCGGCACACCCGACAGGATCGTGAAAACCTGGCTGGACGAGGCGCCTGTGACCTATGCGGCGGTCGCCTACTGGTCCACTGATCACCCTTTGACCGGTCTGTCACACCCGCCTTCTCCGTTCCCACCCAAATCGGCCTGACTCCGTCCGCGCGCCATGTGCGCGCTGCTTCGGTGTGTCTGGCGTCCAGGGCCGGCCCATAACCCCGCGCGGGCTATGTAACCCGGTGCTGCCCTAGACACGAAGTCAGTGACTAAGCCCTCCGGCTCCCTGGAGGGCGGGAAGGAACACAGCACTATGCCTCACGAGCCCGTTCTCCCGAGCGCGGTCGCGCTCGCGTTTGTTGCCATTGCGCTTGGTGGCTTTTCACCAAGTCCAGCTCTCGCAACGCCGCAGGACTACCGCTTTGAGCTGGTCGGCAAGCCACAGCTCCTGGCCAAGAAGGATGTCATCCAAGTCCGTCTCATACGCATAGTGGATGGAAAGTCCGTCGCCAATGCCGTGATCTTCGAATCCACGGCCGACATGGGCCCTGCGGGGATGGAAACCATGACCGCGCCGGTGAAGGCATTGCCGCCGAAGGCCGGAATCTACAGCTTTTTGGTAGATCCTGGCATGGCGGGCGTCTGGGCGCTGCACCTGGCGGCCAAAGTGCAGGGTGAGCAGGAGACCATTCGCGGAACTGTCAACGCCGACCTGGTGAAGTGACGTGCGCCCTCAGTGGATGCGGTTTGGCGTAGGTGGAATGCTGGCTGGCAGTTTGGCTGTCTGTGCAGCGCCCCATGCCCAATCGGTCGAGGCTCTGCAGGGCCACCTCACGTCCGAACTGTTTTCGAGCCTCAGGCTGCGCGCAACAACCTGCTCCGTATTGGCGAAGGCAGCGTTCTCGATTGAAGCCCGGCACGAACCGGTCGATGTGGCGATGAATTTCACGTTGTCAGAGATCATGTATTTGGCTGCGCAGACTGGATGGCGCGGCAACCATAGGCCGCTGGGCTTCAGTGCTGCGACGACTGGCTACAAAATCATGGTCGAAGCAGACACGGCGAGCGAGAGACATTGTCTTGAACCGATCAAGGTCTCGGTTTCGTTTCTGCTCAACCCGGGTAGGGAGTGGCCTGCCCGCGTAGGGTTTGCTGGATAGCCTGGTAGGCGCCCATGCCACGGCGTGCGGCGGTGCCGATGACGGAGCGCACGCCGGCGAACAGGTCAGCGCCCCACTTGGAG
>JANXVC010000031.1 GCA_025351925.1 Rhodospirillales bacterium | reverse complement strand
AGCGCGTGGCGCTCAACGCCGTCCGCATCGTCACGGGCAAGAACTCCATGCGCCACACCATGCGCGATGCAGTGCTGGACGTGCGCGTTCTCGCCGACATCCTCGACCACATGCCCGTCGCTTGATGCGAAATCCCTGGGTGATGGACCCAAGCGGAAGGAAATTGCCGCCTCCTGCATTTGCGAAGAGCACATCGATCACGCCGGCCTCCTCGCGTACGATCGCAAACAAACGGTCCAGGTCGGGAAGCTCGGATATGTCGCACTGGATACCACGGGCGCTCCCGCCAATCTCGGAAACCGCTGCGTCCAGCTCCTTCTTACGACGTCCAGTCAGAAAAACGCGGGCGCCGTGAGCGGCGAAGAGCTTGGCGGTGGCCAAGCCGATGCCGCTGTTTGCGCCGGTGATCAGGGCTACTTTTTCTTGAAGTCTACTCACACCACAAACTCCTTACTCAATTTAAGGTATGGCAAGACACGATCAGAACGTGTCGGCGTCGATCACCGCTTGGGCGAACTCGCGCGGAGCTTCCTGCGGTAGGTTGTGACCGATACCGCCCGTGACGAGCCGGTGCGCATAGGCGCCCAAGAAGCGCTTGGCGTAACCCGCCGGCTCCGGATGCGGCGCGCCGTTCGCGTCGCCTTCCAGGGTGATGGTCGGCACACGAATGATGGGAGCGTCTGCCAGCCGCTTTTCGAAGGCGTCATACTGCTGTTCGCCCTATGCCAGACCGATCCGCCACCGGTAGTTGTGGATCACGACGTCGAGGTGATCCGGGTTGTCGAGCGCCGCCGCACTTCGGTCGAAGGTCGCATCGTCGAACGTCCATTTTGGGGAGGCGGTCTGCCAAATCAGTTTGGCGAAGTCCTTGCGGTACTTCTCGTAACCGGCCCGGCCTCTGTCCGTGGCAAAGTAGAACAGATACCACCATGCAAGTTCCGCTTTGGGCGGCAGCGGGGTCTTGTTGATTTCGGGGTTGCCGATCAGGTAGCCGCTGACAGACACGAGGGCCTTGCACCGCTCCGGCCAGAGTGCCGCCACGATGTTGGCGCTTCGGGCGCCCCAGTCATAGCCGGCGATGATCGCGCGCTGAATGCCGACGGCATCCATCAGCGCGACGACGTCGGCCGCCAGTGCGGATTGCTGGCCGTTCCTGATCGTCTGGTTCGACAAGAAGCGCGTGCTGCCGTAACCCCGTAGATACGGCACGATCACCCGATATCCCGCCGAAGCGAGAAGTGGAGCGACCTCCACGTAGCTGTGGATGTCGTAGGGCCAGCCGTGCAGGAGAAGAACTGGAGGGCCATCCAAAGCACCGGCTTCCGCGTATCCGATGTCGAGAACCCCGGCCTCAATCTGCTTCAGCGCCGCGAAGGATGTGGGGCTGCTCGGCTGGGTCGCGAGCGCTTGCGTCGGCGTCACGTCGGCGGCCTGGGGGTTCGCGGCGGCGGGTGTCGCACCTAGTCGCGCCGCGGCGACGCTAGCTGCCACCGCGCCGAAGAGGGGTCGCCGAGGGCAGGTGAGTCTTTCCATCATTTGCCTCCTCCTTCGTGCTGCCCGGAGATTTGCCCACGATGAGGCATCCCGGTGTTCCGTCACCGAGCCGGCGCCCGCGGCGGGATCTCCAGGCGCATTATCTGGCTGTCGATAACTCGGTGCGTCGGGTCGGCGAGGTCGATCCGCACGCTGTGCGGTCCCGGCTCGAGCCCCTGGATAATGAGCTGCTCGCCACTGGCGTCCGCCCAATGCCACCCGGCGTCGTCCACCGTGACATGGATATGGCCGACGCGGGGCTTCACCTCGAGTGCCGCCGGACCGTAGATTGGGACAATGCGGAGGTTCTCCGCGCGGTATTGGATGATGACCAGCCCACGCGCGAGAAACTCTGGCAGCGGAGGGCCCACGACCAGGCCGGCTGGCTCCTGTGTCGCTGGAGAAGCGATGCCGGGCAGGTCGAACATGGCACGCGCTCCGTTTGCTCCGGCGGACGCGGCCCCTTGGCCAAGCGCCACGTTCGACGACGTTTCCTGTGCGAAGGCACCGGATGCCGAGACGGTAAAGACCATCGAGAGCAGCCGGACGATTCTGGTGTTCATTGATTTGCTCCAGCACACGTTACGACTTGGGCCAGCTCTCTCAGACGCCGTCGTAGACCAGCTTCGTGAAGAAGCCGGGATCGATCACGAAATCACCGAACTTGGCGTCGAAGGCCGCTGTTGGTCTGGCAACCACGGTCTCGTCACGCGATCGTCCCTGCGCCTTGAGCGTGGCTACTTTGTCGCGGACAATGACGAGCATGTCCCGGAACTCCCGCAGCTCGGCCTTCGTGCCGACGGCCTTGCCGTGACCGGCGATGATGATGGTGTCGTCATCCGTCGCGGCGAGGTTGGCATCGGATGCCGCGATCATCCCGTCGATGCTGCCGCCCGTCGAATAGTCGATGAACGGGTAGACGCCATTCCAGAACGTATCCGCGACATGGACCACGTTGGCTTCGGCGAAACTCACGGAAATGTCGCTGTCGGTGTGCGCCGGGCCGTAGTGCTTGAGCGCGAGCGTGAGGCCGTTGAGCTGGAGGCTGCGCTCCTCGGCGAACACTTCGCCGGGGATGCCGCCTGCCGGCAGGGCGAGGAAGTTGTAGTCCCAGTCGTCCACGCGCTGGACCTGGGAAAGGTATTTGCGCGTGTTCTGGTGGGCGATGAGCTTCGCGCCCGCCGCGTGGAGCCAGGTGTTGCCGTCGGTGTGGTCGAAGTGCCAGTGGCTGTTGATCAAGTAGGTGATCGGCTCGGGTCCGAGCCCTGTCAGGGCTTGCGTCAACTGCGGGCGCGAAACGGAGATGCCGGCGTCGACCAGCACCTTGCCGTCAGGGCCCGACAGCACGGCGACGGATCCGCCCGAGCCTTCGAGGACGCTGATGCCGTGGCGCAGCTTGTGCGTGACGATCGGCGACGTGGCGGCGCTGTCCTTGATCAGGCTGACGAGGCCGCGAGCCTCCGCGAACGCCTCGCGCGGCGTGAGCCACGCTCCCGCCGCGCCGGCCGCACCGCCGACGCAGCAAAGGCAAAAACCTCGTCGGGACAGCGATGCTCTCCCTGAAACCCGCTTGGCAGCACCGCGCCCGTCCACGTCGCTCATCTTTCAACCCTCGATGAAGGCGAGGAGGTCGGCGTTGATGATGTCGGCCTGGGTCGTCGGCATGCCGTGCGGGAAACCCTTGTAGGTCTTCAGCGTGCCCTTCTTTAGCAGCTTGGCTGACAGTGGTCCGGCGTCGGCGTACGGAACGATTTGATCGTCTTCGCTGTGCATCACCAGCACCGGCACATTGATCTTCTCGAGATCGGCGGTGAAGTCGGTCTGCGAGAACGCAACGATGCCGTCGTAATGGGCTTTGGCGCCGCCCATCATGCCTTGGCGCCACCAGTTCCGGATGTTGGCCTCCGAGGGCTTCGCGCCTGGCCGATCGTAGTTGTAGAACGGACCGGCGGCGATCGCGTGGTAGAACTCCGACCGATTGGCGGCAAGCTGCGCCTGGAACCCGTCGAAGACATCCTTGGGCAGGCCCCCCGGATTGCTCGCGGTCTTCACCATCAGCGGCGGCACCGCGTTGATGATGGCGGCCTTTGCCACGCGGTCTTCGCCGTGCCGGGCGAGGTAGCGCACCACTTCGCCGCCACCCGTCGAATGGCCGACATGGACCGTGTCCTGGAGATCAAGATGCGCCGCAACCGCGGCGAGGTCGTCGGCATAGTGGTCCATATCGTGGCCATCGCCGACCTGCGTCGAACGGCCATGCCCACGCCGGTCATGGGCGATGACGCGATAGCCCTTGCCAAGAAAGAACAGCATCTGCGCGTCCCAGTCGTCGGCCGACAGTGGCCACCCGTGGCTGAAAACGATGGGCTGACCCTTGCCCCAGTCCTTGTAGAAAATCTCCACGCCATCTTGTGTCGTGACCGTATTCATCGTGTCATCTCCATTGTTGGCGCGAGCACAGGCCCGCTTTGCAATGTCACCGCAGGCCGTTCACAAAGGTGAGCAGGTCATCGTTGAATCTGTCCTTGTGCGTCAACGTGAGCCCGTGCGGCGCACCAGGGTACACCTTCAGCGTCGCACTCTTGATCAGCTTCGAGGACAACCGCGCGGTAGTCGCAATCGGGACGTTCTGGTCGTCCTCGCCGTGGATGATCACCGTCGGGACATCGAACCGCCTCAGATCCTGCGTAAAGTCGGTCTCGGAGAAGGCCTTTATGCCCTCGTAGGATGCCCGCAGCCCGACCTGCATGCACCAGAGCCAGAAAGCATCCTTGACGCCCTGCGATACTTTCGAGCCCGGTCGATTGGCGCCGAAGAACGGGCCGTCGCCAAGATCGCGGTAGAATTGCGCGCGGTCACCGGCAACGCCGGCGCGGATGCCGTCGAACACCTCGATCGGGACGCCACCTGCGTTCGCCGGCGTCTTAAGCATCAAGGGAGGGATGGCAGAGACAAGCACGACCCCAGAAACACCCGCAGTCCCGTATCTCCCAATGTAGCGCGCGATGTCTCCGGCCCCGGCCGAATGACCCACCAAAGTAGCGGCTTTCAGATCAAGCGCGCCGATCAGCTCCGAGAGGTCGTCGGCGAAGGTGTCATAGTCGTTTCCGTTCCACGGCTGGCTCGACCGGCCATGACCGCGGCGATCGAAGGCAACGCAGCGGAAGCCGTGTGACGCCATGAACATCATCTGATCGTCCCAGACATCGGCGTTGAGCGGCCAGCCATGACTGAAGACGACGGGCGGTCCCTTGCCCCAGTCCTTGTAGTAGATCTCGGTGCCGTCTTTCGTCATGATGAAGCCCGGCCTCTGAACTCCCGTGCTGGGCCGCCTGGCCGGCCGGATCGCCTCCTGTGCGTGCGCTGCGATCGTGCTGTTCGGGAATGGCGCCAGCGTCGACGCCGCGGCAAGGCCGCCGAACAGGATGTTGCGGCGGGATGCGGCGTCATCGCTGGGCCGATGGTGGTTCAGGTTTGTCATGCGGAGCCTCCGATCAAAGCCGGCGTAGCGCGTCGCAGCGGTCGCTCACTTCGGAGCGATCGAACGGTCGAGGAAGTCGCGGATCATCGGCGCCATAACGTCGAGCTTGTCTTCAAGCGCGAAGTGACCGGTGTCCAGCAGGTGCAGCTCGGCCTTGGGAAGGTCGCGCAGGTAAGGACCGGCCCCGGCTGCCGGAAAAATCTTGTCATTCTTGCCCCACACGATCAGCGTGGGTGGCTGGTCCTTGCGAAAGAACGCTTGGAATTCCGGATACAGCGGCACGTTCGTGCCGTAGTCGTGGAAGAGGTCGAGCTGGATGTCGCGGTTGCCGGGCCGATCCAGCAGGGCTTGGTCGTGCACCCAGTTGTCGGGACTGATGCGCGACACATCGCTCACGCCGTCGGTGTACTGAAACTTCGTCGTCTCCGGGGCCACCAGGACGTCGAGCGCCCGCCGATGCGCGTCCGACCCGTCTGCCCAGTATGCCTTGATGGGATCCCAGAACGCTCCGAGTCCCTCGGCATAGGCGTTCCCGTTCTGCACGATCAATGCCGCGACACGCTCGGGGTGCAGCAGTGCCAGGCGGTAGCCGACGGGTGCGCCGTAGTCCATGACATACATGGCGTAGCGCGTAGCCCCGAGGTGCTGCAGCAGCCCATCC
The DNA here is from genome assembly GCA_025351925.1 of Rhodospirillales bacterium. Taxonomy (GTDB): domain Bacteria; phylum Pseudomonadota; class Alphaproteobacteria; order Acetobacterales; family Acetobacteraceae; genus CAHJXG01. Next base: position 1,579 of record JANXVC010000031.1, on the reverse strand, counting down.
ACCAAGCTGGCGTAATGGGCGAAGGTGTAGGCGAACTGAGCGTGGTCGGGTGCCGCGCTCTGGCCGAAGCCCGGGTAGTCCGGCGCGATCACTCGATAGTGGTCCGCCAGCGCCGGGATCAGGTTTCGGAACATGTGCGACGATGTAGGGAAGCCGTGCAGCAGAAGAACGACCGGGCCTGCCGCCGGGCCTGCCTCACGATAGAACAGACTGGATCCGTCAATGGTCGCGGTTTGGTAGTGCGTCACAATCTCCGTGGCACTTAGGGGCGTCTGCGCACATGCAGTCCCGATGCTGGCCTTGACGAAGCCGGTGAGCAGCGCGATGGCGGCTGCCAGTGCGAGTTTTCTGCGGGTCATCTCCGAAACCCTCCTTGGGTCGACACTCGTGATTCAGGCACCGTTTCTGATGCGTTCATGATCGACGCGCCCCAATTGATCGCCGTCGCAGCGACCGCTTGGGAAGGTGGAGGTGGAAGAGGCCGAATGCGAAAGCCCGAGTGTTCGTAGCGTAGGATGAGACAGTTGTTGGTCTGCGAGCCTGCTCCATGATCGCCTCCACAGTCCCGATTGTGTCAGTTGACGGTCCGCAAGCCGTCCGGCGGTTTGGTGCGGATGCTTTCAGCGCCTCCAGACCTAGCCGATTGCCGTATCGGGACGCATTCTCTATGAATGAGAAGCATCTTCTCGCTATTTGGAAAGCTGGGGCTTATGGACCGTTTGGAGGCGATGTCGGTCATCGTCGCCGTCACCGAGACGGGCAGCTTTTCTGCTGCATCGCGCCAACTAGGAACTCCAGTTGCGACGGTCAGTCGCAAGGTCGCCGATTTAGAATCGCGTCTGAAAGCCGAGTTGTTTCAGAGATCTTCCCGGAGGATGACGCTGACCGATGCTGGCCGGGATTACGTGGAAGCCTGCAAGCGGATCATGGAACAGGTGGACGACGCCGAACGCCAAGTGTCCGGCGAGTATAGAAGCCCTAAGGGCGATCTTGCTGTTACGACACCCTGGGGCCTTGGGCACACGCATCTGCTTCCTCTAGCCGTCGAGTTCTTGGATGCTTTCCCCGAAATTGGCCTGCGACTTTTACTCACCGACCGCGTCGTTGATACGGTCGAGGAGAGCATCGATGTAGCCGTCCGGGTCGGTAGCCTCCCCGAAAGCAATATGATAGCGACGCGGATTGGCTCGATCCGCGTCGTCGTATGCGCAAGTCCCACTTATCTGGCGGCAAGGGGGGTGTCCACAAACACCGGAGCAACTCCGCGATCACAGCTGCATAGCCATCAATCCTGTCGCCTCACCGAACGCCTGGAAATTCCGCGCAGGCGGTCGTGAATGCCTCGTCCCCATCCAGTCGAGGCTTTGCGTGAATACGTCAGAGGCCGCTGTGATCGCCGCCATCGCCAGTGCAGGGTTGACGCGAGTCATGTCGTATAATACCAAGTCCCTCGGCGGTTGACTCAATCGTGTTTTGCCCGACGCGACGACGATTTGATTCAAAGTGGCGAACGGATGAGGTTTGCCATGACGACACCGCTGCGCAGTGACTTCGACGCGTCTGGTTTGCGAGTGCTGGC
>JANXVC010000030.1 GCA_025351925.1 Rhodospirillales bacterium | reverse complement strand
CGAGCCGAAGGGCGGATCGGTGCACGAGGTCCCGCTGCTGATCCTGCCGCCCTGGATCAATAAGTTCTACATCCTCGACCTGCAGCCGAAAAACAGCATGGTGCGGCATTTGGTCGAGCAGGGCTTCACCGTGTTCATGGTGTCGTGGCGCAACCCCGACGGCGCGATGGAGGGCACCACAATCGAGGACTACGTGGATCTCGGCCCGCTCGCGGCGAGCGACGTGGTGCGCAAGATCACCGGCAGCCCGACCGTGAACGTGATGGGCTACTGCATCGGCGGAACGCTGCTGGCGATGACGCTGGCCTGGCTGGCCGCGAAGGGCGATGACCGCTTTGGCGCGGTGACGTTCATGGTTTCGCTGCAGGACTTCTCCAAGGTCGGCGACACCGCCATGTTCTTGGGCGAGCCGTCCATTGACTTCATGGAGCAGCAGATGATGGAGCGCGGCTATCTCGACAGCCGCGAGATGTCCAACATGTTCAACCTGTTGCGCAGCAATGACCTGATTTGGTCGAACGTGGTGAACAACTATCTGCTTGGCCAGAAGCCGCCGGCGTTCGACCTGCTGTATTGGAACAGCGACGGCACACGGATGGCCCGGGCGGCGCACGGATGGTATTTGCGCAACACCTACGTCGAGAACAACCTGATTGAGCCTGGCAAGATCCACCTCAAGGGCGAGGCGCTGGACCTCGGTCGGATCCGGCAGGACATCTATGCGGTCGGGGCGGAGAAGGACCATATCGTGCCGTGGAACGCGGCTTGGCACATCAACCACCTCACGGGCGGCAAGGTGCGATACGTCCTCGCATCCAGCGGCCATATCGCCGGGATCATCAATCCGCCCGGCGGCAAGGGGACGTTCTGGACGAACGAGGACGCTGGCGTGGAGACGCCCGAACAGTGGCTTGCGGCGGCGCGGCGTAGCGACGGCAGTTGGTGGACGGACTGGTTTGCCTGGCTTGCTGCGCGCTCCGGCAACAAGGCTGCGTCGCCTGCGATGGGCGGCGAGGCCTATCCGCCTTTGCAGGATGCACCGGGGAGCTACGTCCTGGAGAAGTAGGCGGCCAGGAATGCGGCGCGAGTTTTCGGCGGTATTGAACCGGAGAGCGGACGACGTCGAGGTCGTCCGCATCATCGGTTATGGAGGCAGGCTGTGTTCCAGATAACGCCGAGGCAGGTGCGCGGTATTTTACCGTGCAGTCTCGACAGCGCCAGTTGTTGAGCGAAAATCGTCGAGAGTACGGGCAATCTGGTCACGCTCAGCTTCGACCGCAGCCTTTTGAGCAATAAGAGCACGATGCTCCTCACCCAAGTGGTCGCGCTCTCGGATCGCCGATGCAGTTTCGGCGAGTGCTGCCTGGATGCGCGACGCATACTCCGTCGTCTGCCGAGCCGCAGCTTCGGTTAGTTGGTCCCGCTCACGTTGCAGCACCCGGCACTGCTCCTCAAGCACTCCCATCTCTGCAGACGCCGCCCGAAGTTTTAGGCGCGCCGAATTCTGGTCGGCATACAGTTCATCGCGCTCGTCTTGCAAGCGGCGGATCGCCGGTATGCGCTGCAGCAGACGAAACAGCAGAGTCAAGGTGTTCTCTCCTTGCTGGCGGTGACATACCTATAGCTCTCAGCGCTGCCGTTCCGGCTTGGAGCAGCGAGGCGACGTTGTACTCCTGCTTGCTCATAAGAGCCATGGCCGCCAATGCCGGGCTGGCCGAGATCAAGCCGCGAGAAACCTGACAGCCTTGCGCCGGCAACGCGCCGTCTTTGTTGCTACGGCACCTCGCTGACCTGGATCGGCATGGCCAGGGCTGCGCTGTCCGGCGTTTTTGCAACGGCTAGAAGCGGCGCTGAATGGGTGTGCTGCGCGTTCAGCATCTTTTGCGTGGCTGCGTAGGTGTTTGCCACGCTCAGCGGCCGGCCATCGCGCGCCAGAAGACCCGCATTGCGCATCACCGTCAGGCTCGCGACATCCAGGCTTGACGCAGTAGGATGCTTGGCGACTGCGGTGAGGAACCTTGCGGCACCGGTAGAACCGAGAACATGGATCAAATAAAGGTCCGCAGGGCGCACGCGCCGCTTTAGCTGAGCCTGCATGAGAGTGCGTTGACGCATCATGTTTTCAGCGGCCAGCTTCGCCGACAAAATGGGATCGTTGCGTAACTGAAGAATCGTGTCCCGTATCGCCTGCTCGGACACTACGAGATCGCCGGACCGATTGGTATGGATCGCCGCCGCATAGGCCGCGACATCATGCTGCGAGCCGTAATCCCGGACCATTTGGAGCCATGTGCCCGTGGTGAATTGCAGCAGTCCCTTCGCTGATGACTGTTGATTGCGTGCGTTTGGATCGAACCTGCTCTCGCGCCAGGCTATCGCGGCGAGCAGGTGCGGATCGACGCCGGACTCACGGGCCGCCGACTGAATAGCGTCCAGTACGGCGGGCGGCACCTCTGGGTTATCCCATGTCGTGTTGGCCAACGGAACGACATTGCGGTGCATTGCGTCGGCGCTGCGAACGCCGCCGACCCCGCGCTTTGAACTGACGAAGCGGCTGGAGGTCGCATGATGGCTTAGGTTGAAACGAGCCATGGCTGTGGAATGGCGCGCGGCGTCATTTGCTACATGCGTTCGTTTAGTATGCGCCAGCCTGTTGCCTCTATTGGGTTTGGCCATCGCCAAAGCGGTCCTGCCATGCCCAGCGTGCAGCGCGTGACGCGATGCGGCTGAAGCTGGCCCGCTTAAAACGCCCGCTGTGCCGGTGGTCACAAAAGCAGCCACTACAAGAGAAACACAACTAAAATTGTTCAACCGGATGATTACTGGATGCAAGAGCTTGCCGCTCCTAGTAGTCTCCGCCGGAGCCTGCGGCATGGGTCTTTGGACCCCATCGGCACTATCTCGGTGCATCGTTTTCTCGCTTTTCAACTATCAGGCATGCGTCGCGCCGCGGCCGTTTCAGGACTCCGTATAGGTTGGGTGCTAAACGGTTAGGTGAAGGATGCTAAGGCAAATGAACCAGTTGCTGGGTTGCCCAGCAACGTGAAGCGAGTCGTTTAGTGGACGAACCAAAAGGCAGATTGGATAGAAGACGAGTACAACCGTAGATTAAACCCATCGCCGGCCCTAATTCCTGAATCGACAGAAACCTGACTTTTGCATGTTCGATAACGCAGCGACGCAGACCAAGTATGGGGCGTCGAACCACTCGTAAAACGAGAGGACATCGCCTCGGTTCGACACATACGGTTGTAGCTTATTGGGCGATACCCTATGAGGCTGCGTTGCGCAAGCGATGTTAACCCAGCCATGCATTTTCGACTTTGCCGACCAGGCCAAGCGTTACGATTCTTGACAACTTTGCTGGGTAGATCCGGCGACCTCTGGCTGGAAAGAACAAGCCATCACACGACAGGGTGATTTTCCAGCACGGGCCGCAACGTTGGACCAGAGAATATATACAAGAATATCTTGACTGCCATTGTTCGCGCAGAAAGCGAAACAGCAGCATAACGGATGCGGTACTGGCATGTAGTGCATGCCGGGCGCTTTGATCGCCTCAGCTAGAGTTTTTTCCGATCACAGTGGATCGGCGAAAAGCTCTAGCCCTGTGTTTCTACGACAGGGATTTCGCATCAAGCGACGGGCATGTGGTCGAGGATGTCGGCGAGAACGCGCACGTCCAGCACTGCATCGCGCATGGTGTGGCGCATGGAGTTCTTGCCCGTGACGATGCGGACGGCGTTGAGCGCCACGCGCT
>JANXVC010000019.1 GCA_025351925.1 Rhodospirillales bacterium | reverse complement strand
GCAGGTCGCGTTGATGAACGGCCCAGTGGCCGCTAATCGCCTGCGGGCGACGCTGCGGGCGATGTGGGTATGGGGGTTGCGTTCTCAGCGGGTAGCCACGCCCAACCCAGTGACTGACACGTTCAAGCCTGCCAAGGAAACGCCCCGTGCCAGGCTGCTGACCGACGCGGAGTTGGCGCTTGTGTGGCAACACGCCGGAGGCGGCTCCTACGGTAGTATCGTGCGGCTGCTTTTGTTGACCGGCCAACGGCGGGAGGAAGTCGCCGGTATGCGGTGGTCTGAAATCACCATGCAGGCCGATGGATCAGCGTTATGGGTGCTGCCAGCCAGCCGGTCCAAGAACAAGCTGGCGCACGAAGTGCCACTACTCCCGGCCGCAGTGACACTGCTTCCATCGCAACGTGCGGATGGGTTAGAGCATGTCCGAGACCTAGTGTTCGGCGGCGGCAAGGGTGGCACGCATAAGGCACATCGTGCGACTCCGACGAAATATGGAAAAACGGTCAAGCACGGGGAGGATAGTTTTGGGGCATGGAGTCGGAGCAAGGATCGCCTGAATGGCCGATTGGCGAGGGCTAACGGCACGGACGACAAGCCTGTTCCCTTACCCGTCTGGACGCTGCACGACCTCCGCCGGACGTTCGTGACCGGGCTGAACAATCTAGGAGTTGAGCCGCACGTGATTGAGGCGGCAGTGAATCACGTAAGCGGCGCGTCCAAAGCGGGCGTTGCCGGTACTTATAACCGCTCCCGCTACAGGCCTCAGGTCCGTGCTGCGATGAGCGTGTGGGTGGATCACGTAACGCGGCTAGTACAGTCGACCGGGACAGGCAATCTTGCGGCAGCGATTTGATGCCGGACAAGGACCGCCACTTAAGATTACCATCCACGCAGGCGGTTGCGGCGGAACATCGGCGGCAGAAAGTCAGCGGGAACTATAATTCAACTATATCCGACGATCCGATCATAGGAGCTATCCGGGCAATCCTTGCGTTTTTTGAACGTGCGGACAGGAATGAGCAGCCCCGCCGTGGGCGACCAGTCTCGCGTGGCATGCTGCTACGGTTGCTTGAGATCGTTGAGCAGAATGGCTGGTTCATTGGTGAGGTTTTCATGCCCAATCCCAAAGGGCAGAAATGGAAGCGACGCAATGGCAGGCGGCTTGGGCGTCCGAATGGCATGCGCGGCGTCGGAACGGCCGACAAAGGCAACCTCGCCAAAGCTGCGGCAAAGCACCTCCATATTTCACCACAAAGAGCGAGTGATCTGTTACGCCAACTCGCTGAAATTGTAGCATTATACCGCAAACCTTAACGGTAATGATTTAACCCATCCCGTCGTGCACGCTCTGTGCGGCTATTAGGCATGTCGTTCCCACTACCGGAGTGATCGACATGCGAAAGCTACCTGACCCAATCCCCGACGATATGATTGTCAGCGATGCTGACCTCGAACGCTTAGGCTATGGGCATCGCGTCACGTTGACACGCCGGCGCAAGAAAGGCGGTGGTCCCCCGTTCCTTCAACTGTCGCCCTATCGCGTCGGGTATCGCATGGGTGACGTGCGGGCCTGGGCAGCAGCCCGGATGGTCCAGACCGCCGCTGTCTGATTTCGATCAAGACGCGGCACCTTCCAGCCCGTCGCGCCCAACGCAAGTCGAAAGCACGTTGATGAATACTGTTGCCCTACTCTTGCCAAATCCGGCGCAAGCCGAACGCTTCCTCGCGCGTTTCGGTCCAACTGACGCGCTGCACTGCTTCCAGACGATTGATGATGGCGCCCACAAGCAAGAACGCCTTGCCCGGACCCTGCACGGGCCGCTCGCCGCTGTCTGGCGCACGCTGGTTGATCTCAATCGTGACGGCGCTGGTGTCTTCTATACGCCGAACCAGATGACGCCTAACCGGTCCCGGTGTAGCGCGAACGTGCAGCGGGTTCGAGCTTGCTTCGCGGACAGTGACAATCCCGATCGCCGCCTAGCTGTGGAAGCTGAGATCGCCGGCCGTGGCTTGATGCCTTCATTCATGGTGGAGAGCAGCCCCGGCAAGCGTCACTACTATTGGTTGAATAGCGACTGTCCGCTTGCCGGTTTCAAGCAGCTGCAAAAGGCGATTGCCGCCGCACTTGGCACCGACCCGTCGGTCTGCGACCTTCCTCGCGTCATGCGGCTGCCCGGCTTCGTCCATCGCAAAAGAACACCGTTCCTCGTGCGAGAGGTGGGACCATTGAACGAGGCAGTCCACACCCATGCTGCTATGATGGCCGCGTACCCGCCGGTTGCAGCCCGGCAGACGCCGACATCGCCTGCGCGAAGCATTGCGCATCCTGCTGACCCGGGATTGCCGACCGTGCGCTTGCGCACCTTGCTCGACCGATTTGGCGGCTTGGTCACACCTGCTGTCCAAGCCGCTATCGCGGAAACGCAGCACGGCACGCGGCACCTCTTGATGCGGGCGATTGTTGCGCGCCTGGTGCCGATGCGCTGGCCTGACGCGGACATTCGCGCGCTGGTCATTCCTGCAGCAACCGCCGCGTGGCCCGATGTAGACCCGAGCGAACTTGGAGAGCGCCTGGATCGATTGCTGAGCTGGGTGCGCTCGCAGGAAGCATTTAAACTTGCAGGCTCTCCGCCGGCGACTGCCCGTGCCGCGGCCCTGGCCCATGCGTTCGGTGCCAGCGCATGAACGCACTTACCTGTTGCACCTCGGACAACGACAATCTTACTGCGTCTCCGGAAGATCCGAGTGCTACGATTGTTCGAGAACTCCTTGCGCAGGCTGCGGCACTGCCGGCGGGGTCTATCGGACCCGCGGACGCGCTCCTCGCCGCCGCGGTGGCGTCAGGGGTGAGCCCGGCCGTCTTTAGGGGGCTGGCGGACACCATTGCCAAGGCGACCGGTTTCGACAAGGAGGTCTATAAGAAAAAGCTGTTCGCTGGCCGAGCGGCACAGGAGGAGGCTGCAGCGACCCTTAATATTCCGCTTAGCGGCCTGACCTCCGATATGGCGTGGTCGCGGTGCCGCGACTTGGCAGAACACCCTTGCCTCGTGGAAAGGCTCCTGAACGTGGCGATGCGCCTCGGGGTGGCTGGCGACCGCCGCGGCGTGCTGGCCGCCTTCTTGGTCGCAGTTTCCCGATTGCTGGACAGTCCGGCACGCATGCTCCGCAAGGGTGCCGCAGCT
>JANXVC010000535.1 GCA_025351925.1 Rhodospirillales bacterium | reverse complement strand
CCTCTCAACCAACCCAAAACACCCACGCAAACACGCCCACACAAAATACTATCATACCCATGCCGCGGGGTGGAGCAGCCCGGTAGCTCGTCAGGCTCATAACCTGAAGGTCACAGGTTCAAATCCTGTCCCCGCAAGACTTGCTCGATGATATTTCTAAAAATTTTAGAACTATATTAGCCATACAAGGCAAAGGGCTTCTTTGCTCTCCAGGTCTGGGTCACTAGTTTCAGCTTTACTCAGGTTGCATAGCGGCTAATAGCTTTTTCTGGTTTGACGAAAAAACTTATGATCGAGTTGGCCAACCTGCATCGCGCTAGCTGACTTTCCTTAGACGTCACCCTACATACTCCATATGAATATCGAACAGACCGTCCTTCCGAGCGGCCTTCGGGTCGTATCCGTTAATTTGCCTGGATTTGACAGCGCTGCGATTGCCGCTTTCGTCAAAGCTGGGGCCCGTAACGAAACGGAGGAAAACAACGGTATTGCTCATTTCCTTGAACATATGGCGTTCAAAGGCACGGCAACTCGAACCGCGTTGCAGATCGGCGCTGAAATCGAAGTGCTTGGAAGTAACATCAACGCCTTTACATCGCATGAGATGACCTGTTATTTTGTAACAGGATTAAAGTCCACTATCGCGCAGTCTGTTGCCATTCTTGGCGACGTCCTAACTGCCTCAAACTATAATGACTCTGATATTGCAACTGAAAAGGGTGTGATCCTCCAGGAGATCCGTCGCAGTGCAGATAATTCTTCGCACGTTGCGTATGACGGTTATGGGTTGACTGCCTATCCGAGCCAGAGCATTGGCCGACCAATTCTTGGCCGCGCTGCGTTAATCGAACAGGTTACTCGCGACTACTTTACCAATTTTATCGCGCAAAACTATTTTGCTGAAAACATGGTTGTCGTTGGAACGGGTGATTTCGAACATACAGCATTCGTGGATCATGTGGTTGAACATTTCAGCCTTTTGCCCAGTCACGCTGAACCGGTCACTGTGGCCTCCGCCCGTTACGTAGGAGGGCATATCCGCAATACCGAAAAGGATTTTGAGCAGGTCACAATTCTGCTTGGCTTACAGTCTGTCTCTGAGACTGATGCGGCAGTTTGGGCGCATAAGGTGATGGCTCGTGCACTTGGTGGCGGCATGTCATCTCCGCTGTTCCAAGAAGTGCGTGAAAAGCGCGGTCTGGTGTATTCGGTAAATGCCTATTCCGATCATGGCGTTGATCATGGCGAGATGGTGATGTTTGCAGGAACCACCGCGAAGCATGTCGATGAACTGTTGACCGTTGCATGCGCTGAGATCACCAAATTCACGTCGCACGTCGCTGAGGCGGATATGATGCGCGCCAAAAACTCGCTTCTGGTTGGATTAGCGACCGCAAAAGAGCGGCCTTTCAGCTTGGCACGCGGCATTGCCGGCAGCTTGTTTGAGCACGGAAAGATTATTACGCCTGAAGAGACCATGCGTAAGGTTGAGGCTGTCACACTCGATGACGTGAAGGCTGCTGCCAGCCTGATGGTTTCGAGTAATCCGACCATTTCCTTAGTTGGTCCGGTGCCGGATCAAGATTATCATGCGCAGGTGCGTGCAGCGCTTGCTTAAAGGACGCGCATAGCCTGGTGAGATCGGTTATACTACCCGGCTGACCGTTCTCGCCACCTAGGATATGTGCCCCGATGCCAACGCGGTTCTCCTCCGAAGACCTCGGCCGCATTTTTGATGCGCGTACGCTGACGCGCGGCCGCAGCTTCGTACTTATTGGTGCGGTAGAGGTCGGACTTAGCGGAGATGTCATCACCGGGATGGTGGATGATCACGGTGTGCACCGGACCGCCACAATGGAACCGCAGGAACAAGGGCATAGGGTAGTGTTCAACGCCCGTTGTTCCTGCCATGCGGCAAGTTGCGCTCACCTTGCCGGAACAGCATTTGCGGCACTCGAGCGTTACCCGGCGCTACGCCGTCCGTCGCAAAATAGCATGCTCGACAATTTGGTCGCATCGACGGCACCAGAGAAGCGGCGTGTGGTATTCGAGCTGTCGTCCGGCAATGCGCAGCACGTCGCTATTGTAGCCACATTGTTTGTCGGCGAGGTCACCAACCGGATCGAAGCGGCGACCCCGCGTCAACTCATGGCCGATCCGTCCGTTGGTGCTGCCGTCCGCGCGCTGGCGCGTCTGCTTGGCGGTGGCAATACGACCCGAACCGGTATCAGCGCCAACCTGCTGCCAGATGTACTCCAGCAATTGGTGAGTTCCGGTCAAGCCCGCTGGTCCGCGACCGGTAAGCGTTTAAATAGCGGCGAAGTGCGTACGTTCGACGCTCATCTCCGTCCAAAATTACCGGCGAAATCTGCGGTGCTGCAGAGCGAGTTTGGCCCTTGGTACGTCGATGGTGCGTCCGGAGCTGTCGGTCGAGTGCGCCTACGTCAAAAAGCCGCGCCGGCGGCGCCCGTTCGCTCCCGCCACCCCGAGCCGGCGATTATCTCCACGCGCGCAAGCGAGCCGGTGATCGTCGATACTGAGATCACTCCGGTGATCCGGCTCCGTCGCCTGCACTGCCCCGACGCTTTCGGCCGTCCGCAACTGCTTGACGCCCTCACGCTTGACTTCGATTACGGCGGCGTGCTGACCGAGGGGGATGACGAACGGCAGTTTGTCCGTGTCGTCACCCCTGCAGGCCCATCTTTCGTCCGCCGTGATCCCAGCGTCGAAGCCGCCGCGTTTGACCTGCTCGGTCTTGAGGGCTTTACCCAGATGCGTGTCGCCGAGGGCCGCTCCGCTAAGGGCCGCCGGGCGCTGGTATTTGTTGGCCCGGACGCGGCTGAACGCTGGCACCGCTTTATGGCCCTACGTGTGCCGGCGCTGCAGGCGCTTGGCTGGCGCAACATGATCGACGGCAATTTCGGCCCGCGCCTTGTCGAGGCGGTGGGCACCTATGACGTACAGGTGGCAGACGCCGGGCCAGGCCGCTTTTCGCTGGATTTCGGCATCGAGATCGACGGCGTACGCCTCCCACTTCTGCCGATCCTGAACCGTCTGATCGAGCGTGGCGGCCTCGCGGCAGCACAGATTGTTGGCGACGAGCTGATCACCAGCCTGGATGATGGACGCATTGTGAAACTGCCGGCGGACCGCATGCGTCGTCTGCTGGCCATTATGGGTGACCTGATTGAGTCCGCCGGGCGCATTGCAGACGGTCCGTTTGTCCTGCCCGCGACCGAGGCAGCGACTGTGCTGGAGCTGGAGGACGTCGTCGCCACCCGCTTCGAGAGCGCGGCCACCATTAAAGCCTATGTCGGCCAGTTTCGCGATCAGGCGGATATTCCGGCGGTCGTCCTTCCCGCGTCGTTCAAAGGCGATCTGCGTCCGTATCAGAAACAGGGCCTGGACTGGCTGCAGCACCTACGCGCCCATGGTCTTGGCGGCTTCCTTGCGGACGACATGGGCCTGGGCAAGACGGCGCAGACGATCGCCCACCTTGTATTCGAGCACGCCGCCGGCCGGCTCGATTGCCCGGCGCTGATCGTCGTGCCGACGAGCCTGATCACCAACTGGACCGCCGAGATTGCTAAGTTCGCGCCGCATCTCACCACGGTCGTCCTGCATGGCCTCGACCGGCATCAACGCCGGCAGACGCTGGATGGCATCCACGTTGTTATCACCACCTACACCCTGCTCGCCCGCGATGTGCTGGAGATGAAGGCGCTGCCCTGGCATGTTGTGGTGCTGGACGAGGCGCAGGCGATCAAGAGCCCGGCGGCCAAGGCCACTCGTGCCGTCTGCCAATTGGACAGCCGACATCGTTTATGCCTGTCCGGGACGCCGATCGAGAATAACCTTGAAGAGCTTTGGTCGCAGTTCACCTTTTTGATGCCGGGCTTGCTGGGCGATCGCCAAGGCTTCACCAAACGCTTCCGCACGCCGATCGAGAAGAAACGCGACGATACCCGCCGCATGCAGCTCGTCCGCCGCATCAAGCCATTTATTCTGCGCCGGACGAAGTCCGAGGTCGCGACGGAACTGCCGCCCAAGCACACCATCCTGCGCCGGATCACTCTCGCTCCTGACCAGCGGGAGCTGTACGAGACGATCCGCGTCACCCTGCATGAGCGGGTTCGCGAACAGGTTGCGGAGCGTAGCCTCGCGCAGAGCCGGATCGTCGTGCTCGATGCGTTGTTGAAGCTGCGTCAGGTCTGCTGCGATCCACGGCTGGTAAAGCTGCCCTCCGCACGGTTGGTGGAAAGCAGCAGCAAGCTTGAGGATCTGCTGGAGATGGTAACGGAGATGATCCCGGAGGGCCGGCGTATCCTGCTATTCTCGCAGTTCACCTCGATGCTCGACTTGATCAAGCCGCGTATGGTCGCGGCGGGCATTCCTTTTGTCGAGCTGCGCGGCGACACGCGTGATCGCGCCGAGCCGGTCCGTGCGTTCCAGGCTGGCGAGGTGCCATTGTTTCTGATCAGCTTGAAGGCCGGCGGCCGCGGCCTGAACCTTACCGCCGCCGACACTGTGATCCACTACGACCCATGGTGGAACCCAGCGGTTGAGAACCAGGCGTCGGACCGTGCTCACCGCATCGGGCAGACCAAATCTGTATTTGTTTACAAGCTGATCGGTGCCGATACGGTCGAGGAACGGATACTGGAGCTGCAGCAGCGCAAGGCTGAACTCGCAAACATCACCTTCACCGAGGGCTCCGATCTTTCTGGTCTGGAGCAGGATGACGTCGACTACCTGTTTGGCGCTGACGCCGACCGCAAGGCGGCCTGACGCTGAAAGCCTAAGGCATCGTTTGAGTCTGCCCCTGCAGTATGCCAAAACCGTGAGGGGTAGAGGATACCGTAACAATGTATGACTCGATACTCGTGGCGACATGGCAACTGAGCGGCCGAGTCGAGTGGTGATGAGCATTGCCTTGGTGCGCGGCATTCGCTCAACCAGGCCGGGATTTGCAGAGTTGATGCAGACCCAGGCTGCGGCCAACGCTGATACGTCTCTGTCGGTCGCGGCAGCTAGCGATGACATATCAATACGTGCCCAGGTCGCGCCCGAGTTCGACGCTGCCTACTACTTAGAGTGCAACGAGGACGTGCGGCTTTCCAGCATGGATCCATTTGAGCATTTCTTGTTGCATGGCGCCGCCGAGTTGCGGAACCCCAATGCCTGGTTCGATATCGGCTTCTATGTCCGCAACAATGCAGATGTGGTTGACGCCGACGTAAACCCGTTCTGGCACTATCTGACGCGGGGGAAGAGGGAGGGTCGCCGGCCCGCTCGTCAGCATCAGGCCGAACGCGCGACCTTGGCGCAAGCTAGGCCTCCGATCGATCGCTGGGTCGGCGCGCCCCCGGACGACGCTCACAGGCACACGCTTAATACGCTCCGGGACCTAGTTGCCGACCAGCTCAGTCACACCAGCGGCCTGACGCTGTCAGTCAGTCATGACCGCTACACTCATTCGGTCGGCGGCGTGCAGATCCTGGTTTCCGACGAACAGATGGCGTTCAATAGACGGAACGAGACCTATCTGCACATCGCGCCGGCTGCAGCACGTTTGATGCTGGTATGCCCCGGTCAGGCGGGTGTCGGTCGTGAGCAGTTCCTAATTCATCTCACGATCGACGGCATCTATAGCGGGCTCACGAGCTATGACGATCTAATTCAGGTGTTTGCCGAGCTCGCGCCGGATATGCCGCGGGTTCGCCGGTTCGTGGTGCATTGCCTGCTGGGGCACCAAGTCGATCCGTTGATTGTGTTGTATTCCTCGCTCCGCCTGGCGGCGGCGGTGTTCTGGATTAACGACTACGAAGCGATTTGCGTCGGCTATAACCTGCTGCGTAACAACGTAGCGTTTTGCGGCGGCCCGCCGGCTGGCAGCTTGGCCTGCCGGATTTGCATCTATGGCGACGACCGGCAAGACCATTTGGCGCAGCTGGGCCGCTTATTCTCCGCCGTTCCGTTTCACGTCGTCGCACCCTCGCACGCGGCCCTCGCTGTCTGGTGTGCCGCCGCACGCCTGCCGCACGTGTCGGTGCAGGTGCACGAGTATGCAATGGTCCGCTGCACGGCCGTCCGCCATAGTCTGATCGGCGCAACCCAGCGCGGCACTCCCGACAATCCGGTCCGAATCGCCTTCGTGGGGTATGCCACGCCGAACAAAGGCTGGCCTGCCTTCGCGCAGATCGCCGCCGCGATCAGCGGCCTGGACTGCTATCGGCTGTTCCATTTCACCGCTATGCCCACCGAGGCACCACTGCCCGGCGTCGAGGTCGTCCTGACCAAAGTGGGCCCAAACACACGCGGCGCGATGATAGACGCACTCGTTGCAGCCTCGATCGACCTCGTGCTGGTGCTGTCAACCTGGCCCGAGACGTTCTGCCTAGTCGCCTATGAGGCCGTCGCGTCCGGCGCGGACGTCATCGCTCTGCCTGAAAGCGGCAACGTCGCCGATATGGTTCTGGCCAGCGGCCGAGGGCTGGTGCTGTCTGACACGGCATCCGTTGTTGAGTTTTTCACCTCCGAAGCCGCCGTCAAGTATGTCCGGATGTGCGGGGATCAGGGATCGCCGATGGGTCACCTGGAGTCACGCGGCATGACCGCCACGTTGGTCATTCCGGACGCGCCGCTTGGCGTGGCCCCGGACGCGCCGCCTGCTATGGCAGCGCCTACAGCAGCATGACCGGCGTCTGTTGCTATACCAGCTTCACCTACGCCTATCTTGGCCGCGCACGTACATTGCTCGTCACACTGCGCGAGGCGCATCCAGACTGGACGGTCTGTGCCGTAGTGATCGACGAGCCGCCGCCCGGCGAACCTAATGCGGAGCTGCTGGCGGGCTTCGATGTGGTGCTTCGCCTGGACGACCTGTCTATTCCTCGCGCACGTGCCTGGCTGTTTAAGCACGATATTGTCGAGGCCTGCACCGCTGTGAAGGCTGCTGCAATGTTGCACCTAATGGAAGCGGGATATGCGACGATCATCTATCTCGATCCCGACATCGCCGTGTTTCATCCGTTGGACAACATTCTGGCAGCGCTGGACCATGCGGCCATCGTGCTCACGCCGCATCAGACGAGCCCGAATCGCAACTTCCGGGTTATGCAGGACAACGAGTTGGCGTCACTTCGGTTTGGCGCCTACAATCTCGGCATTATCGCCGTACGCAACAATGGCCTTGGACGAAGCTTTGCCGAGTGGTGGGCGGCACAGCTTCACCGCGCCTGCTATGACGACACCGCTACCGGGCTTTTCACCGATCAAAGATATATCGACCTAGTCCCTGGCCTGTTCGATGGCGTGATGATCATGCGAGATCCCGGCTGCAATGTTGCAAGTTGGAACCTCAGCACCCGGCGGCTTGCGATCGGTGCCGATGGAGGTATTCGGGTCAATGACGCCCCGCTCCGTTTCATGCATTTTACCAAGATCAATTCCGTCGGCGACGTCATGATCGATCGCTACGCTGGCGACAGCATCGAGGTGTTCGAACTCTGGAGCTGGTACCGCCGCCAGGTGGCTCGTGAGCAACCTACGACGATTGCGGAGGACTATTGGCATTATGGCGCCTTCAGCAACGGCGTGACAATTCCGCGGGAGATCCGGTTATTGTATCGAGAGAGCCGCGACCACCGCGCTGCGTTCGATAATCCATTCGACGCAAACGGTCCGTTTTATGCGTGGCTCTCGCAAGTTCAGGAAACGCCGCTAACAGTTGACGCTATGTCTGCACCACGTTCGGGGTAGCGTTTACCATCAAGCCGTGCAGATGTATTAGGGCATGCACCCGAAAGTGCCGCCCCTATCATCAAAGCAGACAACCTGATTAGACGCGCCTGCTGCGTGTAAAAGCAAGACTGAGCAATCCGGCGCCAAGCACTGCCATCGACGCTGGCTCAGGCACTTCAGCAACACCGGCCATCTCCGTGCGGAGGCCGGTCGGACCACCCTGGTTGTTGACTATAAAATCCAGCGTATTTACGCCGTCGGCGAAGCCGCTGTTGATGGCAAAGCTATAGAATGACTGAAAGCCTGCAGCTGCAAATCCGGTTGATACGCCATTCAGCAGAATATCAATTCCGTAATTGTCAACTGACCATTGTCCACTGATCGATGCGCTCGCAGGATTAAGTCCGGCAAGGATGAAAGTTGTCCGGTAGTCGTAATTACCGACTGGGCCGTCCAAATCTGAGCCACTTTTCGGACCTATCCACGCCGAAATCGTGTTGTCTCCAACCCAGGGGCCAATCGGAAAACCGTTTGCCGCGTTGGCCACTCGCAAATCGGTGGTCCCGCTGGGCACGTCGATGAGAGAATAGTGCAATTCCGCTGCATTATTGGGCAACGGTGCGCCAAGTTCATCAACTCCAGTGTTAAAAAGACTCGTAATTGGGTCAGCGTGGGCCACTGCTGGCAAGGTGGTAAGAACGACGATCGCAAAAAGGCCGATTGGCGTGTAAAAACGACTGACCATAAAAACCACGTCTCCTACCTGAGATTGCCGATCTGATTGATCTGCACGCCTGACTGGTGAAAATATATTACGATATAATATCGTTACGCTGCAAGAGAAATCTCGGAAATTCGTCGAGTGCCAGCTCTCTGACTATTTTTGGCACGCCGCCTCCTACTCAAGCCGCCAGCGGCGCTTCTTAAAGACGTCCGTGCTCGGTCGCGCCCGACGCATCGGGTGGGGTAGAGCCAGCCAGCCCTGCAGCCGCTCCAGCACCTCCCGGGTCACCAACGCCAGGTCGAGCGCCAGCGCTTCCCCCAGAGGATAGAACCGCACCCCTTCCAACTCGCCCGATCCGGCGATCTCTCCCTCCGTCGCTGACGCATCCACCACTAGAAATCGCGCATTGAACCGCATCGGCCGTGACGGTGGCGTCACCGCCCGGCACAGATAGTCGATCACATCCAGCCGAGGCGGCCCGCCGAGCGTAAGGCCCGTCTCCTCTTCCAGCTCCCGTGCCGCCGCCGCCACCAAGGCGCGAGCCAGCCGGGGACGGGCGGCGCGTCCGAGTGCGGCGAGTACGTCCTCCCGCGGTTCCGTCGCGGCCGGCCCTGTCGCATCGCCGGGATCAACGGCGCCGCCTGGGAAGACCAGCCGGTTCGGCATGAACCGATGCCCGGCGCCGCGCAGTCCCATCAGCACCTCATGCTCCAACGGTCCGGTTCGCAGCACGATCAGGCTGGCGGCGTGACGCGCGAACACAGGGCGTTGGGCGGGTAGTTTGAGACTCACTTGGTATCCGTATTGCAATGAGCCTGCCCGCAGCACGGCTGGCCAGTAAGGTGTAGCAAACCTCGTGCCGGCCCGTCATCGCCTCCGATTCGCGGCCCCGCTTGATCGCATAGCAATGTAATCGCTATTTTGAGGCAGCCATGCATCCAGGCGAGGTGGTGGCCGGTAATGAAGATGTTGGGGCGGACATCAAGCTGCCAAGTGCTCCAAGCCGAAAGCATTAACAAGGAATAAGAACAATGAATCAAAATACTCGTACTATGTGTATGACGCTTGTGCTTACTGCGTCAATCGCTTCTCCCGTGTTTGCCCAGGTCATGGTGGGCGGAGCCGCGATGTACGCTAATAAGGACATCATCGACAACGCCGTAAACTCCAAGGAGCACACGACTCTGGTCGCTGCCGTGAAGGCGGCCAGCCTCGTCGATACCCTGAAAGGCCCCGGGCCCTTCACCGTGTTCGCCCCAGTGAACGCTGCCTTCGCCGCGCTGCCGGCCGGCACCGTCGATACGCTGTTAAAGCCGGAAAATAAGCCCGTGCTGACCAAGGTGCTGACCTTTCACGTCGTGCCGGGCCGTCTCAATGCGGCTGCGCTGAGCAAAATGGTCACTGACCACAATGGCTCGGCCATGCTGAAGACCGTTGAGGGCGAGGCGCTCACCGTGACGATGGTCGCCGGCGTACTCACAGTCACCGACTCGAAGGGTGACATGGCCCACGTGACCACGCCAGACGTATTCCAAAGCAACGGCGTGATCCACGTGGTCGATCGCGTGCTGCTGCCGAAGTAAAGGTGACAGCTGGCGGCTGGCGCCTCAGTGCCAGCCGCCAGCGCTTGCCGTTATCCCTAGCGGCAGCGATGATGCCGGCATGATGGATGCCGCTTCAGACCAGGCCCCTTCCGATGAGGTTGCAATGCTGCTCGCGCGCTGCGCACAGGGGGACGGGATCGCGTTCCGCCGACTCTATGAATTTCAGTCGGCCACCCTGTACAGCGTGGCATTGCGGATCACCCGTCAACCGGCGCTCGCAGCGGATGCGGTGCACGACGCCATGCTGCAGGTCTGGCGCAACGCCGCCCGGTTCGATCCGGCGCGTGGCAACGCCCGGGCCTGGCTGCTCAGCCTCGTGCGCTACCGGGCGCTCGACTCCGTCGCGCGCATCGGTCGGGAGGTGCTCGGCGCCGAACTGCCCGAAGTCGCCGACACCGACCCCGACCCGCTCGACCGGCTGTTGGCTACCCGTGAGGGCACAGCGCTGCATCGCTGCCTGCAGGAGGTCGAGGCCGACCGGCGCAACCTCGTGATGCTCGCCTTCGTCGAGGGCCTGACCCATACCGAGGTCGCCGCCCGCGTCGGCCAGCCGCTCGGCAGCGTCAAGTCGAGCATCCGGCGGGCGTTATTGAGTCTTCGCGCCTGCCTCGGCGGCTCGGCATGACCCCATCTGACCTCGACGATCCGGCATTCGAGTATCCGGCGCCGGGCGACCGCGACCTCGATGCGGCCGAATACGTGCTGGGTCTGCTGTCGCCGGATCAGGCGCGCGCTATCGAGGCGCTCGCGATGCAGGATTCGGTCATCGCCGCCAGCATCGTTGCCTGGCAGAACCGCCTCAGCCCGCTCGCCGCGGCTGTGACCCCGGAGTTTCCGCCGCCGGAACTTTGGCATCGGTTGGCGCTGGCGACCGGCCTGCAGAAGGTTGTCCTCCGCCGCACCGTGCCGCGGCGTAGCGCTCTCGAAAAGGTCTGGCGCAACCTCGCGCTTTGGCGGGGCGCAACGTTCGGCGCTGCGGCGCTGGCAGCCGGGCTCGCCTTCCTAGTGCTGACGCCAAAGCCGCTCGCGCCGGAGCCGTTGCTGGCGGCACTATCCCCCCAGGGCAGTCCCGGCGCCGTTTTCCTCGTCAGGGTAGGCGAGCGCGGCCAGGCCACCGTCATCGCCGTTGGCCGGCTCAACATTCCGCTCGATCGTACCTTAGAATTATGGGCACTGCGGGAGGGCGCGCCGGCACCCGTCAGCCTCGGCCTGCTTCCGGGCGGCGGACGCACGCTGCTGCGGGCCAACGTCACCGCCGGCACCCGGCTGCTGGTCAGTCAGGAACCGACCGGCGGCTCGCCCACCGGCGCGCCGACTGGTCCAGTGGTGTATGCGGGCCTACTGACCAACGGCTGACCGGCGGTAGGCCCGAACCCGGCATCGCCGGGATTTGCGGATGAAACAGGCCCGTATCAGATGGCACAAGCGCGTCGATCGGCGGTCGATGCCCTTGACGTGAACGCCCCGATCGCTCATTTGACAGTAATCAGGACCACACAGGTCCGATTACAGGTCACATCATGCTCAGGTTGTCGAAACTCACGGATTATGCCGTCGTGGTGCTGATCCGGCTGTCACGCGGCGAAGCGATCCAGACCTCGCCCGGCATCGCGGCCGTCATCGGCATACCCGAGCCGACGGTGGCAAAGGTGCTGAAGGCGCTGACCTACGCTGGTTTGGTTACCAGCCAGCGTGGCGCCCGTGGCGGCTATCGCTTGGCGCAGCCGCTCTCGGCCATTCCGGTATCCGATGTGGTCACGGCCATTGATGGCCCGATTGCGTTGACGGCGTGCGTGGAGGGGTCTGGAACAGGCTGCGAGGCGGAGCATTTATGTCCCGTCCGTGGTCGGTGGGACCCGGTGAACGACGCGGTCCGGCAGGCGCTGAGCCGCATCACACTCGCCGACATGGACCGCAATATCCCGCGTGCCTTTCAGTCCCGGGTGGTGGCCGAACAGCCGCCTGCCCGAATTCTCGCTCCCCTTCTTGCCGAGTAGGTCACAATGCCCGCTGTTACCGAGACGATCGACACCGTCCAGTCCCTCACCCAATCCGGCTACAAATGGGGCTTTGAGACCGATATCGAGATGGACATCGCCCCCAAAGGCCTGACCACTGATACGGTCCGCATGATCTCCGCGAAAAAGCAGGAGCCCGAGTGGCTGCTGGAGTGGCGACTGGCGGCCTTCGCTGCCTGGGAGGCCATGGTTGAGCCGAACTGGGCCAAGGTCGGCTACCCGAAGATCGACTACCAGG
>JANXVC010000534.1 GCA_025351925.1 Rhodospirillales bacterium | reverse complement strand
GTCGAAGTTTGGCCTTTACTCGGGTCATAAGCCGTTTGGTCCGCTCTCGGGCTTGTCGCCTCAAAAGCTGACGTTCCGCATCCCATCCCCCCCACCGCCGTCAGTTCCGGCCCTTTTTCAACAGCCTCGATTCTTTGACGAAGTGGTCCAGCCTGCAAGTGGGTCGTTGCGTCAACCTTTGGTCCTCCGCACGACAGTCGGGTGGAGGTGCGCTTCGCTAAGCCTTCATTCATATCGAGGAGGTTATAGACGACCGGTCTATTTTGCGCTTAACAGTGTGTATGGACCGGTCAGCCCCACGGGACACGTCCGATGTCCGTCAGAGCATCCTCGAGAACGGCCAACGCATCATGGCCGGCAAGGGCTTCTCTGCCGTCGGCCTGAACGAGGTGCTGGCAGCGGCCCAAGTCCCGAAAGGCTCTTTCTACCACTACTTCGGTTCCAAGGAGGCTTTTGGTGAGAAGATGCTTGAGAAGTACTTCGAGGATTACCTTACAGAACTTGAGACAGTGCTTTGCTCGCCTGGATCGACCATGGCGCAGCGTCTGATGACCTATTGGCAACACTGGCAGGAGACGCAGTCTTTCTTCGACTGCCAGGGAAAGTGTCTCGCCGTGAAGCTGGGAGCAGAGGTCGCGGACTTGTCGGAGGCCATGCGATTGGCCCTCAAGCGAGGGACGACCGGGATCGTCACCCGGCTAAGGGTCGCCATAGAGGCCGGTGTCGCCGAGGGATCGCTGTCGGTTGACGGCGACCCGGGCCGCGTGGCGCAGAGCCTGTATCAGCTCTGGCTCGGCGCCAGCGTGATGGTGAAGATCGTCCGCAGCACCCAGCCCTTCGAGTCGGCCATGATGACGACTCGCCAGATCCTTCACCTGTCCCCCTGAAACGGGAAGGTGCCGGCTGCACCTCGATCTGAAGTGCTCTCTACGCTTGGGACATAGACGACTGGTCTATTCCAAGCGTTCGCTACTCAAGCTACCACAGGAGAAGCAAATTGAAAGTTCTGATGGTTCTGACCTCGCATGACCAACTCGGCGACACTGGCCGCAAGACGGGCTTCTGGCTCGAAGAGCTTGCCGCGCCCTATTACGCGTTTAAGGATGCCGGTGCGGAGGTCGTGCTGGCCTCGCCCAAGGGCGGCCAGCCGCCGCTCGACCCCAAGAGCAACGAGCCGTCCTTCCAGACCGACCTGACCCGGCGCTTCGAGGCAGACGCGGCCGCGAAGGCGCAACTTGCCGCGACGCTGCGCCTGGACAGCATCACGCAGGCAGACTTCGACACGGTGTTCTATCCCGGCGGCCACGGCCCCATGTGGGACCTTGCTGAGGACGAGAACTCGGTCGCGCTGATCCAGTCCTTCCTCGCGGCTGGCAAGCCTATCGCACTCGTCTGCCACGCGCCGGGCGTTCTGCGCCACGCCAAGGCGCCGGACGGCAAGCCGCTGGTCGAAGGCAAGAAGGTTACAGGGTTCACCAACACCGAGGAAGAGGGCTTGGGCTTGACCGAGGTCGTGCCCTTCCTGGTCGAAGACGAACTCAAGGCCAAGGGCGGCCTCTATTCCAAGGGTCCCGACCTCGCACCCTACGTCGTCAGCGACGGTCTGCTGATCACCGGACAGAACCCCAAGTCGTCAGGCTTGGCCGCGAAGTTCCTGATCGATCAGCTCGCCTTGACAGCAGCCTGAACGAGTCTGCGTCGTGGGAGGCAGCTCTCGCCTCCCACGACGTGCGCTTTGAGCCTAGGAAAGGGTTTCGTCGCGACGCCCGCCTTTTTTAGGACAAATCAAGGCTGCCGGCGGGCTGAATGACGACAACCGCATCGGCGGCGAGTAGGTGGCCGCCGATGGCCGCCCTCCGGTCTGGGACCACGTGCCCCACTGCCTACCTGTGCCGCTGCCAGCGGTAGGCGGCGGGCGTGACCCCGAAGGCCGCGCGCATGTGCCGCGTCAGGTGCGCCTGGTCCGCGAAGCCGCACTCCGCTGCTACCACCGCGATGGGTTTGCCGGTCGCGGCCAGCTTGGTGCGGGCACGGGCGAGGCGCCGCTCCAGGAGGT
The DNA here is from genome assembly GCA_025351925.1 of Rhodospirillales bacterium. Lineage (GTDB taxonomy): Bacteria > Pseudomonadota > Alphaproteobacteria > Acetobacterales > Acetobacteraceae > CAHJXG01. Next base: position 10,474 of record JANXVC010000534.1, on the reverse strand, counting down.
GACGGTGCGGCGTCGTGCCGAGGGCGCCGTGGAAGGCCAGGGTGAGGAAGCCCGCCGACAGCCCGAGTGCCGCCGCGAGGTCCGCGACCCCGATCCGTTGCTCCATCCGCTCCGCGACGAGCCGCTCGACCTTGGCCAGCCGCGCGGGCGTGAGCCAGCCCGCCGCCGGATTCCGCCCCTCGGCCATGCGTCGCAGCAGCGCGGCGCGGAACACGTCAACTGCTTCCGCCGCCGCGTCGGGGTCCGCCGCCCGTCCACCCAGCAGCAGGCGCCGCAGCGCGTGCGCGGCACGGACGGCGGACGGGCTCACCGCGTCGTTCACCGTGCGCCCTGGTGCGTCGGGATGCCCCACGGCATCCGCCGCGAACCCGCGCAGGACGAGGTACTCGCCGCCGGTCCGCGAAGCCGAGAAGACCCCGCACCCCGGCGGTATCCAGGCGAGGGTGTTGGCCCCGCGCCGGAACGGCCGCACCCGGTCGGAGGCGATGGCGTCCTCCCCGTCCTGCGCCTCGTAGGCGAAGCCGATCACCCCCGGCCCGCCCGCGTCACGTGCCTCGTACGGCGCGCCGGGCCACAGCTCCACGGTCAGGCCGCCGAACGCCGCCTGTACCGGTGGCCGGGTCGCGTCCACGTGCGTTTCCTTCAAGACGCGCCCGGCCGCGCCGTGCATGTCCCCGCCCGGATGATGGACGCGGAGAAGGACGGGATGCGGACGCTCGGGCTGCTCGGGGGCATGAGTTGGGAAAGCACGGCCCTATACTACCGCCTGCTGAACGAGGGAGTGAAGGCGCGCCTGGGCGGGCTGCGCTCCGCGCCCCTGCTGCTGCACTCCTTCGACTTCGCACCCATCGCGGAACGGCAGGCGGCAGGCGACTGGGACGGCCTTGCGGAGGAGCTGGGCGGGGCCGGACGGCGGCTCGCCGCGGCGGGCGCCGAGGCGCTGCTGATCTGCACCAACACGATGCACCACCTGCACGCGGAGGCGGAGCGGGCAGCGGGCGTGCCCGCGATCCACATCGCCGATGCGGCCGGGGCGGCGCTGCGCCGTGCGGGCTGCCACCGTCCGGCCCTGCTCGGCACGCGCTTCACGATGGAGGGCGAGTTCTACCGCGGGCGGCTGCGCGAGCGGTTCGGAGTGGAGGCGCTCGTGCCGGACGACGCTGGCCGCGACCTGGTCCACCGCGTAATCTACGAGGAGCTGTGCCGCGGCATCGTGCGGACGGAAAGCCGGGTGGCCTACCTTGGGGTGATCGAGGAGCTGCAGCGGCGAGGCGCGGACGGCGTGATCCTCGGCTGCACGGAAATCACCCTGCTGATCGGCTCGGAGCACACGAGCCTTCCCGTGTTCGACACGACGGCGCTGCACGCCGGGGCGGGCGTGGACTTCATTGTCGGCGCGGAGACGGGATGCTGACCTGCGTTCAGGCATCCACGGCTCCAAGGCACCACCCGCCACAGAAGTTGTTGGCGAAATGCACTTTCGGTTCGCCTGCTGCCGGGACCCCATACTCTTCACGCTATGCCCATCATGTCAGGAACCACCATGCCCCAATCGTCCCCGCTTCGGATCGCTGTTCTCGGCGCTGGGAAGATCGGCAGCACGTTCGCTTTCCAACTGGCCCGCAGCGGCGGCCATGATGTCACCGTCGTCGCGCGGCCTGGCTCCGTCCGGCTGGGGCAGTTGGAGCGCGACAACGCGATCATCGACGTCAAGGGCGAACGGGCAAGCGTCCGGGTTTCCAGCGAACTCGACGAGCAGGCGCCATACGACCTGGTGATCGTCACGCTCCTGGCCCATCAAACGGACGCGCTGCTGCCGGCCTTGCGGCGCAGCGCGGCCAAGTGCATCCAGTTCATGTTCAACACCTTCCCTCCGGAGCGCCTGCAAGAGGCGATCGGCGTCGAGCGGTGCGCCTTCGGCATGCCGTTCGTGCGGGCCATGTTGGACGGCGACGGCAGGCTCAAGGCGACCATCAGTGCCGCCGGGCAAAGGACCATCATGAGCCGGCAACGCTGGGTGGACGTGTTCAACGCCGCTGGGTTGCCCGCAGCGCTCGAACCCGACATGCCTCTCTGGCTGCGCTGCCACGCCCCGATGTGCGTGGCGTTCGAGAGCGTGGCGGTGGCGGGCAAGCGGCGCGGGGGCGGCGCCTTGTGGGGGGAGGCGCTGGTCCTGGCGCTGGGCGTCCACGCGAGCTTCGAGCTCATCACAGGGCTGGGATACCACGTCTATCCCAAGGCGAAGCAGCGCATCAACGGCCGTCCGACATGGGCGTTGGCGGCCATGCTCTGGTCCATGTCGCGGGTGCGGCCGTTCCGCGAGTTGCTGGCGACGGGGGAAGCCGAGTGCCGCGCCCTGGTGGACGCCATGGCCGCGGCTGCGCCGCTTGCTAAACCGCCCATCGCCGTGTCCGACATCCAGGCGATGAAGCCGTCGTGACAGGTCATTCCCAATGAAGCCCAGTGACCGCGAAGCTGTGCAGATTGGCCGACTGGTGCCGTAGCGCCTCGATCAACGGCCAGGGCTGAGGGCGTCCATCAAACCAACCCAAACGGACAAGCTGCCGCGCACATCCTTTGGTGATCTCTGAGCCCCAAATTTCCGGGCATGAGTCGCGGCCGTTCCAGCCCAGCTTTTTCAACAGCCCCCGTCGTTTAACGAAGTGGTACAATTGACCAGGGTGACAGTGATCGCGCTCTTGAGCGAGGTCAAGTTCGATGCGGCTGACGCCGGACCATTGTCGGCCAGCCGCCGGCATCCCGACCGCATCCCAAAGTGCTAAGGTTGGCCCCATGCGCATTCTCCTAACAGGCTCCTCCGGCTGGCTCGGCCGTTTCCTCGCGCCTCGGTTGCGCGACGCGGGCCACGTCGTCGTCGGCCTTGACGTCGCGCCAGGACCGGATACGGATGTCCTCGGCTCCGTCGCGGACCGCGCGGCAGTCGAGTGCGCCTTTGCTGTGGGCGTTGATGCGGTGATCCACGCCGGCGCGCTCCATAAGCCGGACATCGCCCGCTATCCGGCCCAGGCCTTCATAGACGTCAACGTCACCGGCACGCTCAACCTGCTGGAAGCGGCGAGGTCGGCGGGACATGACCGCTTCGTCCTAACCTCGACAACCTCCCTGATGATTGACCAGTCCATCCGCGAGGGGGCCAGCAAGACGGCGGTCTGGTTGGACGAACGCAGCGGACCGCTGGCGCCGCGCAACATCTACGGGGTCACCAAGCTTGCGGCCGAAGGACTGTGCCGCCTGTTCGCAATTCAGCATGGCCTCGACTGCGTCGTCCTTCGCACGGCGCGCTTCTTCCCCGAGGACGACGACACGCACGCGCACCTATCAGGGGAGAACCTGAAGGCGGTCGAGTTCCTCCACCGCCGTCTCACCGTGGAGGACGCCGCCGAGGCTCATGTCGTGGCGCTGGACTTGGCTCCGAAGCTGGGCTTTGGGGTGTTCGTGATTTCTGCGGCGTCCCCGTTCATCCGTGCCGAAGCCGCGGCGCTGAGGAGCGACGCTGCCGCCGTGATCGCACGGCATTTCCCGGACGCTCCCGAACTGTTCGCGGGGCGCGGCTGGGTGCTGCCGACCAGCATCGGCCGCGTCTATGATGCCAGGCATGCGGAGCGCACGATGGGGTTCCGGTGCCGCACCGGCTTCGCCGACGTGCTAGATGCCCTGCGGGAAGGTCGCGAGTTGCCCTTTGCACACGACCCGACCTATGTGCCGGCGAAGGAGCAGCAACGCATGGCGTAAGCAGATGGAGAGGACACGTCACCGGTCTTCGATGTCTGGTTTCCACCAAAACACAAAGTATTGGCGGCGACTATAGCTCGGACGATCCTAAAGTGTCACGCGCCGGACTTGGTTTTCCATCAAAGAAGGTCAGCCCGAACCCGAGTGCCCGCCCTCCCGCTCCATGTCGATAGCTCATCCAGAACACCAGCCGACCCGCACAAAATAGGCCTACCATCAGCGGCACCAGCTCCCGCCCGCGCAATACGCTCGCCAATCCCATCTGCACGGTCACCGCCAGCACCGCCTGCTCCAGCGTATTCTGCAACACCGCCGACGCCACCGCGATCCGCACACCCTGAGCCAAAGCCAGCGCCGCCGATGTCGCCCGCCGAGAGATTTACATCCGTTACGGCAGGAGGATGGGGACTTCAAAGCTACGCATTCCCGCCGCCAAGTTGGGCACTGCGCGCAACATGAACACCGTCGCCAAACTCGCAGCCATGGCGAAAGGTTGACGCTCAGCCAAGGCTACGCACTCGGACGTCCAAGCTTCCACCGGCCGCGCGTTTCCAGTCCATGGCTGTTGGCCGACCTTCTGGAAGGGAAGCAGGGCGGTAGGGCCTCAAGAGCAACGCTGTCATCAATCCCTCATTCGGGCGAGCACGCCACCAGTTGCAAGCACCGAGAGGCCAAGCATCGCGATGGCTGCCAGCACGCCGCGCCGATCAGGTGCGCCGCCCAAGAAGTAAGCGGCCCCGATCAGCGAGACGCCCAAGGCGCCAGCGGCTTGCTGGACCGTATTAAGCAAGCCAGAGCCCGAACCGGCATGACCCGGTTGCACCGTAGCCAGCACCACCCCGGCAAGCGGCGCCATCACCAGCCCTTGGCCAAACCCGAACACCATGAGCGCCGCCATGAGAACCTCGATGCCCGGCTCGCGCACGAACGCGGCCAGTCCGCCGAGTGCGACAATCCCCGTGAACTGCACCGCGCATCCCCAGAGAAGCACCCGGATGCCGCTCCGCGCCATCCATCGCCCGGCCAGTTGCGAGGCGAGCGTGAAGGCCAGGGCCAACGGCACCACCGTGAGCCCGGCCCGCAAAGGCGAGAAGCCCAGCTCGCCCTGGGTGAACAGCGTTACCACGAGGTAGAAGGAGACGTTGCCAAGCTGGAAGCTGAATGCCGCTCCGAGGCCGCGCAGGAACGCACGGTCAGTCAGCAGCGCGAGGTCGATGAGCGGTAGCCCGCCACGGCATTCCACCGCTCGCTCCAGGCGCAGGAACAGCGCCAGCATGACCCCGCCGCCAGCGGTTATTGCCCAGAGCCACAAAGGCCAGCCAAGTTCGTGCCCAGCCAGCACCGGGCCGATCAGGCAGGCGAGCGCGAGAAACAGGGCGGCAGCGCCGGGCAGGTCGAGCCGTATGCCGGGTTGCCGCGCAGCCTCCGGCATCACCCGGAGTGCGGCGAGCGCGATGGCGAAGCCAAGCGGCAGATTGACGAGGAACACGCTGCGCCAGCCCAGCCCGAACAGGTCCAGGGTAACGAGCCAGCCGCCAAGGGCGAAGCCGACCGCGCCGCCCAGGCCGAGCGCGACCCCGAACACCGCGAAGGCTCGCGGCCGCCCGGCGCCCGGGAACAGGGTGTGGATGGTTGCCAGCACCTGCGGCACCATCATTGCCGCCGTGACCCCCTGCGCCATCCGGGCCAGCACCAGTTCCAAGCCCGATCCGGCCAGGCCGCACCAGAGCGAGGCGGCGGTGAAGGCCAGCACGCCGCCCACGAACACGCGCCGGCGGCCGGCGATGTCGCCAAGGCGCCCGCCGGTGATCACCGTCGTCGCGTAGGTGATCTGGTAGGCGGCGATCACCGCTTCGATCTCGGCCGGGGTGGCGTGCAAGTCCGCCCGGATGGACGGGATGGCCACGTTCACGATGAAGGCGTCCACCACGAACATGAACTGCGCCGCCACGACCACGGCCAGTGCCCACCAGCGCCCCGAGGCAGCAGGCTGTGTCACTCCGGCGGCCGGAGCGACGGCCATCGCGGGAGCGGACGGAGCTGCCAATTGCGCGCTCACCGCTCAGGCGTCCCGGGCAAAAGCGAGCAGGTCGGCACTCAGCCGCTGCATATGGGTCAGGAACAGCCCATGCGGCGCGCCCTCATACACCGAGAGCAGTGCGCCCGGTATGAGCGCCGCGGTCGGACGGCCTGTCAAATCAAGCGGGCAGGTCACGTCGCATTCGCCGTGGATCACCAGCGTAGGCACAGTCAGCGCCGGCAGCTCGGCCCGGAAGTCCGCCTGCGTCAGGGCGCGGTTGCATGCGAGCAGCGCCTGCCCGGAGGTGCGCAGCGCCATGTCCCTCACCCAGTTGCGCAGCCCGGGCGGCGTGTCCGGCGTCACGAACGGCACCATGCTGTCGTCGATCCAGCCCGGGAAGTCCCGCATCAACGCCTCCCGGCGGAATGCCTCGAACACGGCCGGGTCCACGCCGAGAGGATTGTCTGCGGCGTGGGCGAGCATGGGAGTGGTCGTTCCGATGAGCGCGATGCGCGCGACCCGGCTTGTCCCGTGCCGGGTCAGGTAACGCACGATCTCGGCGGTGCCCATCGAGAACCCGACGAGCGCCGCGCCGCGCAGGTCAAGCGCTTCCATCACCGCTGCGAGATCGTCGGCCAGCGTGTCGAAATCGAAGCCGCGGCCCGGGTCGTCCGAGCGGCCGTGGCCCCGGCGGTCGTAGGCGATGCAGCGACACCCGGCCTCGGACAGCGCCAACATCTGGTAGGCCCACGAGTCCGACGGCAGCGACCACGAGGCGACGAAGACGACGGGCGGGCCCTCGCCCCAATCGCGGTGGAACAACCCGACGCCGTCCGGTGTGCGGATCGGGGTCGTGGCAGCGCGCGGGGATGCATTGTCCATCGGGATCTCCAAGATACTGGCCGGGTCGGGTTCTCGCGGCGGGTTAGGTCAAGGCACAGGCTGGGGTCGCGCCGGCTTCCGCCTGACGCAGCGCGCTCCACTGCATGATCGCGAAGCCGAGCACGACCAGCGCCTGCGCCAGCACGAAGGCGACACCGAGCGCAATCGGCGACACGGGGCCGGCCGCGAGCAGCAGTGCGCTGCCAGCGGCCCAAAGCAGGTTGATGATGATGACGGCGGCGCGCACAGCCCATCGGGGCGGCCTGCCGCGGGTACCGGTCCAGGCAATGAACGCCGCATAAGGAAGCAGCACGAGGCCGGCGCCGTGCATCAGGGGCGTCGGCAGCCCCAACCATGGCGCAAGCGGTCCCGCGCCGGCGGCGAGCAGCAGGCCGGTCGCGCCGCTCGCAGCGGCGTCGCCCAGCAAGGCAAGGCGCAGAAATGGGGTGAGGATGAGGGTGCGGGCTGGCATCGGCGATCTCCTTCTCCGGATTGCGATGGGCACACCCTCCACCCATCCAGGAGCTCGCGCGATTACGTCGGAGGTTATCGGCGACGCACTGCAGGACGGCTAAGCTGAGGCATGGCCACCACATCCATGCAGACGCACGCCCATCCCGTCGTCCCGTTCGGGGCGCTGCTGCGCGCCTGGCGGCAGCGGCGCAGGCGAAGCCAGCTCGATCTGGCGCTCGATGCCGAGGTGTCGCAGCGGCACCTGAGCTTCGTCGAGAGCGGCCGGGCTGCGCCGAGCCGGGACATGATCGTGCGGCTGGCCGAGCAACTCGACGTGCCGCTGCGCGAGCGCAACGCGCTGCTGCTCGCCGCCGGATTTGCCCCGCTCTACCCCGAACGGCCGCTGGATGACCCGGCGATGCAGGCGGCCCGTGGCATGGTGGACCTGATCCTGCGCGCGCACCTGCCGCATCCGGCGCTGGCGGTGGACCGGCACTGGCACATGGTGGCGGCGAACGCGGCCATCGCGCCGCTCATGCTGGGCGTGGAGGACACTGCACTGCTCGCGCCGCCGGTGAACGTGCTGCGCCTGAGCCTGCATCCCCGAGGACTTGCACCACGGATTGCCAACCTTCCGGAGTGGCGAGCCCACCTGCTCGAACGGCTTCGCCGTCAGGTCGCAACGAGCGCCGACCCAGCGCTGGTGTCGCTGCTTGAAGAACTGGCAGCGTTTGATGTCGGGCCGGGCTGCAGCGCCGCCGTGGGGATGGCGACGACCCATCCCGCGAGCGGCATTGCCGTGCCGCTGCAGCTCGACACCGCGCAGGGACGACTGTCCCTGATCTCAACCACAACGGTGTTCGGCACGCCAACCGAGGTCACGTTGTCAGAGCTGGCGATCGAAGCGTTCTACCCGGCTGATGATGTGACGGTGGAACGACTGAAACGGCTTTCGCGCCTTTGATCCACATTGCGTATCCCTGGGCCAGTCATTTGCAGCGCTACCGCCATGCGCGAGAAGGGACAGCTTTGGCGAGGATTGGTGCGACATCCGATACTTGTCCGTCAAATGGACCGAGACTGTTGAAAAAGTCGGTTGCAGCCGTCGGATGGGCGTCGCACGCAAGGATAATTCGTCTGTAACCTTCATCACGCATGATCTTGCCTCTCGCGCTGAGGCGATCGAAAGTTTATCGCCGCATTCGTTGCGAGACTGACTGCTTCAACAGCCTCCGTCGTTTGACAAAGCGGTACACACGGCGCTGGTCCGCTTGCGACCGCAAGTCGGTCGTTCGCATTTATCACGAGCAGTCCTAAAAGCGGCCTTACAATAGCGCGTCTGAAAGGACTGCCGAATGCCCGACCTGATCCTCACCACCTTCGATTGGGTTCCAGACATGCCACGCGGCTATGTGCGTGACATACGCGTGCGCTGGGCACTCGAAGAAGCTGGCTTGCCCTATCGTGTCGAAAGCGTCCCCTTCCGCGATCGAGATGCGCGGCATTTGGCGCACCAGCCCTTCGGCCAGGTGCCTTGGTTGACTGACGGTGACATCTCAATCTTCGAAAGTGGCGCGATACTGCTTCACCTTGGTGAACTGAGCGGCAAGCTGATGCCTGTCGAGCCGCGCGGGCGCAGCGATGTAAAAGAATGGCTCTTCGCAGCACTCGCTTCAGTCGAGGCCGCGAGCCAGCCTTGGTCCTTCTTCAAGTTTTCCGGTGACACTGACGAAACACCAATGCGGAAGTTTTTCGACACGTTCCTTGAGGCGCGGCTTAAGCACATGGAAACGGTTCTGAATGGACGTGAATGGCTGGCTGGGGCTTTTTCAATCGCCGATATTCTCATGGCCGACGTGCTGCGCCTAGTAGACCGGTTCGACGGACTGGCGAAATACTCCGCATGTCGTGCCTATGTGATGCGGGCTATGTCCCGCTCGGCATTTGCCAAGGCGCATGCCGACCAAATGGCACATTTTGCAGCGGCAGATTAGCAACTATTTAGTTCAGAAGCGGACCATCTCAAAATCACCCCGGTCCGGACATAGTTTGAAGTCGGAACCCAGGCGGTTCCTGTGGTACGCGGGGCCACGCCTGGCCATCCGTCAAACGAACGGACACTGCTGGCGAAGTCTGGAGCTTGACGGGGCTGGCGGCGTTGGGCGGTTTTCAGCTGAGATGATGCCCCATGTCGCTTTGCCTGCAGCAGCCGATCCCGTCTGTGCCCGACGACACCGCCCGTGTCGCCCGCGCCGCGTTCCGGCCCCGCAATCCCTACCTGATCCTGCGTGACCGTCTCGGCACGCTGTTCACGGATGCCGACTTTGCCGACCTCTATCCCAAGCGCGGCCAGCCGGCCTATGCGCCGTGGCGGCTTGCGCCGGTGACGCTCATGCAGTTCCGCGAGGGGTTGAGCGACCGGCAGGCGGCGGAGGCGGTGCGTGCCCGGAGCGACTGGCAATACCTGCTCGCGCTCGACCTGGCCGACCCGGGCTTTGACCGCAGCGTGCTGTGCGAGTTCCGCGGCAGGCTGCTGGGCAACGACGCTGTTGACCGGCTGCTTGCGCGCGTGCTGGACGCGGCGCGCGAGGACGGGCTGCTCAAGGCGCGCGGGCGGAGTTGCCCGAGGTTCCGCCTGCGTAGCAGGTGGAATGGCAGCGGAGGGGCCAGCGCACCGACAGCACGCACGTGCTCGCCGCCATCCGCAACCTCAACCGCCTGGAACTCCTGGCCGAGACGCTGCGTGCGGCGCTGAACGACATCGTCGTGGTCGCGCCGGACTGGCTGCGCGCGTTGGCGCCGCCCGAATGGCACGAGCGCTACGACCGGCGGGTCGAGGACATGCGGATGCCCGAGGTCGGCCCCAAGCGCGATGCCTTTGTCGGCCAGGTCGGCGCGGACGGCTCCTGCCTGCTCGACGCGCTGGCCGGGACGGACGCGCCCCGGCCGCTGCGGCGTTGCCTGCCATCGAGACGCTGCGCCGCGTGTGGACCCGGCACTTCGACCGAGGCAAGGACGGGCAGGACGGCGGCGCCCGGCTGCGGCCGGTGCAGGGCCGCGGTCCCGGCGACCGGTTGGAGTCGCCCTACGACACCGAGGCCCGGTTCCGGTCCAAAGCCGGCACGACCTGGACTGGCTACATGGTGCACACGATCTGAGCGCAATCGACCATTCGCCCGTGTAGGGTCGTCGCGCCCCGGCGGTGGGTTGCGCAGCGGGATGACATGGCGGATCTCCAGGTTGTCTTTGAACCGCCCCGGGTTTGTCGGAGGCTCTAACTCTTGAGAGAATGGAGCCATGACGAAAAGAACACCGCCGTATAGTCCCGAGGTTCGCACCCGCGCGGTTCGGATGGTTTTGGAGCAC
>JANXVC010000528.1 GCA_025351925.1 Rhodospirillales bacterium | reverse complement strand
CACCGTCAGCGACCGCAGCGACGGCAAGATCGCGCATCTGGATGGGCTGAACCTCAGCCGCGCCTGGTGCTGGCGCGCGCTGGCCGACTTCACGCCGGACCCGGCCGCGGCTCACCGTACGGCAGCGGCGCATCTCGACGCCAGCCTGCCGCACGTCAGCGGCGACTACATGGGCGAGCACTGGCTGGCGAGCTTTGCCGTGCTGGCGCTGGAGCGCGGGGCGTCTTCCGCCTAAAGCCCGGTCCCGCCATGCCCCGGGTGCAGGCAGTGCTCGTGCGAGAGGTCGGCAAGCACCTCGATGACCCGGCACTCCCCGACCTTGCCATGCCCGCAGGCGTCCACCATGCGCGCCAGCTCCGCCTCCAGCGTCTGCAGCCGGGCGATGCGGCTGCGCACGGCGCCCAAATGCTGCCGCGCGATCGCGTCCGCCTCGGCGCAGGGACGGTCCGGATCGTCGGACAGCCGCAGCAGCGCCCGCACGTCGTCCAGCGCGAAGCCCAGCTCACGAGCGTGCCGGATGAACGCCAGCCGGTCCATGTGCTCCTGCGTATAGGCCCGGTGCCCGCCCTCGGTGCGGGCCGGCGGCGGCATGGTGCCGTCCCGCTCGTACCAGCGGATGGTCTCCACCTTGGTGCCGGTCTGCCGGGCGAGGTCGCCGATTGCGTAGGGGGCTGCGCCCATTATCTGCTCCAAATCGCCAATGCGCCGAAATAGCGCTTGCACCTATAGCGGCCACAGGTCGCATGCCATGTCCGGATGCGAGAGGAAAGAGCGGTTATGCCGGACGGTGCGGAACACGCGGGCGTTGGCGGGATCAGGACCTGGCGGGTCAGCGGCATGGACTGCGCGTCCTGCGTCGCCAAGGTCGAGCGGGCGGTGTCTCGGCTGCCCGGCGTCCAGGACATCCAGGTAAACCTGATCGCGGAGACGCTGACCGCCCGGCTCGGCACTGACGGCGATCTGGAGGTTGTCGCGCGTACCGTGGGCGCCCTGGGCTACCAGGCAACGCTTCGGCCAGGCGCTGGCGAGAGCGCGGCATCACGTGTGCACGATCACCCGAACCACGATCATGCCGGCCACGACCACGCTGTGCTTACGCATGGCGGTGAGGACGACGAGCCCGGCGTGCCCTGGTGGCGCACCGGCAAGGCCCGGCTGGTCTGGCTGCTGGGGGCGCTGGTCGCAGTCGCCTATGGCGGTTCGCTGCTGATCCCGGCAGCGACTTACTGGGTTTTCGTTACGGCCACCCTGGTCGCCGTGTTCCCCTTCGGCCGCCGTGCGCTCGCATTGGCCCGCGCCGGCAGCCCGTTCTCCATCGAAACGCTGATGAGCGTGGCCGCCCTGGGCGCCGTCGTGATCGGCGCGGCGGAGGAGGCCGCGGTCGTCGTGCTGCTGTTCGCGGTCGGCGAGATGCTGGAGAACGTCGCCGCCGGTCAGGCCCGGTCCGGCATCAAAGCCCTCGCCGACCTGATCCCCCGCAGCGCCCGCGTCGAGCGCGACGGCGCAGTCGTGGAGCTTCCGGCCGACCGCCTCCGCCTCGGCAACATCGTGCAGGCCCGCCCCGGCGACCGCATTCCCTGTGACGGCGTGATCATCGAGGGCCAGTCCGCTTTGGACGAAAGTCCCGTCACCGGGGAGAGTGCGCCCGTCGCGCGCGGACCCGGCGACGCGGTCATGGCCGGGTCGGTCAACACGTCCGCCCTGCTGCGCCTGCGCGTGACCGCCACCGCCGCCGACAACACGCTTAGCCGCATCGTCAAGCTGGTCGAAACGGCCGCCGCGAGCCGCGCGCCGACGCAGCGCTTCGTCGAGAGGTTCAGCGCCTACTGGACGCCGGGTGCGATGGCGGTGGCCGTGCTGGTCATCCTGGCTCCGCCGCTGCTGTTCGGCGGCGACTGGGCGACCTGGGTGTATCGCGGGCTGGCCGTGCTGCTGATCGCCTGCCCCTGCGCGCTGGTGATCTCGGTTCCGGCTGCCATGGCGTCGGGCCTATCGGCCGGGGCGCGCCGCGGCCTGCTGGTCAAGGGCGGCGCCGCGCTGGAGACGATCGGCCAGGCGGTGACGGTCGCCTTCGACAAGACCGGCACGCTGACGGCTGGACGCCCGCAGGTGATCGACGTGCTGACGGCGGACGGCGTGGACGAGGCGGCATTGCTGCGCATGGCGGCTGGCGTTGAGGCAGGCAGCGCCCACCCGCTTGCCCTCGCCGTGCTGCAGGCGGCCGAGGCCCGCGGCATTCAGCCTCCCCAGGCCGCCGAGGCCGCTGCGGTGCCCGGCAAGGCCGCGACGGCTCTGATCGAGGGCGCCCGCATCGCGGTCGGCAGCCCCGGCTATGCTCTGGAGCAGGGTGCCGACCTGTCGAGCCTCTCCGTTGCCATCGCCGGCTTCGAGGAGCAGGGCAAGACCGCTGTCGTCGTGCTGCGGGACGGGCGTGCCCTCGGCGTGCTGGCCCTGCGCGACGAGCCGCGTGAGGATGCGCGCGATGCAGTGGCTGCGCTGCGGCGAATGGGCATGGCCTCGGTCATGCTAACCGGCGACAACGAGCGCACCGGCCGGGCGCTCGCGGCGATGCTCGGCATGGAGGTGCAGGCCGGACTGCTGCCGGAGCAGAAGCTGCGGGAGATCGCAGCGCTGAAGGCGCGCGGCCCCGTGGTCATGGTCGGCGACGGCATCAACGACGCGCCCGCGCTCGCAGCCGCCAGCGTCGGCGTCGCCATGGGCGGCGGTACGGCCGTGGCGCTGGAGACCGCCGACGCTGCCTTGCTGCGCGAACGGGTCTCGGGCGTGGTCGAGCTGGTGGCCCTCTCGCGCGCCACCCTGTCCAACATCAAGCAGAACGTGGCCCTGGCCGTCGGCCTCAAGCTGGTGTTCCTGGTGACGACGCTCACAGGCACGACCGGGCTGTGGCTCGCCATCCTCGCCGATACCGGGGCGACGGTGCTGGTCACGCTGAACGCGCTGCGCCTGCTTGCGTGGCGAGGTCCGTCCATCGGCGCGACAAACCATCCCAGCGCCGATGCAACCCAGCAGCCGATCGTTCCGGCAAAAGCATGCTGATGCGCGCGGCCCTTGAGCTGCTGGACCAGAACGACCCGCTCGCGCCCTTCCGCGACCGTTTCGCCTTGCCGCCCGGGGTCATCTACCTCGACGGCAACTCGCTTGGGCCGCTGCCGCGCGCGACGGTGGGCCGCGTCATGAAGGTCGTGACGCAGGAGTGGGGCAACGGCCTGATCCGCAGCTGGAACGACGCCGGCTGGATCGACTTGGCCGGCAAGGTGGCGGACGGGATCGCGCGGCTGATTGGCGCGGCGAAGGGCAGCGTCGTCGTTGCGGACTCCACCTCCGTCAACCTGTTCAAGCTGCTCGGCGCTGCCTTGACGCTGCGGTCCGGACGCTCGGTGATCGTCTCCGAACGCAACAATTTTCCGACCGATTTGTATGTCGCACAGGGCCTGGCCGCGTTTCTCGGCGGCCGGCATACGCTGCGGCTGGCGGAACCTGGTGCCGTCATGAAGGCCATCGGCGACGACACCGCGGTCGTCATGCTGAGCCACGTAAACTACCGCACCGGCGCGATGCACGACATGGCGGCCATCACCCGCGCGGCGCAGGACCATGGCGCGCTGATGCTGTGGGATTTGGCGCACTCAGCCGGCGCGGTTCCGGTTGACCTGGCGGCAGCGGATGCCGACCTCGCCGTCGGCTGCGGCTACAAGTTTCTCAACGGCGGTCCCGGCGCGCCCGCCTTCCTGTATGCAGCGCCACGCCTGCACGCCGAGCTGCGCCTGCCGATCACCGGATGGCTCGGCCACGCGGCGCCCTTCGCGTTCGAGACCGAATACCGCGCGGCACCCGGCCTGGGTCAGGCCGTCGTCGGTACGCCGCCAGTGCTCAGCCTTGCGGCGCTGCAGGTCGGGGTCGAACTCGCGCTTGAAGCGCCCATGCGCGGAATACGGGAAAAGTCGCTCCGGCAGGTCGTCCTATTGGCAGAGCTGATCAATCAGGCCGCACCGGGCGTTTTCCACTGCATCACCCCGATCGACCCGGCACAGCGCGGCAGCCAGCTTTGCCTGTCGCATCCGGACGCTTCCGCCATCATGCAGGCGCTGATTGCCCGCGGCGTCATTGGCGATTTTCGCGCGCCCGACATCCTGCGTTTCGGCATCACGCCGCTCACCCTCAGCTACACCGAGCTGTGGAACGCAGCGACCACCCTCGGCGCAATCATGGCCGAGGGCGCCTGGCGCGATCCGTCCTTTGCCGTCCGCCGAACGGTTACGTAGTCGCGTTATCGAGCGACGACACCTGAGCAACCGGCGCCGGATTGGAACGTGCGCTGGCAAGCGGCGCCGGCTTGGCGAGGAAAGCGGCGTCGAGCTTGAAGGTGATCGGCCGGCGCTTGTTGCGCTGGCGTGTGAGCAGGCCGCTCTTTGCCGCTGCCGCATACACCGCCGTCTTGGCCCACACGGCCGAGCCGGACAGGTTGCGGTTGGGGCTGAGCTTCAGCTTCTCCCGCAGCAGGCCGTTCGCCCCGTTGACGAACAGGCTGCGGCGGATGTCCTTGGTGAAATACTCGATCGTCATCGACACGCTGAGCTCGTCGGCGTTCTCGATGCGGTGCGGCATGTTCAGCGGCCACTGGGCCATGTCGCCGGGCTGCAGCTCGATGCACTTCGCGTAGTCGTCGTACCACTCCTCGTACTTGATGCCGGTCTCATTGTTGTACAGGATCACGTTTTCCAACGTTTCCGGCGTCAGGAACGGCGGGGTAGGCGGATAGAGATAGACCCGCTTGCTCCCGGCGATCTGCCACAGCGTCTGCCCGGCCGTGTCAAAATGATAGTACACCTGGGCGCGTGGCGAGGAGATCAGGATGCCGTTGATCCGCTTGAACGTGCTGAAACCGGGCATGCGCCCCTCCAGCTCGCCGAAGATCTCGTCCAGCAGCGCGCCGTAGCGCGGATCGATCTCGTTCACCCGCAACAGGTTCAGCCAGATGCGGCCGCTGTCGATCGCCTCGATAACCTCTGTTCCGCTGAGCGAGCCGATCTCCCCCTCGCGCCACAGTTTCCTCTCGTTCGGCCGGCCGGTCTCTATCAACATATAGTTCGACTTCGGCGCGGCCTCGATCAGGCGGGCCAGCGCGGGGCGGCTGAACAGCTCGTGCTGGTGCAGCCAGTGCTTCAGGCGAAGCGGCACGTTACCCCATAGCGCCGAGTGCTCCGGCTTCCAGGAAGTGAAAATCGGGTTGGCCATATTAAACTCCAGCAACCCGCCCGCGGCGGGATCGGTTTCCGGCGGGCTGACCGCACTGCACCTCAATATGGGTTAAAACGTCGCAAAATGCGAGCGGAACGCGTCTGAATATTTCGTTATCAGAACTGGATGGCAGCCGCCGGCGAGTGGACTTTGCAGCCGATCTACGGTGGTCTGGTTTCGTTGTTCGAACAAGTGGAGAGTGACGATGCCACGACAGGAGAAGGCCATGGACGGGTCCGAGCCGCAACCGGCCATCGGCACCGGAGTCGGTAACGCGGGAACGGCGCGCGACCTCCGCGCCGAGGCCAACGCTGTCCTGCAGGTGGAAAAGCACGACTACACCGACCTGCGCCCGAACGGCCGGGCGCCGGTGCAAGGCATGGCCGGGTTCGACCCGATCTACACCGACATCGTGGACTACATCATCCGCTGCACCCACCGGATCTGGGACGAGAAGAACGTCGGGCTGATCTACAGCCACTACGCCCACAACGCCGTCGTCTATTCTGCCATGGGCACCAGCTACTCGCGGGAGGAGGTGGTCCGCGCCACCCTGCAGCGCATCGCCGAGTATCCGGAGCGGCGGGGCCTCGGCACCCAGGTGATCTGGGGCGGCAACGACGTGGACGGGTTCTACACCTCGCATTTGGTCACCAGCGTCGGCCGGTTTACCGCGCCGGGTCCGTATGGCATGCCGACCGGCAAGACCTTCTACTCCCGCGCCATCGCCGACTGCATGGTGTTCCAGAACCGCATCTACCGGGAGTGGCTGGTGCGGGACAATATGGGACCGTTGCTGAACCTTGGCGTCGATCCCGACGGGCTCGCGACCAAGATGGCGGCCGAGCAGGCGGCGCGCGGCGCCACGGCGCCACAGATTGGCGATTCTGCCCGGCTATTGGGACAGGAGCCGCCGGCTGATCGCATCGATGCCTCGATCGCCGGCACCGACCAGGAGGCGGAGCTGCTGCAGACGCTGCACGAGATCTGGAACTGGCGCATGTTCGGCCGGGTGCGGGAGACATACGCGCCCCAGGCGATGTGGCACGGGCCGCGGATGCGCGACCTGTATGGCCCGGCCGCGGTGACGCAGCAGCTGCTGGCATTGCTGGCGATGATCCCGGACGCGAGCTGGACGCCGCAGCACGTCTGCTCCGTCGAACGCTCGAACGAGGGCGGCAGCAAGATCGCGGTGCGCTGGATGCTGGAAGGGCACCATACGGGGTGGGGCGTGCTGGGCGCGCCGACCGGCAAGCCGCTGTTCGTGATGGGGATGTCGCAGATGCACCTCGTCGGTGGCCGCATCGTCGAGGACTACACGCTGTGGGACGAGCTGGCGCTGCGGGTGCAGCTTAAGCTGCCGCCGGGGTAGCGGCGCTGGAGGCCCTTGCGGAAAAAAATTGCGGTTGCGAGAGTGCCATCAAGGAGGAGCCTGCATGACGACAGTCCCCGCCGTGCCGAACGTCACGCCAAAGGGCGACGCCATCCTCCAGGCGCGCGGGATCGTCAAGCGGTTTGGCCATGTCGAGGCGCTGCGCGGTGCGGATTTCGATGCCTATGCCGGCGAGGTCACCGCACTGATCGGCGACAACGGCGCTGGGAAGAGCACTCTCGTAAAAATCCTCTCGGGCGTTTACGCGGCGACCTCCGGGCAGATGACGGTGGACGGCAAGCCGGTGTCGTTCGCCTCGCCGTCCGATGCGCACGCCATCGGCATCGAGACGGTCTATCAGGACCTGTCGGTCTGCCCAGACCTCAGCCCGTCCGCCAACATGTTCATGGGGCGGGAGGCGCTGCGGCCCGGGCTGCTCGGACGGCTCGGCTTCCTCGACAATCCCACGATGCGGCGGGAGAGCGCCGTCGCGTTCCAAAAGTTGAAGGTCGCGCTGAAGGACATGGACGCGCCGATCGCCAGCCTGTCAGGCGGCCAGCGCCAAAGCGTCGCCATCTGCCGCGCGGCGATGTGGGCCAAGCGCGTCGTGTTTATGGACGAGCCGACGGCGGCGCTGGGCGTCGTGCAGACCGCGCGGACCCTCGATCTGATCCGCCGCATCCGCGACACCGGCGTGGCCGTCGTGCTCATCAGCCACAACATGCGGGACGTCATCCAGGTCGCCGACACCGTCGAGGTGCTGCGGCTCGGACGCCGCATCGCGTCCATGCGCAACACGGGCATCACCGTGCCTGACCTGGTGGGCGCGATGACCGGGGCGCTGGATGCCGTGGCGGAACCGGGCGAGCAGGGGGTGGCGGCATGAGCCAGGATGCGACGGCGCCGCCTGTTGCCGCTGGAGACCTGGTCGGCTTGCAGAACCCGCAGGGCCTGGGCCGCAAGCTCAAAGTCGCAATGTCGTCCTCGCCCTTCTACATGGGCGTCATCCTGGCGCTATTGGTCGCGTTCTTCTCGTTCCTGCACCCGGCCACCTTCGCCAGCGCCTACAACGTCCGCAACATCTTCCTCGACGCCTCCGTGCTGCTGATCCTGGCGGTCGGCACCACCTACATCATGATCGCCGGCGGGTTCGACCTGTCGATCGGCTCCGTGCTGGTGTTCTCGGGCGTGGTCGCGGCGCAGGTGATGCTGGAGCTCGGCACCGACAGCCTGCTCACCGTCGCGGTCGGCTTCGTCGTGGCGGTGGCCTGCGGAGCCGCCTGGGGCGTGTTCAACGGGTTCTGCATCACCAAGCTTCGGGTGTCCGCGCTGATCTCGACGCTCGGGACGATGGGTGCGGCGCTCGGAGCGGCCTATCTCGTGACCGACGGCAACGACATCCGCACCGTGCCGAACGCGCTGATCACCCTCGGCCACGGCTCGATCGGCGGCGTGCCGTGGCTCGTGGTCATCACCGCCGTGGTGTCGGTGATCGGCGGTATCGTGCTGCACATGACCCAGTTTGGCCGGCATACCTTCCTCGTCGGCTCCAATCCAGAGGGGTCGCGCAGGGCCGGGATCAACGTGTCCGGGCATCTGCTGAAGCTGTATGCGCTGAGCGGGCTGCTGGCCGGGTTCGCGGCGATGCTCTCACTGGGGCGCTTCTCGACCACGACGCTCGAGGGCCACGCGAACGACCCGCTGGAGGCGATCACCGCGGTGGTGCTCGGCGGCACGGCGCTGACCGGCGGGCGCGGCACGATCATCGGCACGGTCGTCGGCGTGTTCATCCCGGCCGTGTTGGCGAACGGCTTTATTATTATGGGAATCCAGCCGTTCTGGCAGATGGTCGTAATCGGCTTCGTGGTGATCGCTGCCGTCTATGCCGACCAGATCAAGCGCCAGAAAAGCGAGCGGATGTAGCGTTCGCCAAGAATGCCGCCAGAAATACCGGGAGACCAAACCATGCGTTCGAAACTTGCGGTTGCGCTTGTTCTATCGATGGCGGCGCTGCCCTTCGCCGCAGGCGCGCAGGAGAAGCCTTTTAGGATCACCTACATCCAGGGCGTGACGGGCAACCCGTTCTACATGTCGGTCACCTGCGGCGGGGCGGAGGCGGCGAAGCGCCTCAACGCGACGTTCGATGCCCAGGGTCCGCAGCAATACACTCCAGCCCTGCAGATGCGCGTGCTGAACGCGGTCATCGCCGGGCAGCCCGACGGCATCCTGTTCACCGCCGATGACCCGGTGGCGCTCACCGCCACGCTGCTTGAGGCGAAGGAGCGGGGCATCAAGATTCTATCGATCGATGGCGACGTGAAGGACATGAGCGTCGCCGTCGCCAACATTCAGTCGGACAACTTCGAGGGCGGCGGCCAGGCCGGCAAGAAGCTGGCCGAGCTGATTGGCGACAAAGGCGAGGTGATGGCGCTGATGAACTCGCCGGCCGCCAACGTCGCGCAGCAGCGCCTGCAGGGATTTCAGGAGGAGATCGCCAAGCATCCGAAGATCACGTTCCTCGGCGTGCAGTATAGCAACAACCAAACGGCAAAGGCGGCGTCGATCATCACCTCGACGGTCGCGGCGCACCCGGACTTGGCCGGTGTGTTCACGATCACCACCAACAACACCGAGGGTGCGGCAACCGGGGTGCGCGAGGCGCAACGCGAAGGCAAGATCAAGATTGTCGGGTTCGACACGTCCGACCCCATCGTCGAGGCGATCCGCAAGGGCATCGTCTCCGCCGATATCGTGCAGTACCCCTATCGCGTCGGCCAGCTTGGCGTCGAGATGATGATCGACGCGCTGCAGGGCAAGCCGGTCGAGCGGCAGGTGCATACCCCCTTTGTCGTCGCCACCCCGGAGAACATCGATACGCCTGAAGTCCAGAAGTTCATCTATCGGACGAACTGCCGGTAGGCGCTAACCCGACACTCTCGTCATGGGCCGTCACTTCGGCGCCGTCCGCTGATGCCCGACGTGAGCAGCGTCCGTTTGATCAAGGTCAGATGGACTCTGCGCCAGCGCGGGCCGTACTATCTCGTCAAAGAATCGAGGCTGTTGAAAAAGGGCCGGAACTGACGGCGGTGGGGGGGATGGGATGCGGAACGTCAGCTTTTGAGGCGACAAGCCCGAGAGCGGACCAAACGGCTTATGACCCGAGTAAAGGCCAAACTTCGAC
>JANXVC010000525.1 GCA_025351925.1 Rhodospirillales bacterium | reverse complement strand
CTTACGTCAGCCCACCCTGCTGCACCACAAGCCGCCTCCGTGCAACATGCTGACGTGCGGCGTATGCCCGTGCTCCACAGCACCCCACTCTCTCGGTCTTCGGCTGGCGTTTCCGGCCGACTGAGTTGACCTTGCGGATGCTGTCAACCTGGCGGCGTAGAAGCAATGATTACAGGACAGAAAGAAATTGTTGACTGGGTTGTGAGTGGAGCGGAGAGTTGAGCGTGAACTCGCACATTCCAGCGAACCGTTTGATGTTGAAACGCGTGTACGCGATATCCTAATACTAGCGATGAGATCGGATGCCGGTGGACTGGTTGTGGGGTAGCGCGTCGCGAGGCGAACTGTTGTTCAGCATTTCGGTTCGCCTGCTCAGATAAGCAGGCACTCATCCGCGAGCGCACTACCGGCGCGGAAATCGCGGAACTGGCCGCCTACTACGCCGCGGCCTACCGCTAACCTTGCTTGCTTCCATCACCTGGAGATCAAAGGCCATGCTGTCTGCCAAGCACCGCGAGATCGTCTCAGCCACCGTGCCCGCCTTGCGCGCGCACGGCGAAGCCATCACCCGCCGCTTCTATGGTGACATGTTCATGGCCCATCCCGAGCTCTACAATCTGTTCAACCCAGCCAATCAACGTGATGGAGGCCAAGCACGCAGCCTCGCAGCCTCTGTGCTCGCCTATGCCGAACATATCGAGCATCCTGAGCGCCTGGGCACCATGGTCGAGCGCATCTCCAACAAGCACGGTAGCCTGCAGGTGAAGCCTGGGCATTACCCAATCGTGGGCAAATACCTGCTAGGCGCGATCACGGCGGTGCTCGGCCCGGCCGCCACTCCTGACATCCTGGAAGCCTGGGGCGCCGCCTATGGCCAACTCGCTGACATCATGATCGGACGCGAGGAGGCGATCGAGAGCGGGGACGCCGCCCGGCCTGGCGGATGGCGCGGTTTCAAGCCGTTCCGCATCGAACGCAAGGTGGCGGAGAGCGAGGTGACGACCTCGTTCTACCTGATGCCGGACGACGGAGTACCGTTGCCCGCCTTCGAACCCGGCCAATACCTGTCCGTGAAGGTCCACCCGCCTGGCTTTCCCTACCAGCAAATCCGCCAATACAGCGTGTCCTGCGCCCCGAACGATCGACGCTACCGCATCAGCGTCAAGCGCGAGGATGCGCCGCCCAACGAGCCGTCTGCGCCGTCCGGGCTGGTTTCCAACTACCTGCATCTCGCAGCGTGCGAGGGCGACCTGGTGGCGGTGCACATGCCGCTTGGCGACTTCACGCTCACCGAGGGCGACCACCCCGTCGTGCTGCTCAGCGGCGGCGCTGGCATCACCGCAGTTCTGAGCATGCTGGAGCACCTGGCCGGGCCGGAAGGCGGCACGCGGGAGGTGGTGTTCCTGCACGCCGTCCGCGGTCGTGCCCAACATGCCTTTGCCGAGCACGTCCGGGCACTGGGCCGACAGCGGCCCGGCATCCGGATCGGCGTGCTCTACGAGGAGGCCGGACGGGACGACGTGCCGGGCACGCACCACGACGCCGTGGGCCCGATCACGGCGGAGGTCGTCCGCCGCCACTTGCCCGAGCGGGAGGCAGAGTTCTACTACTGCGGCCCGCTCGGCTTCATGGCAGCGGTCGAGGGCGCGCTCGATGACCTTGGCGTGCCGCTAGGGCGCCGCCATAGCGAGGCGTTCGCACCCGACCCCTCGTTCGCCGCCGGCGCGCTCGTGCCCGCCCCTCAGGCACGCCCGACACCCTGAGGCGAGACGGCCTGCTCGACAAGCAGAATGGCATGGTGACGCCCACTGCATGCCGATCTGACGCGCGGCCGTCGGCGCGGCGGGTCCACACACGAGGAGAGCAGGAATGTTTGCCGAACAGATGCTGCCCAGGGCGCGCGAGCGCCTGGCGATGATCGGCGGGGCGGCCCCAGTCAAGGATGCGGCCGAATTGATGTCCAAGCCGCACACCGACCTCGTCGTCGTGTGCGGCGAGGATGGCGGCATGGTGGGAGTGGTCACGAAGACCGACATCGTCGCACAGATCACCCGGTGCACCGGCGGCGGATGCATC
>JANXVC010000487.1 GCA_025351925.1 Rhodospirillales bacterium | reverse complement strand
GCTCTGGTGGAACGGCCAGCGCTGGGCCGCCTCAGGGCCGTTCGGCATCGCGACCATGCCGCTCGACGCAGCCCTCGACCACATCGCCTCAGAGCCGCATTTCTGGACCAGCGCATAACCAAAAATGGCCAAAGTCGAGCTAAGATGGCGCCGGGCAATCCCGCCTGGAGCGCAGTCTGCATGGGTCGCTCAGCCGTCGTCCCGAAGCCCGTGAGCTATGCCGAGGATGTCGCTGCCTGGGCGGTCGAGCAAGCCCGGCTGCTGCGCGCCGGCCAGTTCGATCTCATCGACATCGAGCACATTGCGGACGAGATCGAGGACGTGGGAACAAGCGAGTCTCGCGAGTTGGCCAGCCGCATGGCCGTGCTGCTCATGCATTATCTCAAGTGGCAGTTCCAACCGAGCCTGCGCACCGCCAGTTGGTACAACACCGCTGTCCTGCAACGACGCATGATTGAGCGCCGGCTGAAGCGGACGCCGAGCCTGCGCACCTTGCTGAGCGACGCCGAATGGCTCGCCGACGTTTGGGACGATGCGCGGATTCAGGCGGTCAAGGAAACGGGGTTGGGCCTCGATGCCTTCCCGGAAGCCTGCCCTTGGGCGCTGGCCGAGATGATGCTGGACGGTTGGATGCCGCGTGAGGTCTCGCTTTGAAACTCGTCGGGTAGCCACCTTCCAGTCATTGGTGCCGGCGTACACTGTCCGATAATGTGCGCCGACCCCCTAATCCGCCGCCGAAGCCAGCTTATAGTCGCGGAACTGCTGCCGCAGCGCGAGCTTGTTCAGCTTGCCGGTCGCGGTGTGCGGCAGCTGTTCGACGATGACGACTTCGTCCGGCGTCCACCATTTGGCAATCTTTCCGGCGTAGGATGCCAGGAGGTCGGCCGGGTCGATGGTGCGGCCGGGCTTGGCGACGACGATCAGCAGCGGGCGCTCGTCCCATTTCGGATGCCGTGCGCCGACGATTGCCGCCTCGGCGACGTCGGGGTGGTCAACGGCGATGTTCTCCAGCGCGATGGAGCTGATCCACTCGCCGCCGGATTTCACGATGTCCTTGGTGCGGTCGGTGATCTGCATCATGCCGTGGGCGTCGATGGTGGAGACGTCCCCGGTGGCGAACCAGCCGTCGGCGTCGGTGGCGTCGGCCTCGGCGTTGAGGTAGCGCCGCGTCACCCAGTGGCCGCGCACCATCAGGTTGCCGAACGTCGTGCCGTCCCAGGGTAGCTCGGCGCCGGCGTCATCGACGATCTTCATGTCGAGGCCGGGCACGGCGCGGCCCTGCTTGTACTGCAGCGTCTTGACGTCCTCGGGGCTGAGGCTCTCGAAGCCGGGCTTCGGGCTGTAGTAGGTGCCGAGCGGGCTGGTTTCCGTCATGCCCCAGGCGTGGTCCACCCGCACGCCGTAGTCCTGGGCGAAGGTGTCGATCAGCATGGGCGGGCAGGCCGACCCGCCGCAGATCAGCCGCTGCAGCGTGTCGAGCTTGCCGCCGGTGGCGCGCAGATGCTGCAAAAGGCCCATCCAGACCGTGGGCACGCCCGCCGATATCGTCACGCGCTCGCTGTTCATCAGCGACTGCACGCTGGCGCCGTCGAGGTGCCGGCCGGGCATGATGAGGCTCGCGCCCACCATCGGCGCGGCGTATGGCGTGCCCCAGGCGTTGACGTGGAACATCGGCACGACCGGCAGCACGCGATCGACGCTGCGCAGGCCCAACACGTCCGGGAGGTTGATCGCGTAGGCGTGGATGACGGTGCTGCGGTGGCTGTACAGCACGCCTTTCGGTCGCCCGGTGGTGCCGGAGGTGTAGCACAGCGCGCTGGCCTGCAGCTCATCGAGGCGCGGCCAGGCGAAGTCGTCATCGGCGTCGGCCAGCAGCGTCTCGTAGCACAACAGCTCCTGGCCCGGCGCCAGCGTCACCTCGGGCATCGCGTCCGGGTCCGCCAGGATGACGAAGGCGCGCACCCCCGGGACCAGCGGCGCGACGGCGGCGAGCAGCGGGACGAAGGTGGTGTCGGCGAAGATGATGGCGCTGCCGGCGTCGTTCAGCACGAAGGCGATGTCGTCCGGCGCGAGGCGCGGGTTCACCGTGTGGATGATCGCGCCCATGCCGGAGACGGCGTAGTACAGCTCGAGGTGCCGGTGCCCGTTCCAGGCCAGGGTCGCCACGCGGTCGTCGGGCTGCACGCCGAGGCGCATCAGGGCGCGGGCCAGGGTGCGGGCGCGCTGCTCGATGCCGGCGTAGTTGGTGCGGTGGATGGTGCCCTCGGTGGTGCGGGACACGACTTCCGCGTGGGGGTGGTGGCGGGCGGCGTGGGTGACGATGGATGAGATCAGCAGCGGCTGCGATTGCATCAGTCCGAGCATGAGCGTTTCCTAAGCTTGGGGCCGTCTGGGTGCGGCGATGGCCTAGGATGGCCCGGTCGGGCCGCGGTGTCACGATGCTGTCGTGACGTGCAATGCGCAATGCGTGGTGCGCCAGGGGCAGGGCTATCGCATTTGGCCGGGCTCGTCTGCCGCCGCAAAGGACCTGGCATTGCGAGCCGGCTTCGGCGTGGCAATCCAGGGCGACATGGACCCATGTTCGGGCGCGTGGCCCTGGATTGCCGCGGCGCAAGTGCGCCTCGCAATGACGGAGGAGGGCAAATGCGCAATGCGTGGTGCGTCAGGGGGCTGGTGCGAGCCGAGAAACCGGCACGCTCATTGCATGGCTTTGGGACGACAGTCCAGGCTGGCATGCTGCATGATATGGCCGTTTCGGCCTCTTTCCGGGTGCGTTTCCAGGTTTTAGCCGGCAGCGCCGCTCAAAATAAAAGAATTAGGGCAGTTATTATGCCATAAATCGTTGAATCCCTGTCGCCAATTCAGCGACAACCGCATATATGCATAGGAGGGCTGCGCGGCAGCCGTTTTACGAGGGGTGGACCATGGCTGACCGCATGCTGCAGTTCGTGAGCTTGGCGCAGCACCAGCCGGACAAGCGGGCCTCGTCGATGCGGCGGGAGGATTTCGCCGAAATCTACGCCGATTTCGATCCCGCCCAGGCCGGCGCGCAGAGCAGCCGCTGCAGCCAGTGCGGCGTGCCGTTCTGCCAGGTGCACTGCCCACTCGCGAACAATATCCCGGATTGGCTGAAGCTCACGGCGGAGAACCGGCTGCAGGAGGCGTACGAGGTCAGCTCCGCGACCAACACGTTCCCGGAAATCTGCGGCCGCATCTGCCCGCAGGACCGGCTGTGCGAGGGCAACTGCGTCATCGAGAAGGGCTTTGAGAGCGTCACCATCGGGGCGGTCGAGCGGTTCATCACCGATCACGCCTGGGAGCAGGGCTGGGTGAAGCCGCCGAAGCCGCGTCAGGAGCGGGCGCAGTCGGTGGGGATCATCGGCGCCGGGCCAGGGGGCTTGGCGGCGGCGGAACGGCTGCGCACGCTCGGGTATCAGGTGCACGTGTACGACCGGTATGACCGGGTCGGCGGGCTGATGATCTACGGCATCCCCGGCTTCAAGCTGGAGAAGGACATCGTGCTGCGCCGCTGGAAGCTGCTGGAGGAGGGCGGCATCAAGTTCCATCTCGGCGTCGAGCTGGGCAAGGACTTCAGCTTCGCCGAGCTTAGGGCGCGGCATGACAGCGTGCTGATCGCGACCGGCGTCTATAAGGCGCGCAACATCGGCGGGCCCGGCGCCGGGCTGCCGGGGATCGAGCCGGCGATGGACTACCTGACCGCCAGCAACCGGCAGGGCCTGGGCGACGAGGTGCCGAGCTTCGACAGCGGCCAGCACAACGCGGCGGGCAGGCGGGTCGTGGTGATCGGCGGCGGCGACACGGCGATGGACTGCGTGCGGACGGCGGTGCGGCAGGGGGCGGCGAGCGTCGCCTGCCTGTATCGGCGCGACCGGGTGAACATGCCGGGCTCGATGCGCGAGGTGAAGAACGCCGAGGAGGAGGGGGTGCAGTTCGTCTGGCTGTCGGCGCCCGAGGCGTTCCTGGGCGACAACCACGTGACGGGCGTGCGGGTGCAGCGGATGCGGCTGGGGCTGGTCGATAGTTCGGGGCGGCAGTCGGTGGAGCCGGCGGATAGCCGGATGACGCTGGAGGCGGATTTGGTGATCAAGGCGCTGGGATTCGACCCGGAGGAGCTGCCGAAGCTGTGGGACGAGCCGGGGCTGGAGGTGAGCCGCTGGGGCACGCTGAAGGTGGAGCACCGGACGCAGATGACGGCGCTGCCGGGGGTGTTCGCGGCGGGGGACATCGTGCGGGGCGCGAGCCTGGTGGTGTGGGCGATCCGCGACGGGCGGGATGCGGCGTCGCGGATGCACAAGTACATGCAGCAGCACGCGATGCTGGCTGCGGCGGAGTGACCCTTATGGAGCCAACTGGCATGGATTTCGTCGCCGACTGGAACGCCAACGTAACCCGGCTCGCCGGGACCTACGACCCGAGCCAGGAGCATGATGCGTGCGGCGTGGGAATGGTGGCGGCGCTGGACGGGGTGGCGCGGCGGGACGTGGTGCAGGCGGGCATCGACGCGCTGCGGGCGGTTTGGCATCGCGGCGCCGTCGATGCGGATGGCAAGACCGGGGACGGCGCGGGCATTCACATTGAAATTCCACAGGACTTCTTTGCCGAGGCGGTGCGGCGCAGCGGGCATGCGGAGGCGCCGGGCCGCATGGCGGTGGGGATGGTGTTCCTGCCGAAGACCGATCTGGGGGCGCAGGAGCGCTGCCGGCAGATCGTCGAGACGGAGATCCTGGCGCTCGGCTACGGCATCTTCGGCTGGCGGCAGGTGCCGATCAACGTGGCGTGCATCGGCGAGAAGGCCAACGCGACGCGTCCGGAGATCGAGCAGATCATGATCCGCGGCAGGCTTGGGCCGAACGGCATACTGGACGATGCCGAGTTCGAGCGCGACCTGTATGTCATCCGGCGCAAGATCGAGAAGCAGGCGATCGCGGCGCAGATTTCGGAACTATATTTATGCAGCCTGTCGTGCCGCAGCATCATCTACAAGGGGATGTTCCTGGCCGAGAGCCTGACGGACTTCTACCCGGACCTGCTGGACCCGCGCTTCATCAGCCGGTTCGCGATCTATCATCAGCGTTACTCGACCAATACCTTCCCGACCTGGAAGCTGGCGCAGCCGTTCCGCATGCTGGCGCATAACGGCGAGATCAACACGGTCGCGGGCAACAGCAACTGGATGAAGTCGCACGAGACGCGGCTGGCGGCGGGGCCGCTGGAGGGGCTGATCGACGACGTGAAGCCGGTGATCCAGGCGGGCGGGTCGGACACGGCGACGCTCGACAACGTGTTTGAGCTGCTGGTGCGGGCCGGGCGGGACGCGCCGATGACGAAGGCGCTGCTGATCCCGGCGAGCGTCGGGCAGGACGCGACGATGCCGGAGGCGCATCGCAACATGTTCCTGTATTGCAACGCCGTCATGGAGCCGTGGGACGGCCCGGCGGCGATCACCGCCACCGATGGGCGCTGGGTGATCGCGGGGCTGGACCGCAATGGGCTGCGCCCGCTGCGTTATACGGTCACGGACACCAAGCTGCTGGTGGTGGGCAGCGAGACCGGCATGGTGAAGTTCCTGGAGAGCGAGGTCGTCGCCAAGGGGCGGGTCGGGCCCGGCCAGACGATCGGCGTCGATCTGGAGACGGCGCGGTTCTATCTGGACGACGAGCTGAAGGACCTGCTTTCGGCGCGGCAGCCGTTTGGCGACTGGGTGCGCGGGATCACCAAGCTCGACCGCATCGTCAAGACGGACGCGCCGGAGCCGGTACTCTATTCTACGGAGGAGCTGCGACGGCGGCAGCTGGCGGTGGGCACGACGCTGGAGGAGCTGGAGATGATCCTGCATCCGATGGTCGAGGACAGCGCCGAGGCGATCGGCAGCATGGGCGACGACACGCCGATCGCGGTGCTGAGCGAGCGGTACCGCGGGCTGCACCACTATTTCCGCCAGGGGTTCAGCCAGGTCACCAACCCGCCGATCGACAGCCTGCGCGAGACGCGGGTGATGACGCTGAAGACGCGGCTGGGCAACCTCGGCAACGTGCTGGACGAGGACAGCAGCCAGTGCGACCTGCTGCAGCTGGAGAGCCCGGTGCTGAGCAACGCCGAGTTCGCGGCGATGATTGCGACGATGGATGAGGGGGCCTGCCCGGTCGATTGCACGTTCGCGGTGGCGGAGGGCGACGCCGGGCTGCGGTCCGCAATCGAGCGGATTAGGCGGGAGGCGGAGGAGGCGGTGCGGGCCGGCTGCGCGCATGTGGTGCTGACGGATGCGGGGCAGAGCGAGGACCGGGCGCCGATACCGATGATCCTGGCGACGGGTGCGGTGCACACGCATTTGGTGCGGCAGTCCTTGAGAACTTTTACAAGTCTTAACGTTCGCAGCGCAGAATGCATCGACACGCACTATTTCGCGGTGCTGATCGGGGTGGGTGCGACGACGGTGAACGCGTATCTGGCGCAGGAGGGGATCGCTGACCGGCACCGGCGCGGGCTGTTCGGGCCGATGAGCCTGAAGGACGCGGTGCAGCGGTATAAGAAGGCCGTCGATAAGGGGCTGCTGAAGATCATGTCCAAGATGGGCATCTCGGTGGTGAGCTCGTATCGCGGCGGCTACAACTTCGAGGCGATCGGGCTGTCGCGGGCGTTGGTGGGGGAGTTCTTCCCCGGCATGCAGTCGCGCATCTCGGGCATCGGGCTGACCGGCATCGCGCGGGAGGTCTTGGAGCTGCACGAGAAGGCGTGGAACGGCGAGACGACGGCTTTGCCGGTGGGCGGCGTGTATAAGCTGCGTCGCAAGGGCGAGGTGCATGCGTTCGACGGCGGGCTGATCCATACGCTGCAGACGGCGGTGGCGAATGACAGCTTCGAGACGTATCGGCGCTATGCCGACGGGGTGCGGCGGCAGAAGCCGGTGGCGCTGCGGGATTTGCTGGATTTCCGGCTGGACGGGGTGCGCGCGATCTCGGTCGATGACGTCGAGAGCATCACCGAGATACGCAAGCGGCTGGTGGCGCCGGGGATTTCGCTGGGGGCGCTGAGCCCGGAGGCGCATGAGACTTTGAGCATTGCGATGAACCGCATCGGCGCGCGTAGCGACAGCGGTGAGGGCGGCGAGGACCCGGCGCGCGCCACGCCGCGGCCGAACGGGGATAATGCGTCGTCGGCGATCAAGCAGGTCGGGTCGGGGCGGTTCGGGGTGACCGCCGAGTACCTGAATGCCTGCCGCGAAATTGAAATAAAAATGGCGCAGGGGGCGAAGCCGGGCGAGGGCGGGCAGCTGCCGGGGTTCAAGGTGTCGCCGCTGATCGCGAAGCTGCGGCACTCGACGCCGGGGGTGACGCTCATCAGCCCACCGCCGCACCATGACATCTACTCGATCGAGGATTTGGCGCAGCTCATCTATGACCTGAAGCAGATCAACCCGGATGCGGGGGTTTGCGTGAAGCTGGTGTCGCGCAGCGGCATCGGGACCATAGCGGCGGGGGTGGCGAAGGCGAAGGCCGACACGATCCTGATCAGCGGGCATAGCGGCGGTACGGGGGCAAGCCCGCAGACCTCGGTGAAGTATGCCGGCCTGCCGTGGGAGATGGGGCTGTCCGAAGCGCACCAGGTGCTGACCTTGAACCGGCTGCGGCACCGGGTGAAGCTTAGGACCGACGGCGGGATCAAGACCGGGCGGGACGTGGTGATCGCAGCGATGCTGGGGGCGGAGGAGTTCGGCATCGGGACCACGAGCCTTGTCGCGATGGGCTGCATCATGGTGCGGCAGTGCCATAGCAACACGTGCCCGGCGGGCGTGTGCACGCAGGATGAGACGCTGCGCGCCAAGTTCGAGGGCAGCCCGGAGAAGGTGATCAACCTGTTCTCCTTCATCGCCGAGGACGTGCGCGGCATCCTGGCGTCGCTCGGGATGCGGCGTTTGACGGACGTGATCGGGCGGACGGATTTGCTGCAGCAGGTGAGCCGGGGGTCGGATCTGCTGGACGATTTGGACCTCAACCCGTTGCTCGCGCAGGCCGATCCGGGGCCGCATGCGCGGTATTGCACGCAGGTCGGGCGGACCGAGGTGCCGGAGACGCTGGACGCGCAGATGATCGAGGACGCGGCGGCGCTGTTCGACCGCGGCGAGAAGATGCAGCTGCAGTATAACATCCGCAACACGCACCGGGCGATCGGCACCAAGCTGTCGTCGCGGATTACCCGGCAGTATGGGATGTCCAGTTTGCAGCCCGGCCACATCACGGTGCGGCTGCGCGGCACGGCGGGGCAGTCGCTGGGGGCGTTCGGGGTGCAGGGGCTGAAGCTGGAGGTGCTGGGCGACGCGAACGACTATGTGGGCAAGGGGCTGTCTGGGGCCGTCATAGTTGTGCGGCCGGCGCCGAGCAGCGGGCTGGTGAGCCAGCAGAACACGATTATCGGCAACACGGTGCTGTATGGCGCGACGGCGGGCGAGCTGTATGCGGCGGGGCAGGCTGGGGAGCGGTTCGCGGTGCGCAACAGCGGGGCCATCGCGGTGGTCGAGGGCTGCGGCAGCAACGGGTGCGAGTACATGACCGGCGGGACCGTCGTGGTGCTAGGCGCGGTGGGGGACAACTTCGGCGCCGGGTTCACCGGGGGCGTGGCGTTCGTGTATGACCCAGATGATCTGTTCGAGAAGCGGGTGAACCCGGATACGCTGACGTGGCAGCGGGTGCGGTCGGCGCATTGGGACGCGGCGTTGCGCGATTTGGTGGCGCGGCACGCGGCGGAGACCCATAGCCGGTATGCGGCGACGCTGCTGTTGGACTGGCCGCGGACGCTGGAGCAGTTCTGGCAGGTGGTGCCGAAGGAGTACGTGAAGTACCTGGAGGCGCCGCTATCGGACGCGACGGAGGCTTTGCGGGCCTGAGGTCGGGGCAGGGACGGCGGCCGGGTGACGCTAATTTTGCGTTAACCGGCCGGTTGGCGCAGGCGGCGGGGGATGCAATATGTCGGGCTATGCGCGTCCTGTATCACCTGCCGCTCTCGCCGTTCTCCCGCAAGGTCCGCCTGGTGCTTGCGGAGAAGAAGCTGCCGTTCGAGCTGCGGCTGGAGAAGGTTTGGGAGCGGCAGCCGGACTATCTCGAGATGAACCCGGCCAATTTGGTGCCGACCCTGGTCGAGGAGAGCGGGCTGGTGATCCCAGATAGCGGGGTGATCTGCGAGTATCTGGAGGAGGCGTATCCGGAGCATCCGCTGCTGGGCCATACACTGGCCGGGCGGGTGGAGGTGCGACGGCTGGTCGCGTGGTTCGACGGCAAGTTCGCGCAGGAGGTGACGGCGAACCTGCTGGGCGAGAAGTTCATGAAGCGGCTGCTGGGGCGGGGCAACCCGGACGCGGGGGCGCTGCGGGCCGGGTATGTCAATCTGCGGCACCATTTGGGGTATATCGGCTGGCTGGCGGAGCAGCGGAAATGGCTGGGCGGGGAGACGCTGTCGCTGGCGGATTTCACCGCGGCGTCGCATCTGTCGGCGCTGGATTTCGTGAGCGACGTGGACTGGTCGGTGTCGCCGTCGGCGCGGGATTGGTATGCGCGGATCAAGTGCCGTCCGAGCTTCCGCGCGCTGCTGGCGGACCGGGTGCCGGGGGTGATGCCGCCGGCGCATTATGCGGATTTGGATTTCTAACGGGGTAAAGGGCTATCGCATTTGGCCTAGGCTGCCAGCGGTATCAAAGACCTCGTGATTGTGAGACGGCTTCGGCGTGGCAATCCAGGGCGCCATCAACCGATGGTCACGAGTATGGCCCTGGATCGCCACGTCGCTGCGCTCCTCGCGATGACGAAACGGGGCAACTGCGATTGCCCTGTGCTGTTGGGTCTCATGGATTGATTGCGCCTTATTAGTCAGTTTTTCATGTAGGCTGCGAAGTATTGGTTAGAACGGTCTAGAAACGTAAGCAGTTCGGGCAGCAACTGGCGCAATTCAATGATGAGTGCATCGTGGCTGCGGGACTCAGCAACGAGGCCGATTACGTCGTCGCTTTCTGCCCACCAGACCTGCGTCACGTTGTCCCAGTATCCTTGCACCTCAAAGGTCTGCATTGTCCGAATCCCCCTGAGCAGCATGGTGTCACATTTCTCAATCATGTTGAGCAGGATAGGTGAGAGAACCGAGCGGCTCTGGGTTCTCAATGGCCGCCGGCTCGGACGAAGCTTGGCGTAGTAGAAACGACAATTCTTAACTGTTTGTTTACGGTTCTCAAACTATAACGAGCATGTTTTCAACATAGGTGATGCATGCTCAAGGTTGTTTTTGTGCTTCCGCTTGCGATGCTATCGGCATGTGCCACGCTTGTTAATGGCAGCAGCCAGAACGTTACGGTATCAACGAGTCCTCCGGCGGCAAGCTGCACTTTGGACCGCGTTGGCGCGCGGGTCGGAGCCATCTCCTCAACGCCAGGCAGCGTGCGCCTCGATAAGAGCAAGAATGATCTGTCGGTCACGTGCAGCAAGGACGGCTTCCAAACCGCGACGGTTGTAAAAGCCCCCTCCTTCAGCGGCGCCACGTTCGGCAATATCATCGCCGGCGGCGTGATCGGCGTTGTCGTCGATGCGGCGTCCGGCGCGAACTACAGCTACCCAGACGACATCCGGCTGGACATGGCGGCCAATCCAATGCCGACGCTGCCGCCCCTGGCGCTGCAGACTCCGTCGATCGTGCATGATGCGGACATGCCGGCCACCCGATTTGAACGGCGGCCGGAGCGGGGCCAGGCCATCAAGATAACAGCGACCACGGCGGCCCGCCCGACTGGCGATTTCCGCGTTAGATAGGAGTGACCGGTCGCTGGGCACCTCGCCTCGCGACCGGCCGCCTGCCGCGATCGGGCGGCTGCGCCGCGACGGCAAAGCGCTGGGGACCTGGGATGCGTGCCGGGTCCATGCTGCGTGGCACACAGCAAAGATGTGCCGTGGCGCTTGACGCCGGGCACTCACGGCCATAAAGGAACTGCGGGGCGCGACAGTCCTGTGCTCGATCTCGCATAACAAAAGCGAATCCAGCGCGATATGAAAGACAATATTCTTATAACCAATTGCAGCGAAGGAACGCGTACGCATGGGTGACGACCAAAACCAATTTGCAATGAATAGCGATCAAAACGGCAGCTACACACTGGATCAGCAGCTCGTGACAGACCCGATGAGCTTTGTCGCTGATGCCGCTGCTTCACCGGCCACAACCTCCGCCCTGAACGTTACGCAGAGTGCGGTAACGCAGGGTTCGACCGGGACCTATGACCAGTACTTTCAGGCCTTTGCCGTGCGTGAGACCCGGGGCGGATTTGATTTCACCCAGACGCCGAACTACCAGCAAGGCAGCGGCAACAGCTACCCGGCCCTCGGCGCGTATCAGTTCGACAAGGCATCGCTGATCGCCATCGGATACTACACCAACGACGGCGCCCTGAGCGACAGTCATTGGAACGATGCGTCCTTTACTGGCAAGAATGGCATCACCAGCGAACAGTCCTTCCTGAATAACCCCGCGGTACAGGACCAGGCAGCGCGCGAATGGTCGGCGAGTGTCGGCTGGCCCGCCGTTGTGGCTGATGGACTGCCGCAATACATCGGCCAGACTATCGCCGGTATCAACATCACCGCGGCTGGCCTGCTTGCGGGAACCAGCCTGCTAGGTCCCGACGCGGTCAAGCAGTTCATCACGTCCGGCGGGCAGAACGACCCGACCGAGGCCTACGGCACGCACGTGTCGGAGTACATCTCGAACTTCGCCGGGTTCCAGACGCCGTTCGACAACGCGCCGGCGACCGGCCCGGTGCTCGCGACCAACCTCTGATCGGCTGAAGCCGGGCGCGGCGCCGGGCCGAGAGGGCCAGGTACCGCGCCCGGACCGCCGCGTCCGCCCGCGGCTCAGCAGCGTCAGCCGGCGCTCAAAAGGGCACGGCAGTTTAGCATGGTCGTGGTTCCCCGAAAATGGTTCAGCGCGGCGCTTGATGTCGTCCACTTGGGGCGGGGGCCGCTCGGTTCAGTCGCATCGTCGCGCATGGCATAATGATAGCCGCGCAACCGTTAAGAATTCCTTGACCTGACCCGGCTAGAATTCGATCCATTGCGCATGCATTCCATCCATAAGGGGTTTACCGTCCTTGACCTGTTCAGCGGCATTGGCGGGTTCAGCCTCGGGCTGCACTGGGCCGGCATGCGCACGGCCGCGTTCTGCGAGGCCGATCCGTTCGCCCGCAGCGTCCTCGCCCGGCACTGGCCCGGCGTGCCCATCTATGGCGACATCCGCACCCTGTCCGCCGCCCGGCTGCGCGAAGACGGGGTGCCGCGGCCGGACCTCATCTGCGGCGGCTTCCCGTGCCAGGACATCAGCCTTGCCGGCCGGGGTGCGGGGATCGCGGGGGCGCGTTCGGGCCTGTGGTCCCACATGGCGCGCTTGGTGCGGGAGTGCCGACCGGACTGGGTGGTGGCTGAGAACGTTCCTGGCCTGCGAGGCCGGGGCGCGGACCGGGTCCTGTCTGAGCTGGAGGCTGCGGGCTACGCCTGCTGGCCGCTGCTGGTGGGTGCTGTCCATGCCGGCGCGCCGCATCGGCGGAGCCGATTATGGCTGGTGGCGCAAGCCGTTGCTGCCGACGCTGGTGGCGCGGGATTGGAAGCATGGCAGCGTGGGGCAGCGGTCGCGGGCCCGCGCCTGCCAGCTGAACGACGCGGTGGGTGGGCGGCTGCACCCGGGCTACGCCGAGTGGCTGATGGGGTTTCCTCCCGAATGGACGGCGATCGGCGGGTCCGCATCCAGGCCCTCGGCAACGCGGTGGTGCCCACAACCGTTGCGATGATCGGACGCGCAATTTTCGCGGTATAAGCGTGGCTTCTTTGCCACATTGGTGACACGGGTCACAGCTAAACAAGGATAGTAATTGAAGGTTTCACGAGAACGTGTGCCTATGGGCTACCTGGGATGCTCCAGGGGCAGGCCGGTGAGGATACCCGATGGCCGTGACGTCAGACCTCGAACCCCTCTTGTCTCGGCTGTATGAGGCGGCGCTCGATCCGGCGCTTTGGCCCGCTGCCTGGGCCGAGGTCACGGCCGCGGGAGGGGTGGCGCCGTCGCTGGTGGTGGTGGCTGACAATGGTGGCGCAGCGCCGCTCGCAGCGCCGGGCTGGGGCGGGCACGCATTGAAATCAAAGGCAATTTTGGAGGTCGAGCCGGCGCCATACAGCCGGCCCGAGCGGACCGTGGCTCCGCCTGCGACCGAGGCGGAGCGCGCCGTGGTGGCTCAATTACAGGTGCATCTGCGTCGCGC
Organism: Rhodospirillales bacterium; assembly: GCA_025351925.1. Lineage (GTDB taxonomy): Bacteria > Pseudomonadota > Alphaproteobacteria > Acetobacterales > Acetobacteraceae > CAHJXG01. Next base: position 18,860 of record JANXVC010000487.1, on the reverse strand, counting down.
GGTGCAGATGCGGGCCCGGCTCGCGACGGCGCAGGCCATGCAGGCGGCGAGCTCGGCGGCGCTGCAGGCCGCGGATACCGGCGTGATCCTGGTCACTGCTGGGGGCCGCATTGTCTATGCCGATCCGGCCGCACATCGTCTGGCCGCACATCGTCTGGCCGCAAGCGTCGGCCTGCAGCTCGGCGGCCGTCGCGGCGCGCTGCAGACGCTCGACCCCAGGGCGACGCAGCATCTGCAGGGATTGGTGCACGACGCGGCGGCTGGAGGCGTGGGCGGGGACATGCTGATGCGTGCCACGGACGGGTCTGCGGTGGCGCTCGGGGTGTGCAGCCTGACGGCCGATTCACCGGAGGCGGACGGGCCGGAGGAGGAATCAGCCGAGGCGCGCGAGGTCATTCCAGGCCAGGCTTTGGTGACGCTGCGGCATCTCAGCCAGGTGCCGGCCAGTCCGCGCCGGGTGGCGGCGCTGTTCGGGCTGACGCGGGCGGAGGCGGATGTGGCGATCGCCGTGGCGGCCGGGCAGCATGTGGCGGCAGTCGCGGCCGGACGCGGCGTGTCGGCCAGCACGGTACAGGCGCAGGTGCGCTCGGCGTTGGGCAAGGCGGGGGTGCCCGGGGTGCAGGAACTCAGCCTGCTGTTCGCGCGGCTTGGCTAATACGTGAGGTAGCGCGTCCGGGCATCCGCCATCTGCTCGGGCGTGAGCAGACGAGGCGGGCCGGCCGAGCGGGCCAGCAGATATTGCCGCGCCAGAGTTTCGAGGCGGAGCGTGGCCGCCAGCGCGTCGTCCAGCGTCGCACCAGTGGCGATCATGCCGTGGTTGGCCAGCAGGCACGCCGAGCGGTCCTGCATTGCCGCAACCGCGAGCGCTGCGAGGCGCGGGGTGCCGAAGGTCGCATAGGGCGCGCACCGCACGTCGCCGCCGCCGAAGCTTGCGACCATGTAGTGGAACGCCGGCAGCGGCTCGGCGAGGCAGGACAGCGCGGTGCAGGCGTCGGCATGGGTGTGCACGACGGCGCCGATGGCCGGGTTGCTGCGATAAAGCCCGGCGTGCAGTGCCCATTCGCTGCTGGCCTTCGGCACTGCGTGGTCGAGCGTCATGGCAACCAAGTGGGTGGGCTCGATACCGTCAGGCGTGGTGCCGCTGGGCGATATCAGCATGCCGTCCTGCGTTCGCACGCTGATATTGCCGCTGCTGCCCTGGATGAGACCGAGGCGGCCGAGCCTGCGATATGCGTCGCACAGCCCAGCCCGGGTAGGTTCGGTCACTCAGCCGCTTGCTGCTTCAGCCGGTCGCTGAACAGCTTGCGCAGCTTCGCGACCTTCGGATTGATGACGGCGCGGCAATAGCCGGACCAGGGATTGCGCGCGTAGTAGTCCTGATGCTCGTCCTCGGCCCGGTAGAACTGGGTGAGCGGCACGATCTCAGTGACGATCGGGCGGTCCCAGACGTGGGCAGCGTCGATCTCGGCCTTGACGGCGCGTGCGGTCTCGGCCTGCGCGTCGGAGTGGGTGAGGATGATCGAACGGTATTGCGGGCCGGTGTCGGCGCCCTGCTGGTTCAGCGTCGTCGGGTCATGCAGGGTGAAGAAGACGCGGAGGATGTCGGCGTAGCTGATCTGGCTGGGGTCGAAGCTGACCTGCACCACCTCGGCGTGACCAGTGCGCTTGCCGCAGACCTGCTCGTATGTGGGATTTGGCACGGTGCCGCCGGCATAGCCGGAGACGGAGCCATGCACGCCGCGCAGGTTTAGGAACACTGGTTCCAGGCACCAGAAGCAGCCGCCGCCCAGGGTCGCAGTCTCAGTCGTCATGGTTTGCTCCATTGCATCGTTCGGGTAAGTGGCGACGCCGGTTGGGCAACTCAAGCGGGGGCGGGGGCTGACCTGTTCTCGGGTTGACAGGTTGGCATACCGAAGGTGCCGGTCAGCATCCGCCTCGACGCCGATGTGATCGAATATTTCCGCTCGACAGGACGGGGTTGGCAAACCCGCGTCAATGCCATTCTGCGTGCCTACAGGGACGTCAGGCACCTTCCGGCCAGCATTGGCAAGCCGGTCGGAGCGCGACCTAAGGTGAAGGCCACATAGGGCGAGGCCCGTCGGGCTTGTCGGTGGGCCTCAACTCAAGCCGCTTGCGGGGCCAGCCAGTCCTCGCAGCGCAGGCCGTCCACCCGGCGGAACTCTCCAAGGTTTCCAGTGACGACCACGAGGCCACGGCTGCGCGCGTGCCCGGCAATCAGTACGTCGTAGGCGCCGATGCCCTGGCCCTGGCTTTCGAGCGTGGCGCGAATTTCGGCGGCGTGCGCTGCGGCTGACGCGTCGAAGGGCAGGACCTCGAGCCGGGCAGCGAAACGCTCGACTTCGCGCCGGGCCTCGGCGGGCCGGACGAATTTGTGCGCGCCGACCAGCAGCTCGGTCAGCACGACTGTCGAGATGCAAAGGGCATTGGCCTCGGTGTTGAACCGCGCCCGGACGTGCTGCGGACGGTCGCGCAGCACATTGATGCAGAGACTGGTGTCCAGCAGGTAGGCTAAAACGCTTCGCGCTCCTGCATTGGGGGTTGGTGGCGCTCGATATCGATGCCGGGCGCGTCGAAGAAGTCGTCCCATGTCGCGTCCGCAGGCACGATCACCCGGCGGTTGCCGTCGCGCAGCACCGACACCTCACGGATGCCGGGGGGGAAAGCCACGTCCTTTGCCAGGCGGACGGCTTGCGAGCGGTTGGTTTGGAAGAGTGCGGTTTGGGCCATGGTTGCGGTCCCCTCTTGGATGTACGTGACGTATATCCGATCGCGGGATGGTTTGCAAGATTTTTTTGGTGAAGTGGATGGCTGGGACCTCACTCCTTTACGGCCCCGGTCAGCGAGCTGACATAGTATTCAACGAAGAACGAATAGAGCAGCGCCACCGGGATCGAGCCGAACAGCGCGCCTGCCATCAGCGCACCCCATTGGTAGTCGTCGCCCTGTACCAACTGGGTTAAGACTGCGACGGGAACGGTTTTCTTCTCGGAGGACTGGATAAAGGCGAGCGCGTAGATGAACTCGTTCCAGCTCAGGGTGAAGGCGAAGATGCCGGCGCTGATGAGGCCGGGCACGGCAAGCGGCAGGGTGATGCGGCGCAGGATCTGCAGCCGGGTTGCGCCGTCGATCAGGGCGCACTCCTCCAGTTCGTAGGGGATCGACTTGAAGTAGCCGATCAGCAGCCAGGTGCAGAACGGGATCAGGAAGGTCGGGTAGGTCAGTATCAGGGCGAGCGGGCTATCGAACAGGCCGAGCTTGAACACCATCGTCGCCAGCGGGATGAACAGGATGCTGGGCGGCACGAGATAGGCCAAGTAGATCGACAGCCCCACCCAGTTGCTGCCGTGGAACCGCAGGCGCTGGATGGCATAGGCGGCGAGCACGCTGGCGAAGATGCTGATGCAGGTAGCGGCGGCGGCGATGCCCATGGTGGTCATCAGCCACTGCGGATAGTCGGTGTCGAACAGCAGCTTCTTGACATTCTGTAGTGTAGGTGAATGGACCCAGAACGGATTATAATCCTTGTAGTTATAGAGCTCGTTGTTTGGTTTGAACGTCGTGATGGCCATCCAGTAGAACGGGAACAGCAGCACGATGATGAACAGCAGCAATGGGACATAGACGGTCACGATGCGGCGCGGGATGCTGTCCCATGACAGCGCGCCTTGGCGTTCGACGATTGGTTTTACGGCGGCGGCCTCAGTCATTGCTTTCACCCTGCTGCCACTTGCGCCGGGCAAGGCCGAAATAGCTGATGAGTGTCGCCGCGACCAGGAACGGGATCATCGCGACGGCGATGGCGGCGCCCTCGCCCAGCTGGCCGCCGGGGATGCCGCGCTGGAAGGCGAGCGTCGCCATGAGGTGCGTCGAGTTGACCGGGCCGCCGCGGGTGATGGCATAGACGAGCTGAAAGTCGGTGAAGGTGAACAGGACGGAGAAGGTGAGCACGACCGAGAGCACCGGCATCAGCATCGGTAGCGTGACGTTGATGAAGCGTTGCCAAGGGGTTGCGCCGTCGAGCATCGCCGCTTCGTACAGAGATGGCGAGATGGTTTGCAGGCCGGCCAGCAGGCTGATGGCGACGAACGGGATGCCGCGCCAGATGTTGGCGGCGATCAGGCTGAGGCGGGCGTTCCATGGGCTGCCGAGGAAATCGATGTTGGCGTCGATCAGCCCGGCGCTGCGCAGCACGTAGGAGATGATGGAGAATTGCGGGTCGTATATCCACCAGAACGCGATCGCCGACAGGACGGTGGGGACGATCCACGGCACGAGGACGATGGCGCGGATCAGCGACTTGAAGGGGATATTGTTGTTCAGCAACAACGCGAGCCACAGGCCGAGGCCGAACTTCCCGACCGTTGCGACCGCCGTGTAGAACAGGGTGTTGGTGACGGCCAGCCAGAAGATGCGGTCGTGCCAGAGGCTCTCGAAGTTCTCCAGCCCGACATAGACGCCGGCGCGGCCGATCCGCGTGTCGGTAAAGGCGAGCCACATGCCGAGGCCGAGCGGGTAGGTGAGGAACACTAGCAGCAGCGCCGCGGCGGGGAACAGGCAGAGCGCCGCCAGGAATGGGCGGTAGTCGAATAGCCGGACCAGCCAGGTGTTGCGCGGCGGCGACCAGCGCCAGGGATGCGCCTCCGCTGCCGGCTGTGCCAGGGTCGTGCCCGGCAGAATCACGTTCTCGCTCATTGTCTCCCCGTCGCGTTTTGTTGGAGGGAGTATGCGCGGGCTGCGGGCGCAGCGCCACCGGGCTTTGCCGCCCGGCCTTGTATGCGCCACTTTGCACGCGAAACTTTGCACTTACAAGCCGATTCGGGATAGAAATGAGCGATGCCGCGCCTGTTTGCTGTCTCCACGCTGCCGCCCTGGCCGGTTCGGGACGGCTACTCGCTGCGTGTGGCGAATGTGCTGCAGGGCTTGGCCGAGAAATGGGACATCACGCTGCTGGCGCCGGCGGGTCCGGCGGGTGAGGCGCTGCCCGGGGTGGCACGGCATGTGCCGCTCGCGCTGACCGGGCCGGGGCTGACGTATCCCTGGCGGTTCGACAACCGGCCGTTGGCGGCGGCGATCGGTGACGTTTTGCGGACAGCCCAGCCAGATCGTGCGCTGATTTGGCCCGGGGCCGAGAGCGCTTGGCTTGCGGTGGGCCGGACGCCGGCGATCCTCGACATGATCGACTGCAATCCGCGGGAGTTCGCTGGCAACGTCCGGACCGCCCGCGGCTGGGATCGGGGGCGCCAGGCGCGAGAGGCCGTGATCGCTGCCGTGTATGCGCGCCGCGCCGTCCGCGGGTTTGCGGCGACCGCGTGCGTGGGCGAGGCGGACACGGCGTGGATGGCGCGGCTGGGGGGACGGGTGGTGCATTTGGTGCCGAACGGCGTCGCGTTGCCGGACGCGCCGGGGGTGGAGCACGCGGCGCCGACCGTCGTGTTCGCCGGCACGCTGGACTATCCGCCCAACGTCGATGCGGTGGCTTTTGCCGCTGCCGACATCTGGCCGCGGGTCCGCCGGGCGATGCCGGACGCGCGATGGGTGATTGCCGGGCGTCGTCCCGTGGCCGCGATTCGGGCGCTGGACGGGAAGAACGGCGTGGAGGTCCGCGCGGATGTCGTTGATATGTCAAGGGAACTGCAGGCCGCTTGGGTCGCGATCGCGCCGATGCGGACCGGGGTGGGGCTGAAGAACAAGGTGCTGGAGGCCTGGGCCTGCGCGCGGCCGGTGGTGCTGACGCCGCTCGCGATGAACGGCTTGGCGCTGCCGCCGGGCCATGCGGCGCTGGTGCAGGCGGCGGCGGTTGGCATGGCGGGTGCGGTCATCGCGCTGCTGCTGGACAGCGCGACCCGACGGCGGCTGGGCGACGCCGCGCGTGCGATGGTGGCGCGCGACTTCACCTGGGATATCGCCGCCGACCGGCTGGACGCCTTGCTGCGGCGCGCCGGTCAGGACCTGTAGTAGCGTTTGGCCCGGCGCTCCGCCTCCTTGGCCGCGTCCTCCGGCGTGTTGTCCCCGGTGCTGGCGGAGGCGACCATATCGACCATTACGTAATCCGCCATGACCGCGCCGGACTGCTCGGTGATGGCGCCGGGCCAGGCATACCAGCGGCTCTCCTTCATCGTGTCCTTATAGATGCGGATCTTCGGATCACCGCTCCAGATGGCGCTGTTCTCATAGGCGCGGAGCGGTTGCCCCCAATAGCCGAAGCTGCCGGCCATCCAGGGGTCGTACTGCTCGGACTCCATCATGTAGGCGAGGTAGGCCTTGGCCGCGTTAGGAAACTTGGTGTGCTTGAACGCCATCGCGTTGATCGCCAACGCGCCCTGCGTCACCACGCCAGCGGGGCCGATCGGCATGTAGGCGTGGTTCATGTCCGCGCCGATCGCGGCGATCTTGGGGTCCGGACTGTTCTTCGCCGAGTAGTACAGCGACACGCCGTTCTGCGTCACGCTCAGCTCGCCGGCCAGCATCGCTTTGTTGTTGCTGGGATCGAGCCAGGAGTTGGTGCCGGGGATGAACGTCTCGTACAGCGCCTTGCCGTATTTCAGCGCCTCGACCGTCGCCTTGCTGTTGATGGTGACGTGGCCCTGCTCGTCCACCATCGCGCCGCCGTGCGCCCAGACCAGCCAATGGCAATAGGCGCTGGCGTCGCCCACCGCATGCCCCAGCGCGAAGCCGGCGGGGTGCCCCAACTTCTTCAGCTTGCGGCACAGGTCCAGCAGCCCGTCGGTCTTGTCGGGGAACTTGTCGAAGCCCACCTCCTTGATCCAACTCTCGCGATACAGCGCCGGACCGCCGCTGGCGCCCAGCGGGATCGCGATCCACTGATTGGTGCCGAACTTCTTGCCGTATCTCTCAGCCAGCGGATACCAGCCGCCGTACTTCTTGCCCAAGTACTCCGCGACATCAGTGAGGTCGATCAGCTTGTCCGCATAGAGATGCGGGTCGTCGGTCCAGCCCACCACCACGTCCGGCCCGGCGCCGGTGTTGGCCGTCACCGCGGTCTGCGGCCGCAGGTCCTCCCAGCCGGAGAAGTCGATGCGCACCTGCACGCCCATCGCCTCGGCGAAACGCTTGGTGTTCTCGCGGAAAATCACCTCGTCCGGCTCGACGAACTTGGCGGGGCGCAGGATGCGCAGGCTCGCGTTCTTCTCGATCGGCAGGTTGAGCGGCGGCACGTCGGCGGCCGGGATGGCGGCGCGAGCGTTGCGGCCCAGCAGCCCGGCTGCGGCAAAAGCACCGGCGCCGACGCCCAGGTTGCGGCGGGTGATGTCATGCATGCTTAAACTCTCCTCATGGGATCAATGAGTAAGAGCATCGTCCGATCGATCTGCTCTTTCGATTGGACAAAGATGCTCGTTGAAACAAAGCTCTAAGCAACGACGCGCACGCCGGTGTCGCGGTCGAACAGGTGGACCAGCGCGGGGTCGGCGGTGACGGTGATGGGCTCGCCGGGGCGGGCGGCGACGCGTTCGCGGAAGGCGCCCATGACGGGCAATGCGCCGGGCTGCGGGCCGAGCCGACCGTGCACCTGGGTCTCGCTGCCGGTGGGCTCGACGACCTGGACCAGCAGCGGCACGCCGTCGCCGTCATTGGCGGCGAGCTGCAGGTGCTCGGGACGGACGCCATAGACCGCGGGACGGCCGAGGTCATGTCTGGCGACGGGCAACGGCCATAGGCTGCCGCCCTCGGCGCGGAAGCCGCCGGCCTCGACGGTGCCGGGCAGGAAGTTCATCGCGGGGCTGCCGATGAAGCCGGCGACGAAGCGGTTGGCGGGATGGTCGTAGAGTTCAAGCGGTGAGCCGGCCTGCTCGACCCGGCCGCCGTTCATCACGACGATGCGGTCGGCCATCGTCATCGCCTCGATCTGGTCGTGGGTGACATAGACGGTGGTGGTGCGCAGCCGCTGGTGCAGGTCCTTCAGCTCGGCGCGGGTCTGTACCCTTAGCTTGGCGTCAAGGTTCGACAGCGGCTCATCGAACAAGAACACCTGCGGGTCGCGCACGATGGCGCGGCCCATGGCCACACGCTGACGCTGGCCGCCCGAGAGCTGTCGCGGATAGCGGTCCAGCAGGCCATCGAGGCCGAGGATCGACGCGGCGCGGTTCACCCGCTGATCCATCGCGGCCTGCGGCGCACGGGCGAGCTTGAGGCTGAATGCCATGTTGTCGCGCACCGTCATGTGCGGATACAGCGCGTAGTTTTGGAACACCATGGCGATATCGCGTTGTTTAGGCGGCACTTTATTGACGACGCGCCCGCCGATCGCGACCTCTCCGCCGTCGATCTCCTCCAGGCCGGCGATCATGCGCAGCAGGGTGCTCTTGCCGCATCCGGAGGGCCCCACCAGCACGGCGAACTCCCCGTCGGCGATCTCGATGCTGACGCCGTGCAGAATCTGCGTTGCGCCGAACGCCTTGGTGACGCTCCGTATCGACACGCTGGCCATGGTTTGGATCGGTCCCTCCGCATGGCCTCAGCGGGCCATTACGCTGCAGCATAAGAGGCGCGGGCATGGCTGGCCAGGGGGGACCGACTGTGCAGCCATTTGAGACACGATGCCTTTCATAACGCAAGAGGTAACACAACCATGAGTAGAATGCCATGACTATATTTTGGGACCAGAGTTTGCCCAATGCGACGCGGCCTAACCGTTTGTAAAGTTTGTTTTACAACCGCATCGGCTTGCAGTTTTCAGCGTCCAGGGTTTGCCGAACGGCATCCAGCAGCGTTGTCCCGGCCATAGCTGATTGCCGCGCCTTTCGAGGTGCCAGGTGTAAATATTACCGACACTCGCACTCGTGGGGTTGCGATAAAGCCTGGTAAAATCAATGGTTTGACGTCTTGGCATGGCGCTTGAATAGAGAGCCTATCGGCGCCGTAACGAACCGTCGGGGCCAGCAGCGGCAAAATGGTCAGGAGCGTCTTATGCGTGGTCTCATCGGTCTGGCGGTCGCGTCCGCGCTTGGCTTCACCTCCGTCGCGGCTCAGGCGGCTTCGGTGACGTTCAGTCAGTCCTATCCGGGCACCGGTTCAGACTCGTCGCAACCGCCGAGCTACTCGCCGACCAACTGGGACGGCACCGCGCAGAGCGTGACGCTGCCGCAGTTCGACGCGGCCCAGGGGACGTTGACGGGCGTCAGCTTCGCGTTGACCGGCACCGTCAACTCGTCCGGCAGCTTGACAAATAGCGGCACGACACCCTTCACGAACACCTTTTACGACGTGTCGCTCACGATCCGCGTCCTGGCGCCCGGCACGGCGGTTCCGGGCGGCGCCGCCAGCCCCTCCTTGCTTGACGCATCGCCGCTTCTCGTCTCGCTCATCGGGCAGGATGTGACGCCGGGCCAGTCCATCGGATTTGGTCAGGACACTCTGGTGAACACCTCGGCCGATTCGAGCGCGGGACTGACGACCAGTCTTGACCCTTATGTCGGCACTGGCGTCCTGCTGTTCCCGCTCGTGACCGCGATCAATACAAATACGGACAATGTCGGCCAAAGCCTTGATCTCGTGCAGACGACGGGGGCGCGGGCGTTGATGTCGATCACCTACACCTACGACCTGGCCGGGGTCGATGTGCCGGAGCCGGCGTCGCTGGCGCTGTTGGGCGCGAGCCTGCTGGGGCTGGGTTTGCTGCGCCGCCGGGCATAGGTTGTACGTACGCACGCGAGCCAAACACAGAGCATTGTCGATCGAGGAGCCGCGAAGGTCTGGCGCGCGTTAATCTTTTCGCAAGCATTCCGTGTTACTGTCCGCGGCGTGCCAGATGTCCCGCCGCGCCGTCGTGAGCCGAGCGCCACGGTAGAACCCTTGACATCACAGGGCGGGTTGCAACCGGCGGTCCCGGGGCAAGTTGCAGGAGTATGGAACAGAAGCGGTTTTGGCGACGGGCCGGGATGCGGGCCGGGCTGGCGTTCGGCGCGGTGACGGGCGGAAGCCTGGTCGCGGATGGCAAGACGATGGACCCGACGATGTCGGCCCTGGTGCGCTTCGTGCGGACGCTCCCGCCGAAGCAGCAGGATATCAAGCGCCTGCGCACCGAATACGCGGCGCTGCTCGAGCTGACGGGGCTGCGCGCCGATCCCGGTGTCACGGCCGTGCCGCTGAAGATTCCCGGGCTGCCGATGGCGCGCGAGTATGCGCCGCGCGCGACGGGTACGCCGCGGGGGACGCTGCTGTATTTCCATGGCGGCGGCTTCATCATGGGCAGCACGGCGGCGCGCGAGGGGGTTTGCCGGCGGCTCGCGGCGGGCACTGGGTTGCGGGTGATCTCGGCCGGGTATCGCCTGGCGCCGGAGCATCCGTTTCCGGCCGCGCATGACGACGCGGCGGCGGCGCTGGAGTGGGTGCAGCGACGGCATGCGGGGAGCGGTCCGTTGCTGGTCGCCGGCGATAGTGCTGGGGCGAACCTCGCGGCGGCGCTGGCGCGCGATGCCGGCGACAGCATTGACGGACAAGTTCTGATCTATCCCGTTGTCGATATGCTGGAATCGGCGGGCCGGTATCCGAGCCTTGACACCTTTGCCGAGGGCTATCTGCTCACGGCGGAGGGGATGCAGGCGTGCGCTGCGGCGTTGCTGCCGCCGGGTGCGGACCCGGACGACGCGCGGTTGTCGCCGATCCGGGCGGACCTGACGCGGGCGGCGCCGGCGCTGATTGCGGTGGCGGGGTTCGATCCGCTGCGGGACCAGGGCACGGCGTATGCGGCGGCGCTGCGGGCGGCGGGGCGTCGGGTCGAGCTGATTGAGGAGGACGGGCTGGTGCACGGGTTCGCCGATTTCGCCGGAATGGTGCCGGCGGCCCGGCGCGCGGTGGACCGTCTGGTGGCGGGCGTGAAAGGGATGATATAGGCGACGCTGCGGTCGCGGGGGATGATTTAGCGGGCGCTTGGTTGGCGGCTTGCGGGTGCCTACATGACGCGGCGCGCCGGGCGCTGCTGCGGCCCGGTTTATCAACCCGCTGATTTGAGGCTTCCATGCAACGACGTGATCCGATCTGGCTGGCTTGGGCGGTGGGCCTGGGGCTGGCCGCCCTGGTGTATCTGGTGGGGCCCGACCGGTTCGTGTTCCGGCTGATTGATACGCTGCACGTGCTGGCCTGGCGGATCAGCGAGGCGGTGGAGGATCTCTCGGTGCTGGCGCTGGACATGGTGCGGGCGCTGGCGATCGGGCTGTTCGCGACGTTTGCGGTCCTGGCGGTGGCGGTGGCCCGGCGCGGCGGACGCGGGCGCGGGGCGCTGCTGGTGGTGACGCTGCTGTTCGTGGTCCTTGCGGGCGGCGGGGTCGATGGGGCCGCGCCGAACACGCGCTGGACGGCGGCGCTGCTGCTTTCGGGGGTGGGTGCGCTGGTGATGACGGGCCGGCTGCGGCAGTCGGGGGCTGTGGTGCCGCGCTGAGGCTGGTTTGGCGGCGTTTCCGGGTGAGGTGAGCGATTAGGACTGAGCCAAAACACGCGAGAGGCCGCTTAACCGTCTGTTAAACATTTTGCGACATAATCGGCTTTATGTGCGAAATATTTTACACTTCTGATGTTTACAGGAATGCCCGGCGAGCCAACCGGTTGATCCATCTCATTAATGCGCAATGGCATCGAAATTGCTATCCGGTTGTTACTGTAACAACTTGGTAGGCGTTATGAATTTCAAAGCATTGCTGCTCGCAGCCGCCGTCGCTGTCCCTGCCCTCATCCTGGGCACGCCAGCGTCGGCCACCGTCTATGGCGTGTATGGTGACGCCAGCGCTGCGTCGCTTTCGCTGATCAGGGCGCAGGGCGACACGGCGTCCATCCTGCGCAACCTCAGTGCGGGGAGCCTTACGGGGATCAACGTGCTTTGGGTGCTGAACGCCAACAACAGCGCGCAGACTTCGGCGCTGGGCACCTACGCCGCCGGTATCGCGAGCTTCGTCGCCAGCGGCGGCACCTTCGCTTACAACGACCGGAACGTCACCTATGCCGCCGCGGCGGTGCCGGGTGCGTCGGGCATCGGCTTTGTGCGTAGTCCTTCCTCGAATATCGATGTCGTGACGTCCGGCACCCTGTTGACCAATGGGCCCGGCGGCGTGATCGACAACTCGACGCTGGACGGCGGCAACTCGTCGGACCACGGATACGCCGACATCGGCACGCTGCCCTATGGCGCGACGACGCTGCTGGGCACCGGCACTGCCAACCAGGCGGTGGCGTTCTCCTTCCAGGACGGCATCGGCCACGTTTATTATTCGAGCATCCCGCTGGACTACTACCTCGGCAGCTATAACCCCGGTGCATTCAAGAACACCTACGCGCCGAACCTGGTCGCCTATCTCGACAGCATCACGCCGGTGCCGGAGCCGGCGAGCGTCATGCTGCTGAGCATGGGACTGCTGGGCTTCGGCCTGCTGCGTAGGCGTAATTGAAGCGGGGGCGCGATTGAGACAGGACGAAATTCAGCGGGCATTGAGGGCCGCGACGATCAGGTCGATGCCTTGGGCGTGCCAGCGCTGCACCGCCTTGTGGTCGGCGCCGATCGCGGTACCGAGGCGGCGCCAGCTGAATAGATGCCGGCCGTTGATGGGGGAGACGAGGCAGCGGGCGCCGACGACACGGCGCAGCACGAACTTGTCGGCGGGGATGCGGGGGATCCAGGCCAGCACGCGGTCCATGCGGTCGATGGCGGCGGCGCTCGGCACGGCTGGGCGGATTTGGGTGCGGTCGGGCGGGTATGCGCAGGCGTCGCGCACCCATTCGAGGCCGCCCTGGCGCAGGCGGGTCGAGGGGCCGGTTTGCGGGAGGGCGAGCAGGGTCAGGCCGGCCTCCTCCAGCGCGGCAAGGACGAACTCGGCGGTGGCGCGGGCGCCGTCCGGGGTGTGGGGGTTGGGTGCGTTGCGTGGGTGTGCATCAATTGGCGCATCAAGTCGCGCATCAATTCGGGTGCGCTGGCCTGCATCAATTCGTGCATCAGGTCGCGCATCAATTCCCACCCAAAACCCAGGCCGCACGGCGCAGGGTGCATCAATTCCCCCCGGTTTCACCGGGGGAATTGACGCACCAGGCGCCTGGCTCCGCCGCGCTGCATCAAGACGCGCATCAATTCGTTTAGGCTGGGAGGCGCTGCCTGCATCAAGTGGTGCATCAAGCCGCGTGTTGATCTGGGGGGCATTTACGAGGGTCATCGGTTGGTCTCCTGATTGGGTTCAGCCGTGGTCGGGCGGCGACGGTCATCCACCGCGACGCCGGTGCGCCAGCGGCGCTGGTCGTTGTCGCGGTAGTTCTTGAGGACGAGCAGGCCGGTCTTGAGCCAGGTCTCGACCATGAGGGCGGCCTGCGCCTCGTTGACGCCCAAGCGCTGCATCAGCACGTCGCCGGCCCAGCGAGACTGCACGCGGCCTCGCCGGTTCGGCGCATAGAGGAAGCCGAGGCCCGGCCCGGCGGCCAGCAGGTCCAGCACGCGGTTCAGCTCGGCTGGGGTGTGGGCGGCCCAGGGGCTGATGGGGCGCCAGGGCTCGATCGCCGCGACCTGGTCGCCGTGCGGGTAGGATGGCGTCGCGTTGCCGAGGGCGACCGTCGCCATGCGGAACCAGCGGGCGGCGGCGAGCGGGGCGAGGTTGGCCTTCGCGTCGTCGAGTCGGCTGTGACGCCAGCGTTCGAGGGCTGGGACGCCGAGCTGCTCGGCCTCGGCGGCGGACATGGGGGACAGGACGCTGGCGCTGCGGGCGGCGTCGGTGAGGGACTTGGCGCCGCGGGCGGCCTCGGCGCCGGTTTCGGGACCGCCGGGCCCGGATTTGCGGGTGTGGTGGACGAGCATGACGGCGGCGCCGGCCTGCTCGGCGATCTCGGACCAGGCGGTGGCGGCGGCGTCCATTTGGACGTTGCTGTTCTCGTCGATGGCGTGAGATTTCACGAAGGGATCAACGACGATCAGGCCGATGCCGTTGGCGCGGGCCTGCGCCAGCACGGCGTCCTGGTCGGGGAAGCCGATGATGCCGAACGCCGTGCTTTCGGCGAGGTGCAGGCGGCGGTCGCGGCCATGGTGCAGGAACAGGCGGCCGTGCAGCTCGCTATCCGCGATGGCGTGCAGGCGCATGAGGGCGGCGAGACGACGGTGCAGCTCGTCGGCGGGGTCTTCGAGGTTCATGAACCAGGCGGGGACGCTGTGGTGGACGTGCTCGTCCAGCAGGTTGCGGCCGGTGGCGAGGCTGGTGGCGGAGGCCAAGGCGAGTGCGGACTTGCCGACGCCGCCGGGTGCGATGAGCAGGCTGACGAAGCGGCGGATGAGGCGGGTGCCGAGCAGCCATTCGCGCGGCGGGATGGCTTCTGGGAGTGGGAGCGGCGCCGGGCGGGCGAGCAGCTGCGGGCCGGGCGCGGCGTCGGCCGAAAGGCGGGCGTAGGCGTCCCAGGTGGCGTCCAAACCGGTCAGCGCTTCTGCGACAAGGCGCCGGTGCGGAGCGCCCAGGCGACCTCGGCCTTGACCAAGGCGCGGCGCTCGCGCGGGAGGAGGTTTTCCTCCGGATCGGCGGCGTCGGCGGCGGCGAGCAGGTCAGCGCGCGGCATCCGGGCGAGCAGCGGCGCCGCGATGGCCCGGCAGACCTGACGCTCGGTGCCGGCGCGGCGGCGTTCGTGCGCGCGGGTGGCGTCGTCGAGCGCGTGGGTCAGCCGGGCCTGCAGGCCGGAGCGGGCGACGCGGCCGTCGTCCGGGGTGCTGAGCAGGGCGTCGAGCGCCTCGCTGCGGCCGAGCAGGCCGGATGCGACGAGGCGGCCGAGCAGCGGTGCGGCGCGATGCGGCCCGTCGGGATCGAGGGGGTGGCGGCCGATGACGGCGCGGCCTGGCGTTATGGCGGCTGCTGCCGCACTCACGTGCGACACGGCGACCGCTGTCGCACTCACGTGCGACACGGTGGGAAGATTGGGAACGGGTATTCGGCTTGGTCGAGGAGGGTGTGGTCGGTGATGGCGCCCCAGCTTTCTGGGCTGCCGGGCGGTAAAGCGGGGCGGTCGTTTGGGCCGCGCCGGCCGCGGACGACGTAGATGGGCGGCCTTGGGGTAAAAGATTGCAAAACAGGGTGTTGAGCGGTGCTGCTGATGCGGGGGAGGGGGTGGGGCATCTATGTTCCCTATTTGTTCGTTACGTAAGCTAGTTTTCCTACAGGGCGGAGGTCAAGCGGTGTTTTACAACCGGAGAGCGAGGCCGCGCGTTGCGGGTTTGTAGCAGAGGGGGTTGGGTCGATGACTGGACTGGAGATTACGGGCCGCGGCGCACAGGGGTTGCCGGAGGAGGCGCTTCGCGAGCTGCGGCAGGCGATGGCGCGGCTGGAGCGTGGGCCGGGGCTGGTGCCGTGGCTGGCGGGGGCGGCGGGGAACGCGCTGGGGGGCGTCGGGCGGTTGGTCGCCGGGAGGTTGGGGGCGATGGCGCTGCCGGGTGCGCTGCGAGCGGCTGGGATGCAGGACCGGCTGGGGCGGCTGGCGCAGGCGGCTTTGGTGCAGGCGTTCGAGGTGGCGGTGGTGGGGGTGCGCGACGGCGCCGGGGGTGCGCGTCAGGTTGGGACGCGCCACGTTGGGGTGCGAACCGGCGGCGGGCGGACCCGGCTGCTGGTGGCGGCGTCCGGTGCGGCGGGGGGTGCGGCGGGGCTGGCGGGGTTTGCGCCGGACGCGGCGGTGACGACGCTTGCGATCATGCGGCGGATTGCGCGGATCGCGCAGGAGGAGGGTGAAGACCTGCTGCAGCTGGACGCGCGGCGGGCGTGCCTGGAGGTGTTTGCGCTGCGGGCTGGGGTGCCGGGCGAGGATGCTGACGCCGGGAGCGGTTATTTCTCGACGCGTCTGCTGCTGCAGGGCGGTCCGCTGATGCGGCTGCTGGCGGAGGTTGCGGGCCGGTATGGGGTGCAGCTGGGGCAGAAGCTGGCGGCGCAGGCGGTGCCGGTTGCGGGCGCAATTCTAGGTGCGGCGATCAACTCAGGGTTTCTTGCGGAGTATGAGGGCCTGGCGCGGGCGCACTTCACGGTGCGTCGGCTGGAGCGGGTGCATGGTGCCGCGGCGGTGCGGGAGGCTGCGGCGGGCGGGCCTGCGGCGTGATTTCGTGATTCGTGACGATAATTAGAACGAAACTACCAATATCGGAACGAAAATCTCGTATTTTGATGAAATGCTATGTTGCTGTGATGATTTTTGCAATGAGATTTTTTTGATACTACGTGACTTAGCTTGCTTACGATGTATAGTCACACTTCCAATAAATCGTATGATGATTTGGTTCGTTTTGCTTGATTCTCTATTGATGAAAAGCATCGATTGGGCTAGTTCGGGATGGATAGCATCTCAGGAGTGACTTTAATGGCGACCATTTCTGGCGGCACAGGCACACAAGTCACGCTCAACGCAGGCAGCAACGATCGGAACGGCCTGGCAAAAAGCGTCACGGATCAAATCGACGCGGCGCTGAGGAGCGGCTATCTCACGCGGTCGAACAACATCAACCCGGCGACCGGAACGGGCTTCTATGTCTCGTCGGCGGTGAACACGACGATTGTGCTGCAGGCGGCGGAGCGCGTGATGGCGCTGACGGGGGGCGGCGCGGTCTCGGTGGTCGGCGCGGGCGGGCAGAATCAGCAGATTGTCGGCGATAACGGCAACCTGACGTTCTACACGGGCGGCGGCACCGGCACGGTGGTGACCGGCGACGGCAACAACCTGATGGGCACGCCGACGTCGGGCGGCGGCGCGTTCACCTTCATCACGGGGACCGGCAACGATACGGTCTATGCGGGGACCGGGGACAACACGATTTCGGCCGGCGCGGGCCGGAACCTGATGAACACCGGCACCGGCAGCAACCTGGTCTATTCCAACGGCGACGACACGATCCAGGGCGGCGGCGGCAACGACGTTGACACGGTATTCGGCGGCGCCGGGTCGGCGTTCATGGTGGAGGGCAGCAAGAGCCTGTACTTCGTGGGCGGCACTGGGAAGGTGACGGTGCTGGCCGGCACCGGCAGCGACACGGTGTTCGCGGGCACGGGCGGCGGGCTGATCGCTGGCGGCTCGGCGGGCAATAACCGGCTGGTCGCCGGCAACGGGTCCGTCGGCACGACATTGTTCGGCGGCGGCGAGGGCGACATCCTGTTCGCGCGCGGCAGCGGCACGTCGCTGCTGGCGGCGGGTGCGGGGAACGAGACGCTGTCGGGCGCGGGTGCGACCGGCGGCAACTACTACTTCACCGGCAAGGGCAACGCGCTGATCGGCGGCGGCGTCGGCAACGACACCATATTCGCCGGCAGCGGCAACTCGACGGTGGCTGGCGGGCTTGGGGCGGACCTGATCGCGATCGTCAACGGACGTTCCGGCGGCAATGTGCTGGTGAACGGCTTTGACACCAACCCGGCGGACAAGCTGGCGCTGCAGGGCTATGCGGCGGGCGAGGCGGCGCGGGCGGTTGCGGCGGCGGGGTCGTCCAACACGATCGTGCTGTCGGACAATACGCGCATCACGTTCGGCGGGCTGAGCAGCGTGTCAACGAGCAACTTCGTGTAATGCTGACCGGCCCTGGGCGTAATCCTGGGGCCGGATTCTTGCGGTCCCGAGGAATTGACCGGGGGGTGAGACGGGTCTTGTGGCCGGTTTAGGCAATACACGCCGGCGCTCCTTTTGGGATCGTCTCATGCTGCGTGCGTTTTCGCAGAGTTGTGACTTGCCGGCGGCTAGGCAGCCCACGGTGTTTGTTCCACAAATCCCAGCCATGGAATCAGGAACGTTCGGGATGGGGCGGCGGGTGCTGATCGTCGAGGACGAGGAGTTCGTGCGCTCGGTGCTGTGCGAGGTGCTGTCGAGCGAGGGGTTTGACGTGACCGAGGCGGCCTGCGGCGACGAGGCGGCCGGGCTGATCGACCGGCCGGACCGGTTCGACCTGCTGCTGACCGACGTGCACATGCCGGGCCGGCTGGACGGGCTGGCGGTGGCGGCGCACGCGCGGACGCAGAATCCGGATTTGCCGATCGTCGTCGTGACCGGGCGGCCGGAGTGCAATGCCGGCATCCTCGGGCTGCAGCCGCGCTGCGCGATGGTGCTGAAGCCGTATGGGCTGCACGCGATCCTGAGCGCAATCGAGCGCGTCAGCGCGTAGCCCGGCACCCTTCCCACCGGCTATTTGGCCGCGTTGTGGCCCGACAGCACGGCGGCGGTGCCGGCGATGGCGCTGCGGTAGGCCTCGTCGAAGCTCACGCCGCTGATCGTCCAGGCGTGACGCTGGCCCTGCCAGGTCAGGGTCCAGGCGCCTGTCCATGCGGCGGCGTCGCGCCACTCCATATTGCCGTGCAGGGTGACGGCGGCGACCGGCGCGGGGCCGTCGGCGGCACGGAGCAGCAGCGGAATGCCGAAGTGGTCGGCGGCGGCGAGCAGGGCGGCGCGGTGGCGCTCATCGGCGTCGGTGTCGGCGCGCAGGGTCGTGGCGGCGCCGCCGCGGAAGGCGATCGTGATGTCGGCGAGGACGTTGGGGCGGTCGCGGTTGACGAGCCAGGGGATTTCGCCGAGGCCGAGCAGAGCCGCGTCGATGCCGGGCGGTTCGAAGCGGGCGATGAGGTCGTAGGGGCGGTCGCGGGTGCCCTGTTCGTCGTGTTTCGGCTCGTCCGACATGCGGTCGAGGTAGGCGAGGCCGGCGAGCAGGCCGGGTGCGACGGGGCCGAGTGCGGCGATGCGCGGGTCGTCGAGCAGGGCCGGGTTGCCGGAGACCTTGGCCATGACCTGGGCGAGGCAGGCGGCGAGGCCGGCGGGGCGGCTGCGCTGGTCCATGCCGGTGGTGATGGCGCTGGCCTCGTACAGCCCGGCCGCCTGAGCGGGCGCGGAGAGCAGCAGGATCGCCAGCGCATGTGTCA
>JANXVC010000453.1 GCA_025351925.1 Rhodospirillales bacterium | reverse complement strand
GCGATCGCCACGGCACCAAATGCTGCCGATCTGGCCATCGACCCGGTTTGCGGCATGAAGGTGAACCCCGGAACCACGGCGCACCGCTTCGCGCATGGCTGCACGACGTATCATTTCTGCTCGGCTGGTTGCCGGACCAAGTTCGTAGCCGCGCCGGACAGCTATTTGAAACCAAAGGCCTCGGCTCCGGAACCCATTAAACCCGGCGCCATTTACACCTGCCCGATGCACCCGCAGATCCGCCAGATCGGCCCCGGCGCTTGCCCGATTTGCGGCATGGCGCTCGAACCCGTCGAGACGACCGCCGAGGCCGCACCGAACCACGAGCTCGCCGACATGACCCGGCGCTTCTGGATCGGCCTCGCGCTGACCCTGCCGGTGTTCATCCTGGAGATGGGCAGCCACGTTCCCGGCCTCGGCCTGCACGATCTCGTGCCGCCGCAGGTCTCGATCTGGGTCCAGTTCGCCCTCTCGACGCCTGTCGTCCTGTGGGCGGGGTGGCCGTTCTTCCAGCGCGGCTGGGCGTCGGTCCGCTCGGGCCACCTGAACATGTTTACCCTCATCGCGCTCGGGACCGGGGCGGCCTACTCGTATAGCCTCGCGGCCACCTTTGCGCCGGGCCTGTTCCCGGCGGGGTTCCGCATGATGGGCGGCACCGTCGCCGTCTATTACGAGGCCGCCGCGGTCATCACGGTCCTGGTGCTGCTCGGCCAGGTGCTGGAACTGCGCGCGCGCGACCAGACCGGCGGCGCTATCCGTGCGTTGCTCAATCTCGCTCCCAAGAACGCCCGGCGGTTACGCGATGGCGGCGAGGACGAGGAAATTCCGCTTAGCGAGGTCCAGGTTGGCGACCGCCTCCGTGTCCGGCCCGGCGACGGCGTGCCGGTGGACGGCGCGGTGGTGGACGGCAAGAGCGCCATCGACGAGTCGATGGTCACGGGCGAGTCCATGCCGTCGCCCAAGGGACCCGGCGACAAGCTCATCGGCGGCACCGTCAATGGCACCGGCTCGCTCGTCATGCGGGCCGACACGATCGGCGCGGGCACCGTGCTGTCGCGCATCGTCGCCATGGTGGCCGAGGCGCAGCGTAGCCGCGCGCCCATCCAAAAGCTTGCCGACACGGTCTCAGGGTATTTCGTACCCGTCGTGCTCTTCATCGCCGCCGCGGCGTTCGTCGGCTGGGCGGTATGGGGTCCGGCGCCGGCGCTCGCCTACGGGCTGATTGCCGCCGTTTCGGTCGTCATCATTGCCTGTCCCTGCGCGCTTGGCCTGGCGACGCCGATGTCGATCATGGTCGCCGTCGGCAAGGGTGCCGGCACCGGGGTGCTCATCAAGTCGGCCGAGTCCCTGGAGCGCATGGAAAAGGTCACCACTCTCGTCGTGGACAAGACCGGCACGCTGACCGAGGGCAAGCCCCGCGTCACGGCAGTCGTGCCGGCGCCGGGCCTGACGGAGGGCGATGTTTTGCGGCTGGCCGCCAGCCTGGAGCGGTCGAGCGAGCACCCGCTCGCTGCCGCAATTGTCGCGGCAGCCAAGGAAAAGGATATTGCCGCCGAGGAGCCATCCGAATTCGCCTCGGTCACCGGGAAAGGCGTCACTGGAACCGTCGGCGGATGCGCCGTGTCGCTCGGCAACGCCAAACTGATGGCGGATCACGGCATCGATTTGGGTGACCTCGCTGGGCAGGCGGACGAACTGCGCGGCACTGGCGCGACGGCGCTGTTCGTCGGCGTGGACGGCAAGCCGGGCGGGATCATCGCGATTGCCGACCCGATCAAGGCGACCACCCGGGCGGCGCTGGACAGCCTGCGCGCGGACGGCATCCATGTCGTCATGCTGACCGGGGACAACCGGACAACGGCCCAGGCCGTCGCGCGTCAGCTCGGCATCGACGACGTAGAGGCCGACGTGCTGCCCGAGGACAAGAACCGCATTGTCAGGAAGCTCCGTGCCGACGGCAAGATCGTGGCGATGGCGGGCGACGGCGTGAACGACGCGCCCGCGCTGGCCGAAGCGGACGTCGGCATCGCGATGGGCACTGGCACCGAGGTCGCGATCCAAAGCGCCGGGGTGACACTGGTCAAGGGCGACCTGGCCGGCATCGCCCGCGCTCGCGCGCTGAGCCGGATGACCATGCGCAATATCCGGCAGAACCTGGTGTTCGCGTTTGCCTACAACGCCATCGGCATCCCGGTGGCGGCAGGCGTGCTCTACCCGGCGTTCGGCATCCTGCTCAGCCCGGTGGTGGCGGCGCTGGCGATGTCGCTCAGCTCCGTGTCGGTCATCGGCAACGCGCTGCGCCTGCGGGCGGCCCGGCTGTGAGTTGTGCAAACGAGCAATAGCCGAGCAGGGAAATGTTTCGCATTGGGCGCCGCCAAGGAGAACCGAAATGAAAACTAATGGCGGCCCTGGGCAGAATAGCGAGGGGCCAAGGATCCGGCACGGCCTGGCGACTCTCCTGATGCTCATGAGTGCGAGCTGCTCCAGCTCGCTGGAGAACGGGGCGCCGCTCCTGACCTACGTAGTGCTCACTGATGCGGGTCCGATACTCATTGATGCAGATGGGTTTGCGCACGGATTTACCCAGTCAGCCCTTGAAGCCACAGTCAGGAAGGGCGTGAAACAGGCCCATCGTGGACAGCTCAAGCTACTTAAAGCTGACGAGTTCACGCCGACGAGGCGGATGCTTTTCCATGTGGAGGAGGGCTTTCGGCCGACTAGGGCCCAGATCACGATGGAGTTGTTCCGTGCTGGCAAGCTCGTTAAATCTGTGAGCACGGCCTCACCGGAACCGGGCGCTTTTCCGGAAGCGGTTTTCATCCACAGCATTGCTGACCTGACACAACGATTGCTGCCTCCTGTCGCCCTGAACGTCGCACCGCCGGTACTTTCCAATTCTCCCACGTGAGCCGATCGGTTGTCATATCAATGTCGCCTGTCGCGGGGTGGCGGTCGTGCTTCAAGCGGGTTAGGACAAATCTGGTCGGCTGATCGACCGACAGCATAGGACGTCACAAGTTGCATGATCAGGTCGAAGCCGATTGGACGTGTTCCAGCCTCGCCTTTAAAACCGCATAATAAGATCGCTCGTCTGGTTTGGCTCCTACCGCCAAAGACGGTGTTGACGGTCGTCGCCTTGGTTACAGGGTCAGGCGCTTTTGGGTCTGCAATGGCGCAGGACCCGAATGCACCGGTGCGGCAACAGGAGCGTGAGGGCGCGACCAACGCTGAAGGTACTCCGGTCCGCATCACCGTAGACAAAAGCCAATACAATCTGTTCAACCGCACGCCGGACGATCAATTGCGACCGTTCAGCACCGACCGGCCCGGAAAGACGCATAGCTCGCTTACGGTCGACGCGGGGCACTTCCAGCTCGAGAGCGACTTCTGGAACTACACCTGGGACCGGTTCACCCGGGACCACACCACCGGCCGCGCCTATAGCGTGGCCAACCCATACCTCAAGATCGGCGTTACAAACTGGGCCGAGGTGGAAATCCAAATTCCCACCTACAACAGCTTGGCGATTCTCAGCCGCAACGGCGAAGGCAACTTGCGCGCACGCGGCTTCGGCGACGTTCTCGTCGGCGGGAAGATCAATGTGTTCGGCAACGACGGTAGCGATCAGGCTCTGGCCCTCTACCCCCTCGTCAAACTACCGACAGCCGCCCGTGGGCTGGGCAACAACATGGTGGAATATAGTCTTAACATACCCTACACTGTCGCGTTGCCGGCAAAATTCTCGCTCACCTTAGAGCCTGCGGTTGGCCTGTTGCGGAACTATAACAAGCAGGGTTATCACGCGGACTATCAGTTTTTGGCGAACCTCAACAGACCGATCATCGGCGAGGTCGTCACGGCGGCGTTGGAGATTGCCGCGGAGTATACGACAGACCACAATATCCGGCCGCGCTATACCATCGATCCTTCGCTGCAGTGGCTGCTCACGCCCGCGCTGCAACTTGACGTAGGAGCCTACGTCGCCCTGAACAAAAGTGCGGCGGACTACAATCCTTATGCGGGTCTCTCATTCAGGTATTAACCACTCACTGACGAGTGACATAGCCGGCGGTTTTCACATCCTCGGTCTTTTGCGATGCTGCCCGCCTGCAACGGCTTTCACTTGGCTGCGTTCTGGAAGTACGGTGTGCCAAGCTCGCCGGCAGACACTTCGCTGTATGATGCGCGCGCGGAGCTGGCCTATCGCGCGATAGCGCTTCAAAATGGGACTAGAACCGATGACAGCCACGCCTGTTCGCGCGCAGAGATGCCTACGGCGCACGGTCCTTGTCGTTGTCTTCGGGCTCTCGGCCTGCGCCGGCCAGCCGCCGCGGTTAGACGCCGGGGCGCGCGGCGTGGGTACGCCCGGTGTATCGGCCTACATGCCGGACGGTCAGGCGCCCACTCTGCCGGCGCTATTGGAGCGGTGCCAGCAAGCCTCGCAGCAGGCAAGCGCGCCTGCTGCGAACCGACTGAGCTTAGAAGCGGCGTGGGACGAACTCAAACGCCAACGGCACAATCAGCCCGGCAACAGCATGGCGATCAACTCGGCAGACTAACTGCCCCTCTCCGCTCAGAACCATGCGCGTAGGCCAACGAGAAAACGCAGGTCGTTGACGTGGCCGCCGTCCTCCCGCGTAAAGCCCGAGGTGCCGGCAAACGTCCGCTGGTAGGCAACGCCCATGTAGGGCGCGAGCTTGCGGCTCAGCTCGTAGCGAAGCCGCAAACCCATGTCGATGTCGGACAGGCCGGACCCCAGGGCTATCGCATACGAAACCGTGAGGGCGGATTTGGATCGCGAACGCTCTCTCAATCCCTGCCAAATTGGACCAGAGCCGCCGAAATCCGCCAACGCCAGACCAAAGCGGTGGCTCGGAAATCCATGTGCGATAGCCCTGGGCCGGACCCGAGGCGCCGGCCGGGGTCGGTCTTCGTATACCAATTGGTTTCGAATTGCGGCTGCAGGATCAGCCGCTGTGTCAGCAGCAGGTCGTAAGAGGCGTTGGTCTTGAGCGCGAAGTGGCCGTTGTCGCTGGCATAGAGCGTCGCCTCCACGTTCCAGAAGCCGACGGCCAGGCCCTGGAGGCCGAGGGCGGCCCAGGTGCGGCCCCGCAGGTTGTCGAGGTCGTAGCGGATGCCGGCCTGGACGTCGAAGTAGCTGGAGATGGGCCGGTCATACAGCAGTTCCTCGTCGCTGTCGGAGACCTGGCCTCGCCGGTTGACGTTGTGTCGCCCCTCCGACTTCAGCCAGAGCTAGTTGTAGTCGTCGCCAGCCCAGGCCTGGCCCTCCCAACGAAGATAGAGGCCGTTGCCGAGCCGGCCCTCCAATTGATTGAAGATGGCGTGGACGTAGACCCGGGTGTCATTGATGGGATTGCCGAACGGCGCGGCGCCCTGGAGGGTGCTGGACCCCAGCCCGGTGCCGACAAGCTGCGCCTCCGCAGGCCGGAGTTGCGCCATGACCGCAAGGGCGCCAGCGAACATGACGACGAGATGGCGCATCGTCATCACGCCACCTTCGGCAGCACGCGGAGGGTGCGGAACATGCCGGCCTCGAAGTGGTAGAGGATGTGGCAGTGCAGCGGCCACTGGCCGGTCGCCACGGGCGTCACCAAGAGCGAGAGGTCCTCGTCCGGCTGCACGCTGATGGTATGTAAATAGGGGCGGTGATCACCCTGGCCGTTCTCCAGCTCCATCCACATGCCGTGCAGGTGGATCGGGTGGGTCATCATGGTCTGGTTGATCATGCGCAGCCTGAAGCGCTCCCCGAGCGTCACGTCCATCGGGCCGACTTCGGTATACTTCTTGCCGTCGAAACCCCAGATGAACCGCTGCATATTGCCCGCGAGCCGCAGCACGATCTCACGGGTGGGCGGGCGCTTGTCCACGCCGGGGCGGACCGAGCGCAGGTCCGCATAGGTCAGCACCCGGCGGCTAAGCTGGTTCAGGCCGTCGCCAGGACGGTCAAGCTTGTCGGTCAGCGTGCCGGGCACCATCATTTCCTCGATGCCGGGGGACATGCCGCCCGGTGGCATGTTCTTGTGCGGCTGTGCCATCGCCGGCATCTTCGCTGCCATGTCGCCGCCCATTTTCCCGCTGCCCATCTGCATCGGCTTGATGCCGCCGATGCGGGTTCCGTCGGCTTTGGCGGCGCCAACCTGACCGGCCGCCATCGCGCCCATGCCCATATCGGCCATGGTGCGCATGGCGCGGGCATCCATCGCCGGCACAGGTGCTTCCATGCCATCCCGCGTGGCCAGCGTTCCGCGCGCGAAGCCGCTGCGGCCCAGGCTCTGCGCGAATATGGTATAGGCACGGTCCTCGCGCGGCTGCACGATCACGTCGTAGGTCTCGGCGACGCCGATGCGCAGCTCGTCCACGCGCACGGGCACCACGTCGTTGCCATGGACGTGCACCACGTCGAGCGTTAGCCCGGGAATGCGGACATCGAAATAGGTGGTCGCCGAGGCGTTGATGAAACGCAGCCGCACCCGCTCGCCGGGACGGAACAGCGCGGTCCAGTTGGCGCCTGGTGGCTGACCGTTGATGAGGTAGGTGTAGAGCGCGCCGGACGGCTCCTCCAGGCCGGTCGGCTCCATGCGCATCTTCGCCCATTGCAGCCGTTCGGACACGGTCGGGCCGAGGCCGCTCTGGGCGACGTCGGACAGGAATGTCCCAAGCGTGCGCCGGTGATAGTTGTAGTAATCGCTTTGCTGCTTGAGGTTGTTCTGGACGACGACGGGGTCCCCATCCATCCAATCGCTCAGCAGCACGACGTAGTCGCGGTCGGCCTCGATGAGCGGCTTGCCATCGGGCTCGATGATCAGCGCGCCATAGGCCCCCTTCTGCTCCTGGTAGCCCATGTGGCTGTGATACCAATAGGTGCCGCTCTGCATGACGGGAAAGCGGTAGGTATAGGTCTCGCCGGGCTGGATGCCGGGGAATTCGAGGCCGGGGACCCCGTCCATGTCGTTGGGCAGAATGATGCCGTGCCAGTGGACACCGGTCATCTCCGGCAGGTTGTTGGTGACCTTCAGCGTCACGACGTCGCCCTCGCGCCATCGCAGCACGGGGCCTGGCACACCGCCGTTGATCGCGTTGGCCCAGGACGGCGTGCCGGTTTTATTGATGCTGGTTCGGTCGAGCCTGAGGTCGAAGCGGTTGCCGCGCAGCACCGCCGGCTCGCCGGGACTGGTCAGGGCGAAGGCTGAACGGCTCGGCATCCCGAGCGCCATGCCCGCGCCGAACGCAGCGGCGCCCTGAACGAAGCCGCGGCGGTTTATGTCTCGTGCTGATCCCTGCATAGTCAGGCCTTTTCCCAAGTGTCGTGTGGCATTTTCATTGTGAGATCGCGCGGTGCGCGACGCGGAACCTGCTCAGGAGCTTCTTGTCAGCGGGGGCCAACGCTGCCGTGTTCATGTCGCCGTCGAGCGCCTCGCCTCACGGTCTGCCAGGCCTCATCCAAACAGCCCCGTCGCAAGCAGGGCGGCGTTTGCCCGGTGTTGGGTGGCCTTCAATGCCGCACATGATCCGTATTCCTCGGACGCCGTGTCGGGCGATATATGGCGGAGATTGGGGCAGCAACCGGCGGCTCTATGATCTTGGAGCGCCGGCTCCCGGCGATTTGGATTTACGCCGCTTTTAGCTCCTGCATCGCCCGCTTGCATGCCTGGTGGCAGGCGTGGCACGCCTCGGCGCAGTGCTTGCAGTGCTCATGCATGCTCGCGTGCGTCCGGCATTCGGCTTCGCAGGCTTGGCAAGCCGCGATGCAAGCCTGGAGTTGCGCCCGTGTGACCGCCGGGTCGGCGCCGCCGGCGCGGGCGCGATGGGCGGCGAAGATGGTGAGCAGGGCGATGTACTGGCCCTCGGCAACCTGCTCCGCACCCTGCTGGCAG
>JANXVC010000420.1 GCA_025351925.1 Rhodospirillales bacterium | reverse complement strand
TCCGTTGCCATCAGGCATCCATCCACCGGGGCTATGTCGCCGCAGGACACGCCCAGCACCGGATCGTCGCGGTATTCCGGATTATCGTGGGAGAAGCCGACCGCGAGGGCTGCGACATCCACGGGAAACCGATTGGCGCCTGGGCCGCCTGTGATGTCGAGCAGGCGGGAAAGCCTCGCGGCCCATGCCTTGGGTTGGAGCAGCCTGCCTGCGATCATGGCTTCTTCTGCAAGGCCGCGACCATCTTGCGCATGTTCTCCCGGGTGCCGTCGTCAAGCGAGCGGTAGTTCCGGAAGAAAACGCGATCCTGCTCGTCGGCTGAGTCCGGATCGGTTTCCTCAACGGCCAAGGCGTGAACCGTGGTACCCAGCTCACGCGCGAGTAGGGCAAGCTTTTCCCCGCCCGGAACCGGCGCGCGACCCTTTTCCAGTTCCCAGAGATGGGACTTGCTGCTCGATGTACGCACGGCAAGCTGCTCCAGGCTGTAGCCCTTGTTCTCTCTCAAACGCTTCAGCCTTTCCCCGAACGTCTCGGACATCATTTCCTCCATATTCAGTCCCGTTCTCCATGAAGATACGGAAACATACCTTCACAGGCAACAAAACCTTGACCCCTGCAAGGAATTCCATCATCGTTCTCCACAGCAATACGACTCTGTTCCCGTATCGGAGACGTCGTCAGTGCATGACCACGGCCGGGGACAGCTCTTGGCCTGGGAGCGGCAGGTAAGGACCGAGCACCATGGATCTACTCGAGACCGGCGACCGCAAAATAGGCATCGCCCTTTCTGGGGGTGGATCGAGAGCTATGGCCTTCCATCTCGGATGCCTGCGCACGCTTAATCGCCTAGGAATACTGGACAGGGCGCGGCTTCTGTCCGCCGTCTCGGGCGGTAGCGTCATCGCTGCGATGTATGCGGTCCACGAAGGGCCGTTTGAACAGTTTGAGGATGATGTCCGCTTGATCCTCCGAACCGGGTTCGTTCGTCCTGCCTTGAAGGTCGCACTGACCACGACTGAAGGCCCCAAGGCCGTGCTGTGCGTCAGCCTCATGGCGCTTGTGTGGCTGTGGTCGCTCCCCGTCTGAATGGCCACGGCTTTTTTCTCGTCGCTGTCGAGAGGTGGCGGAGCGAAGCCCGGCCCGAGGACGGACGCCGGGACGGCTCGCCGCTTCGCCAGTCGCACGACGATCCTGCGTCGCACGCTGGACGATAATCTGTTCCACGGTCGCACCATCGGCGAGCTCCGTCAGGATCGTCCCCAACTGGTAGTGGTGGCCGCCGAACTTCGCACTGGCACCGCGTTCTACTTCGGTCAGCGGAGCGCCGGAAGCTGGCGCTTCGGCAGGGTCGAGGCATCGCAGATACTCCTTGCCCAGGCGGTGGCGGCATCGGCGGCCTACCCGGTGTTCCTCCCGGCCCTCGACGAGGTGATGACCTTCCACAGGCGGAACGGTTCGCTCGTCGCCGAGCGCGTAATGCTGACGGACGGAGGCGTCTACGACAATCTCGGCCTGGCGCCGCTTTGGCCGGACCGGATGCCGGATGTCAGCGTGTTCGTGGAGGATATCGATACCATCATTGCCTGCAATGCTGGCTACGGCCTCCGGCTCGGCAATCCCAGTCTGTTCGTGGCGTCGCGGATGAAGGCCGTGTTCAACTGTATCCACAACCGTGCCCAGAACGCGTCGGTGAAGCGGCTCTACGACCTCAAGGATCCAGGCCGCATCAGGAGCTTTGTGCTTCCGACGCTGGACCAGGACGACTCCCGGCTGAAGTGTCCCCCTGCCGACTTGGTTAGTCGCGGCTCTGTCGCGGACTACCCCACAGATTTCTTTGCCATGCCCCCGGTCTGGATCGAGAGGCTTTCTAAACGCGGTGAACAACTCACCCTCGCTGTCATCCGGGAGCACGCGCCGGATCTCCTGCCGGGAGAGGCCACAAGCGCGACCGAATGCCGTGCCACCGCTCAAGCCGAACACGTCACGACCCAAACTCAGGCAGGAGCGCCGACATGACGCAGATCACCTTCTACCCCCTCGGATGCGCGGACACGTCGCTGGTCGCGCTCCGGGACGGCCGTCGCATGCTGGTCGACTACGCGAACGAGCGCGTCGGCGGAACTGGCGACCTCCGGTCGACCTGCCGAAGCTCCTCAAGGAAGACTTGAAGGCGGCCGGGCGGTCCAGTTACTCCGTCGTGGCATTCACCCATCTCGACGACGACCACTGCCTTGGCTCTCCGGACTTCTTCCACCTTGAGTGGGCGGTCAAGTACCAGGGCGGGGACAGGAAGAAGATCGAGACGCTGTGGGTTCCCGCCGGAGCCATCACCGAGGAGGGAATGGAGGGCGATTCCCGCATCATACGTCAGGAGGCCTGCCACCGCCTGCTGACGGGCAAGGGCATCCTGGTGTTCTCGCGTCCCGAGCGGCTGAAGGCCTGGTTCGAGGCGCGGGGGCTGGACATCAACGACTTCCTCCACTGCTTCGTGGACGCCGGGAAGCTGGTGAGGGCGTTCACCGTCGACGGGGACGGGGTGGAGTTCTTCGTCCACTCGCCGCATGCGAAGCGCACGGACGAGAGGGGAATCGGGGACAGGAACGGCGACTCCCTCGTGTTCCAGGCCCGCTTCCGCGAGGACGGTCGCTACACCGACTTCCTGTTCACTGGAGACGTAAACCACGAGGTGCTGTCGGAGATCGTGGATATCACACGTTTCCACGGCAACGATGATCGGCTGCATTGGAACGTCTACCACCTCCCGCACCACTGCTCTTACACGGCTATCGGACTGATTAAGGGCGACGACAAAACCCGGCCCGTAGAGCAGGTGAGGTGGCTCTGCGAGGAGCAGGGCGAGGCGAACGGGTTCATTATATCGCCCAGCAAGCCGATACCCCTGAAAGGCACGGCCGGGGATAAAGACGTGCAGCCTCCGCATCGACAGGCTGCAAACTACTACAAGGAGGACGTGCTCGCGAACCCACGCAACCTCCTGGTGACCATGGCAGACCCGAGCAGCTTCAACCCGAAGGCTATTGTCCTCCGGATCACAGGAGACGGCGCGGTGAAGATTCCATCGGGCACCGGCGGGAGTGCGGCGGCGGCTTCGGTCACAGCGCCTAGGGCGGGATGAGCGCGGCCCAGGCTTTCTTCGAGGGCAACTTCCCGGACGAGGTGTCCGGGCAGTCCCTGACGCATCCGGCCGCGGCGGCCATGGCTGGCCTTCTTGGCTCGGGCGCCCACTCCGGAGGGACGCTGCGGGCGTGCCGCAGGGCGCCAGGCCAGGCT
Source organism: Rhodospirillales bacterium (assembly GCA_025351925.1). Lineage (GTDB taxonomy): Bacteria > Pseudomonadota > Alphaproteobacteria > Acetobacterales > Acetobacteraceae > CAHJXG01. Next base: position 2,933 of record JANXVC010000420.1, on the reverse strand, counting down.
GACGGCCAGGCTGGCGACCTGGAGCTGCTGATCGTGGACGTAGAGGTGGCGCTGGGCCAGCGTGCCATTGTGAATGACATCCGGTCCGTGGAGCCCGTCGGGATCGCGTACGGAAAATCAGACGTGCTGCCCGCGGTTTACCCTCTCCGCGACGGTTTCCCGTCCGAGATCCCGCACTTCAACCTTGCCGGACGGGGGATGCCCCGGTCCCTGTGCCTGTTCGAAATGCAGCCCGAGGAGGCACTCCGGCTCGCGGCCCCCTTCGTCCTCATTGAGCGTGTACGGTTCTGGCTGCGCGAGACCGCCTACGGTCGCCTACATGGCGAAGACCAACCGCTCGATCCGGTCTTTCTCGGCGCCATCACGCAGGTCATCTTGCCTCGGGACGCCGACGAAGGCGCTGACGCCTACATAGGCGTCAGGCGGACCGACCGTCTCGACGCCCCCATCGTCCTCCTGCCTTCCGCGAGGAGGGTTCCCGGCGGCATTCGGCCGATATCGACAATCATGGTTAAGACGAAAGCATTGCCCCATGGGCGGCTTCGGGAGGTGCCGGTCAACGTAGCGGAGCTGATTGAGGTCTATGCCGATCGCGGTGTCGACCTTCTGCCTCTCCTCAAGGATTCGTTTAGGGCCTGGCTGCCGAAGCCTGACTGGAAGGAGCTCGCCGACTGCGAATGCCTCATCGTCGTCCAGACCGAGCTGGAACGTGCGCCCGGGAAGGTCGAGGGCGAAGCAACCAAGGCGTTCTTCACAATGTGCAAGGCCGTCGAACTCGCCGAGCAACTTGGCGCCTTCCATAAGGCGGGAGGTTTTGCAGGCATGCTCCTCGTGCAGGAACCTCCTGACATGGACAGGCTCCGCGGGCTTGCACTCGTGCCATTGGATGTCCACCGGCCCTTCGACCGTGCAATGGCGCAGGCCGCGTCGGGCCTTGCTGGACGCTCAGAGAATCCCGTCCGAATCCTCTTGGCTGGGGCGGGCGCGCTCGGCTCGCAGGTCGCGCTCACAGCCGCCAGGATGGGACTCGGGTCGTGGTCCATCGTGGATCCTGACTACCTATTACCGCACAACATGGCCCGACACGCCCTGTCCCACCTCTGCGTGAGCCGCCCGAAGGCGAATGCCCTTGCGTCGGAGATCTGCGGTCTGCTCGGAAAGGATGCTGCCTCGTTCCTGGTCGCTCGTGTCGAGGATGTCGGGGCGGACGCACTCTCCGCCGCCGACATGGTGATCGACGCTTCCGCGTCCGTCCCCGCCGCGAGATGGATGGCGACCGTCTCCACACACCTTGGCCGCACGTGTTCCGTCTTCCTGAACCCGGCCGGGACCGACCCTGTCCTGCTCGTCGAAGGCGAAGATCGCAGCCCGCGGCTCGACCACGTCGAAATGTCGTACTACTGGGCGCTGGTATCCGGAGAAGGCCAGGAGGGTCATCTGTCCAGCGGCAAGATCGGCCTGTTCCCGTCCGGCGGCTGCCGCAGAGCGAGCCTGGCGATATCCCAAGCAGATATCGGCTCGCTTGCCCCTCTCGCGGTAAAGCGTCTCCTTCAATACCCGTTGCCCACTCATGGGTTGATCGAGATCCTGACCCTAACCTCCGGTACTGAGGCCATCTTCTCCTGCCGAGCCGCCGACTACTCGGAGATGGACCTCGGGGGATGGATGGTGGCCGTCAGCGGCGACGTTTTGGACGGCATCGTGGCCGATCGGAGAGTCGCCGACGGGCTTGAGACGGGCGGCATCCTCGTGGGGACGTGGGATCGTGTCCGGCGGCGCGTCTATGTGGTCGGACGGTATGCGCCGCCACCGGACAGCGTCGCCGGACCCCTCAGCTTTGTACGCGGGGCGGAGGGCATCTACCAAACGCTGGAGGCGGTCGAACGGCTCACCGCCGGGAACCTGAACTACATTGGCGAATGGCACACCCATCCCGTCGGGCACGGAAGCCAGCCGAGTATGGACGACCGAACGCTCCTTCGATGGATAAGCGACGTGCTTGTCTTCTCCGACGTGCCCCCCCCCTGATGCTGGTGGCTGGTGCCGATGGCGTACGGGCCGTCATGGGACAGAGCGACACCACATGCTTGGTTTCTCACAAACCTGCCGAACAGGATGCTTGTCCCGATCTGGACGGCGGCGCTTAATCTCGCTGAACGGGCCAAGCATCTGACTTGCCAGCGTCCGCCGCACCTTTGAAAGGATTTCACCTTCCGGAGACAAGCAGATGGCATACGGCACCTGGATCGGCCAGGCGACAACGAAGCCCACGACGGCGACCGTCAAGTCGGGCATGGCATACTATGTCGACAGCCCGGCCGACAGCTTCGTCGAGGCCATTGAAGAAGAGCCGAAGGCTTATATCCGGATGGTCCTGGCTACCCGCGCGCTCCGGCACGACCCGGGATGCATCGAAGGGCACCTGGAAATGGCCGCCTACCTCGACGACAACGACACCCGCCTGGCACACCTCAGCAAGGCCATCGAAACTCGGGAACATCTCTGGCAGCCGGTCGACGCAGCCAGAGGTGGTAATCTCGAGTGGTGGTTGGTCAGTGCGACGCGGCCCTAGATGCGGGCCATCCATGCCACGGGCATTTTCCACAAGGAAAACGGCAATACCGAGGAAGCCCGCAGGTGCTTCGAGCTACTGCTCGAGATGAACCCGCACGACAACCAGCGCGTACGAAAACTGGTCGCCGGAATGGACCGGACGCCGGTCTTCAATATGTGATTTGAACCCGTAAATCGGCGACGATCCAAAGAAAAGCTGAGACCTTGTCCAGGTATTGGGTAACTGCCCAGGTCCGCTGAGGGATCAGCCGGTTCGCAGCTGCGCGAGCAGCTGTGAGGGCTGAGCGGCGAGTGCACTCAGGATGTCCCATCCCTGCTTTTTTGCCGTCGAGAGCAGCGAACGAATGATCCCGAACTCG
>JANXVC010000416.1 GCA_025351925.1 Rhodospirillales bacterium | reverse complement strand
ACAACGTCGCAACCGGATCCCGCAAAGCTTTGTCGGCGGTATTCAGCCATCCTGCTCATCGCTCATCCGAACAGGAGGGTGAGCAAATACGCTTGTTTTTGCGCATCGAGATGTCGATCGGTCTCCGCCTAACGCCCAGCTCGCTGCTGCTGATGCCAAGCTTTTTGGTCAACGATGCACAACATTACCTTCCCGCCGTGTCCGTCTCGAGCGGAATATGAAGCGATTCTATCGCGTGGGAGTCTGCCCGACCGCTTTGGCTGTCGCAGCTCGTCCGCGACCATAGACGTGTCCAACCTGCTATACTGGAGAAGTTCAAATCTGAACGGCCGCTCTCTGGCATTAGCAACCCAGGCGGGAATGACCGAGATGGGCGCGGAGCTGAAGGTGGGGCAGCAGCCTGAACGACCGCTTCGGCGATCAGTTCCCCTGCTCGGGATTCGCTGGCATGGGTCGAGTGCGGCGGTATCGCAGATGACAGCCGATGCCACTTATACTTGGCGCAACCAGTCTACCTGGCAGCAAGGCGTTGATCCGCAACCGAGCGTCTGCGGAACACGGACGCCGCTGGCCCGGACGCACGTGGACCCTTACGGCCACCTCTGCCCCGATATGCGCACCCGCATCACAGCCCTCGCCTGACCCGAAATGGCCCCTGGTGACAAAGGTGTTGGTTCAGGGCCTTCTACGGAAGCGGGACAAACTGCGTTTAACTACGCGAACATCCGAAGCTCGGCCGTATCAAATTGATTGACAAGTTCCAAAATTTATGATGCTTTTCCTACCCCGATAGGGAGGAAGTAAAACATGGCGGCGCGCAGGCTGATGCTTAGCTCCGGCGTAGTGGCGCTTGGTTTGATCGTCAACGCGAACGCCTTCGGACAGAAAAACCTGAAATCACAGATCGTCGGTGATTACTTGCTCGAATCTATCTACGACCAGCTTGCAGACGGCAAGAAAAACGATACTTGGGGCGAAGGTGTTGAAGGCTCCGCAATCTTCACTTCATCCGGCGCTTTTAGTGTGCAGATTATTGCGGCCAACCGGCGTAATACTTCGGCGCAAGGGCCGCGCGATCCGATTGGTCCGATCGTGACCTATTACGGTACCTATACGGTTGACGATGCTTCCAAGACTATGACCTATCACATCCAGCGGTCCAGTTTTCCTGGCTGGAATGGTCTCGACCGCAAGGTGACTATCGAGAGTATCACTGGCAGTGAGTTGGCTATTTCCGCACTCGTGAAGGGTGATCCGAAGTTGGGCGATTTTGTCGCTCATCTGAACTGGAAACGCGAGGGCGCGTCGTAGACAGGGCGCTATTCAAGTGGTCTCTGACGAGAGCTTCAGCCTCGGCGAACGGACCCAATCTGTCCGCAGTTTCCGGCACTACGCCGAAGAAGCGGCAGAAGCCAGGATTATGGGCGGCGCGCATCATCGCTGGTCCGCCATCGCCGGCGCGGCGCGTGGTGCAGCAGTGGTCTGCGGCGCCGCGCGGTTACTGCGGTTGGTTGGATTGATCCTGGCCGCCGGGCTTGCGGCGCCTGCCATAGCAGGACCGCAGTTCGTGGCTGGCGGCTACGCGCTTTCCGGGTACGATGCGGTCGCCTATCACACGAGCGGGAGACCGATCTCGGGCGACGCCGGGTTCATTCTCGACTGGAATGGCGCTGTCTGGCGCTTCGCGTCGGCAGCAAACCGCGATGCGTTCCGCTCGGACCCTCGGCGCTATGGGCCGGCCTATGACGGCCATTGCGCCTACGCGGTTTCGGAGGGCCGGAAAAGCGGGGGCGTGCCGGAACTGTGGTATGTCGCGGATGAGCGTCTGTTCCTGCTCTGCTCCAAGACCGCATTCGAGACGTGGACCCAGGAGTTCGCCTCGCGTGTGGCGCGCGCCGACGCAAACTGGCCGGCGCTGGAAGGGCTGCCAGCAGCGGTTCCGGCCCAACCGGTCAAGCCGACGCCATGACAGGCGCGCACCCGGCTTCTCCAATGAAGGAATGCGATACTTGAACGAAGGACTTTCCTGGGCGCCTCTGCCGTGACGGCGTTGACGTGCACCGACCTGGCGCGCAATGCCGCGGGCGCGATGATCCCACGAATCGAGGCGCCGGTAGTGGACCGGCTCGCAATCCAGGTGGTCGTCGATGGCGCGCATGACATCTTCATCTCCGGGGCTGAACCCCCGGGCATCAAGATGGTCCAGTCCCGTCTCGGATCCCGTCTCCGCGCACGGCGCACGCTCCAGAGTGAATGGGGCCTCTCGCTCCATCTCACATCTACGAAAGGCGCCGAGACCAAGCGCTACATGTTGGACTACGCCTACACGCCGGATGTCTTGAACAACAACATCGAACTGCTGAACATCGACGTTGCCGCCCTCGACGCGCTGATCCTCAGTCATGGACATCTGGATCATTGGGGCGGCTTGCCTGGTTTCTTGGACCGGCACCGGGCGTCAATGCGGCCGGACCTACGCCTATTCCTTGGCGGCGAGGACGCGTTCTGCAGCCGCGTGTCTAGGCGTCCGAATGACAGCTTCGCCGATTCCGGCACGCTGGACCAGCGCGAACTGACGGCTGCCCGGGTGCAACCGATCCTCTCGGAAGAGCCGCTGATCATCAACGGTCATGCGTTCACCACCGGCATCGTGCCGCGCACGAGCCTGGAACGCGTGCTGCCCAACACCTTCGTCTCGTTCGGCGCCAAGGACGGGGCAGGATGCGACACGGCAAAATATAGCGAGCACCATTTGTCCGCCGCCGAACTAAGCGGACAGCCGCAGCCGGATCAGCATTTGCAAGAGCACGCCACCTGCTTCCACGTCCGGGACCGCGGGCTGGTCGTGATCACCAGTTGCGGCCACGGCGGGATCATCAATACGATAAACCGGGCGCCAGGTTACCGGAATCGAGAAGGTCTATGCCCTGGTCGGCGGCTTCCATCTCGGACCGGCGCCGGGCGACTACCTGAAGCAGGTCATGGCCGGCCTCAAGGCGCTCGACGTCGAGCACGTGTTTCCCATACATTGCAGTGGCCAGAATTTCATCGACTTGGCCAAGATCGAAATCCCGCAGGCTCTGGTGCTGTGCACGACCGGCAGCCAGTTCACTTTCGGGGCATGACAGGACGCACTCCACCGCAAAGCCCCCCAACGCGCACCGGTATTCGGCGCAACGCGAGGAGCACGTGCATGGACCGGAGCATACGCCATGGCCACAGGAAGATATATACTGCGGGGGCACAATGATGTTCAGCGCACAGTAGTGGACCAGCGTAACGAGGGACCCCAGATAGGAACAGGAGTTTTAAGAAAAACGGCTTTTCTTCTGTAGATTTGTCCGCGAGACCCCGGTGCCGATTGTGGGTTCCTACCGCAAGCCGTCCAACAGCCAATATTGATCATTCGAAACTGCCCTTCTCGCGCCGGCCTCCTTACAGGTCCACAAAACCGGGCCCGCTCGATGCCAAGCGCTACGGGTCGATTTTTGGAGAATGGGAACCATGCGGGATTATCAGGGCGCCTATCGCAGTCTGTCAGTGCCAGCATTGGCGCGCGAGGTTGTTCACGGAAGCCTGGACCGCGGGATCAGCGCCGCCGTCGAATGTTGCGACCGTTGGGCCCAGAACGGACGTGTCGCCTTGCATTGGGTCGGCAAGGATTTCGCAGAGGAAACTGTCACCTTCGAGACATTGCGCGATCAGTCATCCCGCTTCGCCAATCTGCTTCGGTCGCGCGGGATCGGCCAGGGCGATGTCGTCGCCAGCTTGTTGCCTCGCATCCCAGAACTGCTGGCTGTCATGTTGGGGACTTGGCGTGTCGGCGCGATTTACCAGCCCCTGTTCACCGCCTTCGGTTCCGCGGCGATCGAAGGCCGGGTCACGTCCGCTCGAGGAAGCCAGGCCCGGTTGATCGTGACCGATGAGGACAATCGTCCGAAGCTCGACGGTCTGGCGAACTGTCCACCCGTCATGCTTGTTGATCGCGGTCATTCGGCCCCGGGCGACTACGCCGCCGCCCTCGCCGCGCAATCGCCGGTATTCGACCCGGCGATGCTCCATGGCGGCGATCCCTTTGTGTTGCTGTACACCTCCGGCACGACCGGAAATCCAAAAGGCGTCCGGTGGCCGTTGACCAGGCTCCTGCAGATCGCGGTCTACATGCGTGACGCCGTCGATCTTCGACCGTCCGATCGCATTTGGAACGTCGCCGATCCCGGCTGGGCTTATGGGCTGGGCTGCGGTGTCATCGGCCCGTTGCAACTGGGCAACGCCATAACCTTCTTTGAGGGAGGATTTACCGTCGAGGCAGCGCTGCGCGTGATCGCCTCACAACGCATCACCGTTCTCGCCGCTGCGCCCACGGCCTACCGGCTGATGATGGCAACGGGCGACGCCACGATGGCGCCGATCGCCGGCCGGCTCCGGGTAGCGTGCAGCGCGGGCGAGCCGCTCAACCCCGAAGTCGTCCGCTGGTCTGAGCGTGTGTTGGGAGCGCCACTCGGCAATCACTACGGCCAGACCGAGGCCTGGATGGTACTCAACACCCATCACGGCCTGTGCCATACGATAAAGCCGGGCGCGGCCGGCCTGCCGATGCCGGGATTTTCGATGGCGGTGCTTGATGACGAACTGAGACCTGTGCCGCCCGACACGCCGGGCGTCCTGGCGATCCATCGCCCGACGTCGCCGCTGTTTGATTTCCATGGCTACTGGAACGCGGAAACGCCGAGCTTCCGCGGGGACTGGTACCTCACCGGCGACACGGTGCGGCGCGACGCCGATGGGCACTACTTCTTCGAGGGCCGCGATGACGACATTATAACATCGGCCGGTTACAAGATCGGTCCATTCGATGTCGAAAGCAGCATCATCGAGCACCTGTCCGTCGCCGAGGTCGCGGTTGTCGGCAAGCCGGACCCCGAGCGCACCGAGATCGTCAAGGCCTTTGTCGTGCTTCGCGCCGGCTTCGGCCCGTCGGATACTCTCAAGACCGAACTACAGCAGCACGTGCGCACCCGCCTCGGGTTGCACGCCTATCCGCACGAGATCGAGTTCATCGACGAGCTACCGAAGACGCCCAGCGGTAAAGTGCAGCGCTTCTTGCTCAGACGGCGATAGGGAGCAGCCAGAAGCTGCAATCAGCGGTGGCTCTTATTGGGTTCCGGGGTGGTGAGGCCGAGGCTGGGAAGTAGGGCTGCGGGCATCTGGTGCGCCAGCAAAAGCGGGAGTAGCTGACCTCCTCGCGCGAGGAGCTTTTGCCATGGCTGCATCCGACCTGATCAACCTTCCGGGCCTGATCGACGACGCCAAATGCTTCGAGCTGGTGCGCCAGCACCGCTGGCCGGAGAGCGTGCGCTGCTCCGTGTGCGGCAGCGGCACCGTCATCCGGGACGGCTGCGACGACACGCAGCCCTGCCGGCAGAGGTATCGATGCAAGGCATGTTCAGGGCGCTTCGACGATCTTACCGGCACGGTGCTGGCCGGGCACCACCAGCCGTTGCGGGTGTGGGTGCTGTGCCTGTATTTCATGGGCCTGAACTTGTCCAACCGACAGATCGCCCTGGAGCTGGGCCTGGATGTTTCGGACACGCAGGTGATGACGGAGCAGTTGCGCGCCGGGCTGGCCGCCAAGGGACCGGCAGTGGAGCTGGCGGGCGAAGTCGAGATCGACGAGGTTTACGTCGTCGCCGGGCACAAGGGCCAACCGAAAGAAGCGGCTAAAAGGGGCGGCTCGGACGCTGCCGCAAGCTGGCAGGCGCACCGGGCCGCGGCACGATGGAGAAGGACAAGCCACCGATCCTTGGCCTGATCCAGCGCGGCGGACAGGTGGCGCTGCGCATGCTGGCCAACGTGCAGCAGAAAACGATCAAGCCGGTCATCACCGCCGCCGTCGCCCAGGGCACTCTCGTCCACACGGACGAATACAGCATCTACGCCCGCTTGCCAGCCTGGGGCTACGGGCACAAGACGGTCTGCCACGCCCGAGGTGAATACGCCCACGACGAAGGGGGGGACGGCTTCTGCGAGGTCCACGTCAACACCATGGAAGGTTTCTGGTCGCTGCTGCGCTCCTGGTTGCGCCCGCACCGGGGCATCTCGCAGGACAAGCTGCCGCTCTACCTCGGATTCTTCCAGTTCGTGCACAACACGCGCCGACGCGGCAAAGCCCTGCTCATCGCGCTCATCGCCGGCCTGGTTGCATGACGAACTCCTCACCACCCCGGAACCCAATAAGAGCCATCCAAGTTTGATCCAATCGGCAGCGAGGCCGGTGCTGGCCGGTATCCAGGACAAAACAGCCTCGCTCACCAAAAACCATGGCGCTCAGCGCCTGAGAACGTTTCGACCCCCAATTTGCGACAGTCCCGCTTGATTGGTTCACCTACCTGGGCTGTTACAAAGAGTCGGGATTTATCCTGATTTGAACCATGGCGGGTTCCGGGTTGGCTAGAATTGTGCCTTATCCTGGAGGACCGCCATGTTGGTGCGGAAAGAGGGGAGCAAATCATGTATCGTCTGATCAGCGCAACGCCGAGCCCGTATGCGCGCAAGGTCCGGATCCAGCTTGCCGAGAAGGGCATCCGGTTCGAGCTGGTGACCGAGGTTCCGTGGAACCGCGACACAATCGTTCCACAATACAACCCATTGGAGAAATTGCCGGTTCTGATCTGTGACGATGGCGAGACCGTTTATGAGTCGCGCTTCATCAACGAGTGGATCGAGCACATGCACCCCCAGCCCCCTTTGATGCCCAAAGACGTCCCGGGCCTTCTGCTGACAAAGAGGTTCGAGGTGCTTGCCGATGGTGTTTGCGACGCCGGCGTGCTGCTGTTCTGGGAGCGTTCCCGTGAGGCGGGCAAGCAGAGCCAGGAATGGTCCGACCGCCAGCAGCGCAAGATCCTTGGCGGCCTGCAGGAAATCTCCCGGCTTCTGGGCGACCAGGACTATGGCGTGAACAGCATGTTTGGGCTGGCCGACATCGCGGTCGGAAGTTGCCTTGGCTGGCTCAACGTCCGCATGCCTGAGCTGCCGTGGCGCGAACGCCATCCGAACCTGGGGCGTTTGGCAGACCGGCTGGAGCAGCGTCCGTCGTTCAGGGACAGCGTTCCCTACCCGCAAACCATCCGCGACAAGGTCGCCTGAGACCGGGGCAACGTCTGTCAGCGGCGTGCCTCATGGCCTCGTAGCGCATCGGTCATCCAACGGACAGAGATCGGCCTGGGCGTCCCATGTCTGGGTTGAGGCTTCGCCCCCGACGGCCTAAGCAGACTCGCGCGGCTTCACCACAGATAGCCTCGGCCGTACAAAGCTGCGCGAGCCTGCTTAGGTCTTCATCTCTACACAAACCTCCAGAGGTCTGCTGAGGGCAGCGCGCCCTTCTTCACGTCGCTGCACCGCATCGTCGGCGAGATGGTTGGGCAGGTGAGCTCCCGCAGCCGCAGCGGGAACAATGCCAGCGTCAGTCGGCCGCGGCTAGAAGGCCGCCGGGCTGGCTCTGCTGCCCGTCGAACTCCGCCCGGTCCCGCGCCGCCTGCGCGCTGCGGTCTAGGATGGAGACGCCGATGCACACCGCGAAAGCCAGCGGCATGACGATCAGCGTGGGTGGATCGAGAGCCACAATTGGCGTTGGATAGCCCAGCACCTTCACCCAAACCGCCGGGCCCAGGATCGTCAGCACCACGGACCCGATCAGTCCGACCGTGCCGCCCAGCACCGCGCCCAGCGTGGTCAGACCACGCCAATAGATCGCCAGCAGCAGCAGCGGGAAGTTGCACGAGGCCGCGACGCTGACGGCGAGCGCCACCAGGTAGGCGATGTTCTGCGTCTTGAAGCCGATGCCGAGCACGACGGCCAGCACGCCCAGCACCAGCGTGGCGATCTTGGAGATGCGGACCTCCTTCCGCTCGTCGGGCGGCCCCTTGCGCAGGATGTTCGCATAAAGGTCGTGCGACACCGCCGACGCACCGGCCAGCGTCAGCCCGGCCACCACGGCGAGGATGGTGGCGAAGGCCACGGCAGAAACGAAGCCCAGCATGAGGTTGCCCCCTACGGCGTGCGCCAGATGGATCGCCGCCATGTTGCCGCCACCGCGCAGGCCGCCGCTTGCCGTTGTGTATTGCGGGTCCGCCATCACCAGCGCGACTGCCGACGGCCCGATGACGCTGATCAGGGCAAAAAAGGTGCCGATGAACAGCGACGCCCACATCATCGACACCCGGGCCGTCCGCGCATCCGGCACGGTGAAAAACCGCATGATCATGTGTGGCAGGCCCGCGGACCCGAAGAACATCGCCAGCCCCAGCGACAGAGCGGAGAGCGGGGCCGCCGCAAAGGTGACCGGTGCCAGCATCGCTTCGTGCCTCGGATGCAAAGCGACAGCCTTGGCCAGCAAGGCGTTGTAGTCGAAACCAAAGGCCGCGAGCGAGAGCAGCGCGATCATACCGCCAGAGACCAGCATCAGCACGGCCTTGATGATCTGCACCCAGGTGGTCGCCATCATGCCGCCGAAGATGACGTAGCAGACCATCAGCAAGCCCACCGCGATTTCGGCATAAACGTAGTCCAGCCCGAACAGCAGCTCCACGAGCTGCCCAGCGCCGACCATCTGCGCGATCAGGTAGAAGATCACGATGAACAGGGTGCTTATTGCCGCGAAGATCCGCATCGGCGTTTTGGCGAGCCGGCTGGACAGGATGTCGGCGAAGGTGAACTTGCCGAGGTTCCGCATACGGTCGGCGAACAGCATGGTGATGACGGGATAGCCCACGCTGTATCCGGCGGCATAGACCAGCCCGTCGAAGCCGACGCCATAGACGAGGCCGGTCAGGCCCAGGAAGGCGCCGGCGGAGATCAGGTCGCCAGCGATGGCCAACCCGTTCGGCAGCGCCCGCATGTTGCCGCCGGCAGCATAGAAATCTTTGGCCGAGCGCGTCCGTTTGGCTGCCCAATAAGTGATCAGCAGGGTTGCGACCACCAGGGTCATGAACAGCGCCGAAGCCGTTACGTTCACTCCGACCGGCTCCGCGGCGGCCGCGGCCCGGGCCGGCGCGTACGGCAGCGACAGGATGGCGGCCAGGGCTGCAATGCCCCCGCCCCGTGTTATCCGATCTGCGGCACGGTTCGTTACAATGACGTAGATAAGGCCGAGCAGAAGCGAGAAGCCGATCAGACCCAGGCCGTAGAGATACCAGATGGTTATGGGCCCACCCGCGGTTACGGGGACGCGCAGGCTCGCCGGGCTGAACGCGGCGAAGCAGAAGAAGGCCAACACCGGCGCTGCCAGCAAGGCCGTCAACCAGGCGCCGAGGCGGGCCGATCCAACTTGTGCCACCCCGGACTCCGGTGCTGGCGGGCGGTCATCGGGAGGTGTCATCGTCTAGGCTCCGTATGGGGATCACGAGGCCGGGGGACTGGCATCCAGGAGCCGGGGCTGGTTGGGGCCGCCCCGTTATGCATACGGTATACGCCCCCCGCTTTCGGTGTCGAGGTGAAAAGCGGCTGTTGCCCAAGGCGGGCCATGGCAAACTCCTTTCGGAGCTTGAATCACGGGACTGCGGCCGTGTTGCATGGATTCCCTACAAGCATTTTTAATGACGTAAGCTAAACCAGAAATGCGTTCAGGCGCCAAATTGGTGTGGATTGTATCAATATCGACGATTTTACCCGCTAATTGCGAGGTCTTATCATCTACACTTCGCCTTCATCGAGGGCATGTTATTGAAATTGATACAGAACTTTTTGGAAGCCGACTGTAGATCCATGCAACACGGTCGCGTATGTAGTCCCGCTCGCCGGGCGTGAAGGCGGCGGTGTCCGCAGTGTCGGGCTTGCTCATGGCTTTCATTATAGCATCTCGGGACCTTTCGTCCGAACCACCGGGTTGCTGTCACCGCCGGACGCCCGCGTGGGACGCCCAGGGCCCCGGCGTTCAGATCGCGCTCTTGAGATCCTTCGCCACCCGGAAGGCGACCTTCCTGCTGGCGGCGATCTGCACCGCCTCACCGGTTGCCGGGTTGCGTCCCATGCGGGCTGGGCGGTCCTTCACCTCCAGGATGCCGAAGCCGTTGATCCTCACCCGCTCGCCCGACTTGAGGTGGCCCACCACGCTCGCGAACACGTCGGCGACGACCGCGTCCGCCTGCTTCCTCTCCATCCCGTGCCGCCCGGCGAGCCCGGCCGAAAGGTCCTTCAGCGTGACGGTGGTCGGTGCGGCAGGTTTTACTGGCGCTTTGGCCGTAACTGCAGCTTTGCCCTTCGCCGCGGGTGTTGCGACCTTTCCTGTGGCTTTGGAAGCAGCCGCTTTGGCGGCGGCTTTGACCGGTGGCTTTGCCGCCGCCTTCGGCGTGGTCTTTGTCGTCGATGGTCTTGCGGCCATGTCGGTCGCGACTCCTGCTGCAGTGCTCTGTTGGAACGAATCACGCGGCGGCCAGCAATACAAGCTGTTTGCTTACAGACCGAGACAAGATCTTCGGTTGGCACAATATCTCACCTGCGAGCTGAGAGCCTGGAGTGACGCAGTACGCGAGTGTTGGCCCTCAATGAGGGTGAGATCATGTGCATAGCCCTTCGCCGGTGGGAATACGTCAAGTCGCGTTTCCAGAGGCCGCCAGGTGTGCCTCGCCTTCTGGGCATGAACCACCACACCGCACATCGTGGCCTTGCCTGGCTTGCTTTGGCGCTGCAGTGCGGGTCCTGTTGGCGATGTCAGCGTGGTGGGGGATAGTCCGGCCGGGTTGGCCGAGCAGGTAAGGAAGTTATGGAGTTGATGACGTGAGCAGCCGAGGTCCCTCGCTGCGTCGCCCCGCCGAACAGGACGCGCTGCGCCGCCTTGATGCCCAATTGGATCGCGGGGCCGCCGGTGCGCATGGCCCGGAGGTCTGGATCAGCACCGTGCGCGAGGCGCTGGCTGCCCGGTCTTCAGAGGCGTTCGACATCGCCGAGCAAGGCCTGCGCGCCTTTCCAGCCGACCCCGAACTGCTGCTGATTGGCGCGCTGACCGCGCTGGCGACAGCGATGCCGGACCGCGCGCTCATCCTGCTCAAGCGCTACGGCAAGCGTTACGGCTCCGGCAAGCCGGCTATCCTGCTCACCTGCCTCGCATGGGCCCAGCAGGGGCAGTTCACCCGCGCTTGGACGACGCTGCAGGACGAGGGGCTGAACACCGGCCGCGCGGCTATTCCCTGGTTCGTCGGCGACGACGTCATGGAGCCCTGGCTGTATGCCCAGTTGCACGAGATCCGGCGGGAGCAGGGGCGACCACAAGGGCAGGCGCAGACGCGTCCGGCTAAGCCGCTTCGCAGCGACGCGGGCGCGCCGCCGATCCTCGCTCGCCGCCCGGCTCAGCCGCGTCCTGACCCATCAGCGGCTCCCCGCCCGCCGCTCACCCACGGGCACCCGCCTGCTCCTGTCATGCCCGAGCGGCCGGCAGTGCCGGACCTGCCACGGCTGGAAGCGCGGTTCGACATGACGTTCGAGCTTGCCAACGCCGACGCGATCGAGATCAGCGGCCCTGACAGGCGCATGGACGCACACTTCGACCTGACCCCGTTCCGCCTACGGGCCGAGCTGATGCGGCTGAGCCTGTTCGAGGGCTTTGACGAACTGCTCTGCCTGCCGGCGCTGCAGGGAGTGGAAGCGCACTGGTATCAGGTCGAGACCGTCCGCAAGGTGCTGAAGCAGTATCGCGGCCGGGTGCTGCTGGCCGACGAGGTCGGGCTCGGCAAGACGGTCGAGGCCGGGATGGTGCTCAAGGAATACATCCTGCGCGGCATGGCCGAACGCGTCCTGATCCTCACCCCGGCCTCCCTGGTCGGGCAGTGGCGCGACGAGATGGCCGCCAAGTTCGGCATCGACTGCGCCACCAGCCACGATGCCCTGTTCCGCAGCGATCCGGAGCGGTTCTGGGCGCAGCCGCGGGTGATCGCCTCGATCGCCGCCGCGCGCCGCAAGGACCACGCCGAGCTGCTGGCGGGCCTGAAGTATGACGTGGTGGTGGTTGACGAGGCGCACCACCTGCGCGACCAGGCGAGTGCCAGCTACCGGCTGGTGAACAGCCTGCAGAAGCGCTTCCTGCTGCTGCTGTCGGCGACGCCGGTGCAGAACAGCCTGCTCGAGCTCTACAACCTGCTGACCCTGCTGCAGCCCGGCATCTTCAAAACACCCAAGGAGTTCCGCGCCGCCTACATGGTCCCGGGCAAGCCGCGCGAGCCGGCCAACCGCGAGCGGCTGCGCGACCTGATGCGGGGCGTCATGGTGCGCAACACCCGCGCGCTTGCGGCGCTGCGCATGCCGCGGCGGCACGCCTCGACGCTGCGCGCCACGCCCGGGACAGAGGAGGCAGCCTGCTACGCCGAGCTGACCGCGCTGGTCCGCGAGATGGCGGCCGGTGAGGGTGCCTCCGCCGGTTTGGCACCGCATCGCCTGTCGCTGCAGCACCTGCTGACGGCGGCGGGCTCCTCGCCGGCAGCGTCGGCCGCGGCCATCGCCCGCTTCGCCGAGCGTCACCCACGGGACACCCGCTGGACGGCCCTGCTCGCCCGCACCCGGGCCATCGCTGCCGGCGCCAAGGAGGCGGCTCTGATGCGGCTCTTGGCGCAGAACCCGGCCGAGAAGAAACTGGTGTTCGTCCACCACCGCGACAGCCTCACGCATCTGGCCGACCGGCTGCGTCGTGAAGGCACGCCGTTCGCCAGCTTTACGGGCGACATGTCCGGTCCGCAGAAGGACGCGGCGGTGGAGGCGTTCCGCGAGCAGGTGCCTCTTCTCCTCTGCACGGAGTCCGGCGGCGAGGGGCGCAACCTGCAGTTCTGCAACACGCTGATCAACTTCGACATCCCCTGGAACCCGATGGCCATCGAGCAGCGCATCGGGCGCATCGACCGGATCGGCCAAACGCGCGAGGTGTTCATCTTCAACCTGG
>JANXVC010000411.1 GCA_025351925.1 Rhodospirillales bacterium | reverse complement strand
GTCAGCGCCTGCTCGTACGGCAGCAGCAGCGCCTCGTGGCTGGTGTAGAAATCCGTCTCGCGCATCTGCGGCGTGTTCAGGCTGCCCACGCCGCAGGCCGACATGAACGCCAGCGTCTCGTCGATCCGGCTGGACAGGTCGTTGTAGCGGGCGGCCAACGGCGAGCGCGCGACGAAGCCGAGGTTCCAGCGATGCACCTCGTGCAGGTCGGCATAGCCGCCGCCGGCGAAGGCGCGCAGCAAATTCAGCGTGCCGGCGGACTGGAAATAGCCGGTCTCCATGCGGGTGGGGTCCGGGATGCGGGCGGCGGCGGTGAACTCCGGCCCGTTGATGATGTCGCCGCGGTAGCTCGGCAGGGTCGTGCCGTCGATGGTCTCGGTGTCGGACGACCGCGGCTTGGCGAACTGACCGGCCATGCGGCCCATCTTTACCACCGGCACGCTGGCGCCGAACGTCAGCACGACGGCCATCTGCAGCAGCACGCGGAAGGTGTCGCGGATGATGTTGGCGGTGAAATCGCCAAAGCTCTCGGCGCAGTCGCCGCCCTGCAGCACGAACGCCTGGCCGTTCGCCACCAGTGCCAAAGCGCCGCGCAGCCGCCGCGCCTCGCCGGCGAACACCAGCGGCGGATACTTGGCCAGCCGCGCCTCGACCGCCGCCAGCGCCGCTGGGTCTGGATAGGCCGGCCCCTGCAGAACCCGCCGTTCCCGCCAGCTCTCCGGCGTCCAGCCCACCCGCTCCGTCATGGCATCAGTCCCTTCCGCATAGGCCAGCTTATCATCCTTCTCAGCAGCGAATGCCATCCTACTCCGCGGCCTCGGATGCTACTCCGCAGCCTCGGATGCCACTCCGCAGCCGCGGATGCTACTCCGCAGCCTTTGGCACCTGGGCGGCCGACGCCACCCGGGTCACGGTGCGCATCGTCACGAACTCCTCGGCGCTGGTCGGATGGATGCCGATCGTGCGGTCGAAGTCCTGTTTCGTCGCCCCGGCGATCAGCGCCACGCCGATGCCCTGCATCATCTCCGCCACGTCGTCGCCGAGCATGTGCACGCCCATCACCCGCTGGCTCGCCTGGTCCACGATCATCTTCATCAGCGTCTTGCGATGCCGTCCGGACATGACGTGCCGCATCGGGGTGAAGTGCGCGAGGTAGATGTCCATTGCGCCGTGCTGCACCGCTTGCTCCTCGGTCATGCCGACGGTGGCGAGCGGCGGGTTGCTGAACACGGCGGTAGCGACGGGGTCGAGCGCCCAGCTGCGCGGCCGGCCGGGTCCGAATAGCCGGTCGGCCAAGTGGTGGCCCTCCGCAATGGCGACGGGCGTCAGGTTCAACTTGTTGCTCACGTCGCCCAGCGCAAAGATGTGCGGCTGGCTGGTGGCGTTCTGCGCATCGACGATCACCGCACCTCGGCTATCGGTCGCGACCCCCGCGTTCTGCAAGCCGAGGCCCGCGGTCTTCGGCACCCGACCGACGGCGAAGAACACCAGGTCGGCCTCGACGACATGGCCGTTGCTGAGCGTGACGCGCCGTGCTTCGCCGGCCTGCTCGACCCGGTGCACGGTCTGACTCGGATGCAGGCGAATACCTTGCTCGGTGATGCCCTGGGCCAGCGCCTCGCGCAGGTCATGGTCAAAGCCCCGCAGCGGCAAAGGCTGGCGGTACACGACATCCACCTCGGCGCCCAGGCCGTGGAAGATGCCGGCGAACTCCATACCGATGTAGCCACCACCAACCATCAGCACGCGACGGGGTAGGCTGGGCAGCTCGAACGCGTCGTCAGAGACAATGCCGAGGTGCATGCCCTCGATCGGCGGCTGGATCGCCGGCATCCCGCCAGTGGCGATGACGATGCGCTCCGCGGTGACGGTCTGGCCGCCAACCTTCAGCGTGTGCGGCCCGGTGAGCACCGCCCGCGCCTCGTGCCGGAC
Source organism: Rhodospirillales bacterium (assembly GCA_025351925.1). Classification (GTDB taxonomy): domain Bacteria; phylum Pseudomonadota; class Alphaproteobacteria; order Acetobacterales; family Acetobacteraceae; genus CAHJXG01. The sequence goes on along the minus strand of JANXVC010000411.1, from coordinate 44,906 downwards.
CACGCCGCTGCCGTCCAGCATGCGGACGTAGATGCCATTCAGCCGCAGGATATCTTTGTCCTTATGCTCGATCAGCGCCGCCCAGCTATGCACGCCGGGCGAAGCGTCCCAGCCGAAGCCGCGCGAGTCCTCGGCAAGGCGGCCGTACTCGGACGCCTGCACCATGATCTTCTTCGGCACGCAGCCGACGTTCACGCAGGTGCCGCCCCAGCGCGCCTCCTCGGCGATGCCGACGCGGGCGCCGTGCCCGGCGGCGATGCGGGCGCAGCGCACCCCGCCGGACCCGCCGCCGATGATGAACAGGTCGTAGTCGTAGTCAGCCATTTGCTTAGGTTCCGATGCCGCCGAGGGTGAGATACTTGATCTCAAGATAATCCTCGATGCCGTACTTACCTCCCTCGCGCCCCAGCCCGCTCGACTTCATGCCGCCGAACGGCGCCACCTCGGTCGAGATGATGCCCTCGTTGCAGCCGATGATGCCGTATTCCAGCGCCTCCGCCACGCGGAAGATGCGGCCGACATCGCGGGCGTAGAAATACGCGGCGAGGCCAAACTCGGTGTCGTTCGCCATCTCGATCGCCTCCGCCTCGGTCGAGAAGCGGAACAGCGCGGCGGCCGGGCCGAACGTCTCCTCACGGAAGATGTCGGCAGTGCGTGGAACGCCGGTCAGGATGGTCGGCTGAAAGAACGTGCCGCCCAGCTCGTGCCGCCCGCCGCCCAGCACGACGTGGGCCCCGCGATCGACGGCGTCCTTGATGTGCGCCTCGACCTTCTCGACCGCATCGGCGTTGATCATTGGACCCTGGGTCACGCCCTCGTCCATGCCATTGCCGACGCGCAGCGCGGCCACGGCGACCTTGAGCTTCTCGGTGAACGCCTCGTACACCCCATCTTGAACAAGAAGACGGTTGGCGCAAACGCAGGTCTGGCCTGCATTGCGGAACTTGCTCGCCATCGCGCCCACTACTGCTGCGTCGAGGTCGGCGTCGTCGAACACGATGAACGGCGCATTGCCGCCCAGCTCCATGCTGGCCTTCTTCACCGTCGGCGCAATCTGCGCCAGCAGCTTGGCGCCGACCTCCGTGCTGCCGGTGAAGCTCAGCTTGCGCACGAGCTTGTTGCTGGTCAGCTCACCGCCGACCTCGCCGCTCGGCCCGGTGATCACGTTGCACACCCCCTTCGGCATCCCAGCCCGCTCGGCCAGCACGGCGAGCGCCAGTGCGGAGAACGGCGTCTGGCTCGCCGGACGGATCACCCCGGTGCAGCCAGCGGCCCAGCCCGGCCCGGCCTTGCGGGTGATCATGGCCGCCGGGAAGTTCCACGGCGTGATAGCGGCGAACACGCCGATCGGCTCCTTGGTGACGATGATCCGGCGGCCCTTCTGCGGCTGCGGGATGGTGTCGCCATAGACGCGCTTGGCCTCTTCGGCGAACCACTCGATGAACGACGCAGCGTAGGCGATCTCGCCCCGGCTCTCGGCCAGCGGCTTGCCCTGCTCGGCGGTCATGATGACGGCCAGGTCCTCGGTATTCTCGATCATTAGCGTAAACAGCTTGCGCAGGATGGCGGCGCGTTCCTTGGCCAGCATCGCGCGCCAGGCCGGGAAGGCGCGGGCGGCGGCCTCGATCGCCTGGCGGGTCTCGCTGGCGCCGAGCGCCGGGACCTCGCCGATCAAGGCATGAGTGGCGGGGTTGCGCACCGCCAGGGTCTTGCCGCTGGCCGCCTGCACCCACTCGCCGTCGATGCAGCAGGCCTGGCGAAACAGGCTGGGGTCCTTGAGCGGGAGCGGCGCGGTTGGATTCAGCATGGGGGGAGTCCTCCGTTTGCACGGAAGATAGGCCCGCCCGCACGCGATGTCAGCGGGGTTGATGTGTCAGCGTTGCTGACGGGTCAGCGGGGCTGACGTGTCAGCGGGATTTGGCGCGCGCTGCCCGGAAGGCTGCCGCGCGCCCGGGCTTCTCGACCTGCTGCGCGCGGCCGAACGCCATCGCATCCGGGCCCACGTCCTTGGTCACCACGCTGCCAGCGGCGATGAAGCTGCCGTCTCCAAGCGTCACGGGCGCCACCAGCACCGCCGACGTGCCGACGAACACCCCGGCGCCGATCGTCGTGCGGTGCTTGGCAAAGCCGTCGTAGTTGCAGGTGATGGTGCCGGCGCCGATGTTCGTGCCGGGCCCGATCGTGCTGTCGCCGAGGTAGCTCAGGTGGTTGGCCTTGGCGCCGGCCCCGAGATGCGTCGCCTTCAGCTCGACGAAATTGCCGACATGGGCGCGGGCCGCCACTACGGTGCCGGGGCGGAGCCGGGCGTAGGGGCCGATCAGCGCGCCCGGACCGATCTCGCAGCCTTCCAAGTGGCTGAAGGCGCGTATCTCGGCGCCGGACGCCACGCTGACGCCGGGTCCGAACACCACGTGCGGCTGCACCGTCACGTCTGGCGCGAGCACGGTGTCGGCGCTCAGGAATACGGTGTCGGGTGCGGTCAGCGTGGCACCGCCGTCCATCGCGGCCAAGCGCAGCCAGCCCTGCACTGTCGCCTCAGCCTCCGCCAGCTCGGCGCGCGAGTTGATGCCGCGCAGCTCCTCGGCCGGCGCCTCGATGACCGCGACGCGCCGGCCCTCGCTGCGGGCCAGCCCCACGCAGTCCGTGAGGTAGAACTCGCCTTTCGGACTGGGCTGCACCTGCTCTAGCCAACGCAGGAAATCGGCGGCGGGGGCGCACAGCACGCCGGCGTTGCATAATCCAACCTCGCGCTCGGCCTCGGTCGCGTCGGCCCACTCCACGATGTGCTGGACGTCCTCCCCATCGGTCACCACCCGGCCGTAGCGGCCAGGATCGACCGGGCGCATTGCCAGCAAAGCGAGCGCGACACCCGCCGTATGCCGCCGGTCCAGCAGGCGCCGCAGGGTCGCGGGCCGGATCAGCGGGTTGTCGGCATACAGCACGGCCACGTCGCCATTGCCGAACTGCGCCGCCGCCTGCAGCGCTGCGTGGGCGGTGCCGAGCCGGTCCGTCTGCACAATCACCGGATGCGGTGCAGCCGCCCGCGCCAGCATATCCATCCCGGGGCCGACAACCACGACGACGCGGTCGAACACCTGCGTGCAGCTCGCGATCAAATGCTGCAGCATCGGGCGCCCCGCAATCGGGTGCAGCGCCTTTGGCAGCGCGGATTTCATGCGGGTGCCCAGCCCGGCCGCCAGCAGGATTGCAGTTGTTGTCATGCAACGATGGGTAGCGTCCGGCCCGCGCCCATGTCAAAGGCCATACGGATCACTTGGAGTGCCCTGGATGGGACCGACCCTGCTGCTCGACCTCGATGGAACGTTGGTGGACACCGTCCCCGACCTGCTGGCCAGCGTCAACCGCGTGATGGCGGCGCGCGGGCTGGAGGTTTTGACGACTGAGCAGGTCGTCCCGATGATCGGCGACGGCGCGGCCGTGCTGATGCGCCGGGCGATGGCGGCGCGCGGCCGGGAGGCGACGCCGGCCGACCTGCAGACGATGCTCGACGACTACACCGCCAATGTCGCGGACGGATCGCAGCTGTATCCAGGCGTGGAGCCGACATTGCGCGCCATGGCGGCGGAGGGCTGGCGCTTCGCCGTCTGCACCAACAAGCCGGTGATCCCGGCCCGCGAGTTGCTCTCGACGCTCGGGGTGCTGGAACTGTTTGCCGCGGTGGGCGGCGGCGACAGCTACCGGACCCGCAAGCCCGATCCCAAGCACCTGCTTGCGACCCTGGCGGATGCGGGGGGCCGTGCGGATGCGGCGGTCATGGTCGGCGACCACCATAACGACGTCCAAGCGGCTGCCGGCGCCGGGGTGCCATGCATCTTCGCCGCCTGGGGCTATGGCGCGGCACCAGCGGGGATCACGGCGACGGCGCAGGCGTTCCCCGAAGTCGCTGAACTGGCGCGCGGCCTACTCGGGCGCGGCTAAGTGCCCAAAGCGCTACTCGGGCGCGGCTAAGTACATCGTCAAGCTGCCGATGAGGTCGGTGTCGAACTGCATGCGCACCGGGATCATCGGGCCGCCCGGCGTCATCGCGGCGAACCAGGCGGTGCCGCGCCGCGGACGCTGCGCCGCGGCGCGGTCCACGTCCAGCCGGAAGCCAGCGAGCTGCCGACCCTCGAAATCGCACCGCAGCGCAGGCCCCGAGAAGCTGGAGCGGCCCGTTGGCTCCAGCGCCTCCTGCCCGGTGGTGCGCGCGCTCAGCTCGGCCAGGCGCCGTCCGTCATAGGTGCGCGAACGGCCCTCGCACCGGCCGGTCGCGTTCACCTGGCGCACCAGCTGCGCCATGGCGCTCACGCTATCGATGGTGCCGGCCTGGTCGGCGGGAGGCACCGGCTCGCGTTCCTCCTCATTGGGAGGATTCAAGGTGCGAATCTCCGGCTGGCCCTTGGGGTAGTCGATCTGGGTGACGCGGGCCCGGCCGCGTATGTGGCCGAAGCTGTAGAAGCGCCGGGGCGCCGGACGATCGCCGGCGAAGACGCCCTCGACCACCGTGTCCTGCTCCGCCCGGAACAGCGCGCCGACCGTGCCGGACGTGTGATAAACCAGGTGCACCCGGTAGTCGCGCGGGCCGACGGCGAGATCCGCATCCAGGCGCAGGACATTCAGCCCGGCGGCATAGGCGGCGTAATGCGCGTGGACCGGCTGCTGCGCGCGGGCGACCGCAGGCAGGCACAACAGGAGCAGCGCGGCGGCGAGATGTTTCATCATGACGATGTTGGACCGAATGGGCGGCGCTGCAACTTGACATCGGCGGGAGCCGGCCCCTACACAGCCAACCCTCGGAACTCCCCGGAAGCTTACTTCCAAGATCGGGGGCGCGTAGCTCAGCGGTAGAGCATTCGCTTCACACGCGAAGGGTCACAGGTTCAATCCCTGTCGCGCCCACCAATCCCCCGGGTTCCCGGCGTCGCGCTCTCCCCCAAATCCCACCACAGCCCGGCGAAGGCCGCGATGCCCTCGCGCGCCGGTGCGATCAGCAAGTGCTCGTCGGGGCCGTGCTGCTTGCAGCCGTTGTAGCTGTGCGGCACCCAGACCAGCGGCGTGCCGAGATGGTCGATGAACACGTCGCCCGGCAGCCCACCGCCGCTGTTGGGAATAAGCTGGATCGGGCGGTCGAGGGTCTGCGCCATGCTGGCGACCGCCCAGCGCACCCAGGGGTTGGCCGGATCGGTGCGGCTCGCCGCCATGCGGACGCCCTGGGAGATGATTTTCACCTCGGGAAAACCGGCCGCGTCCAGGTGGCGGCGTAAAGCGGCTTCGAACATCATGGGGTCGGTATCGACGGTGTAGCGGATTTGGCAGCTCGCCCGGGCATTGGGCGCCACGGCGTTGACCGGGTTCTCCGGCCGGCCTGACAGCAGCGCCAGCACGATGAAGCTGTTCCAGCCGTAGATTTTTTCTGCCGCCGACAGCCCGGGCTCGCCCCAGCCGGGATCGATCGTCGCCGCCTCGCCCTCCGCCACCAGCTCCAGCCCACGCAGCGCGTCGCGTACGCTGCCGGGCATGGCGGCCGGTAGCCAGTCGCGCACCAGGATGCGGCCGTTGCGGTCGGCGATGGCCGCAATGGCGTGGGACAGCACAATGGCCGGATCGGTGGTCATGCCGCCCCAGTTGCCGGAATGCACGCCACCGGGCCGGATGTCGAGCACCAGGTCGAAGTGGAACGTGCCGCGGGTGCCCGTCGAGACGGTGGGAATGCCAGCGTTCACCCGCGGCCCGTCGCTGGCGATCAGCACGTCGGCCGCGAGCCGGTCCCGGTGCGCTGCGACGAACTCGCGCAGGCCCTGGCTGCCGCGCTCCTCCGCCGTCTCCAGCACCAGCTTGATGTTAAAGCCGAGGCGGCCACGACGCTCGGCGAGCACGGCCTCCAGCGCCGCCAGGTTGAGCGCGTGCTGGCCCTTATTGTCGGCGGCGCCTCGGCCGTACCAGCGGTCGCCCTCCTGCGTCAGCACCCAAGGATCGAGCCCAGGGCGCCACTGCTCCGCCAAGCCGCGCACGGTATCGCCGTGGCCATAGGTCAGCACCGTCGGCCCGGCGCCCTCGACTCGCTCGGCAAGCAGGATCGGCCCGAAGCCGGGCTTGGGGTTCGCGTGCACCTCGACCGTAAAGCCTATCCGCTTGAGCCACGGCGTAATATGCGATTTGAGGTAGCGCGCCAGGTCCGCGTCGTGGCTGGGGTCCTGCGAGGTGCTGGGCACCGCGACCAGGCCGGCCAGCAGCGACTGAAAACTGCCATCGTCGAAGAACGCCAATGCGCCGCCGATCGCCCCTGCCCTGCTTCCCTCCATGCTGCCTCCCGCTTCGAACATTCGAACGGTCAGTTCCGTCGTCCGAAGGAGATGACGTAGGCCTGCACGCGCGCGCTGATCAGCGGGTCATCGGACACCTCGATGCCCGCGGGCACGCGGTTGGGCAGCAGGCGCAGGGCTTGTGCCGCGGCCGCGTTGTCCGGCGCGACCTTGGTGATCGTGATGGTCCCAAGGTCGGCCATGCGCCGATCGCCGGGCCAGGGCTGGGTCGGGTCCTTGGTCTGGTCGCCGGGATTGGCGAGCTGCGCCATCATGCGGAACGCGACCGGCTGCTTGGCCAGGCGCTGCGTCAGCTCGTCCTGCAGGAAGTCGGGCGCCTGCTTCGCTGCGTCGGCCGGCGCGATGTGCTCGGCCCCGGCCACCGGGACGAACTGGAAACGGAACGGCTGCCGCTTGCCGGCCGCATCGACGAAGATGAATGCGTCGATGCCGTTATAGGTCTCCCGCGCGTAACTCGTGGGCGTGCTGGCTGACGCAAAAGCCTTGAGCACGCTGGGATGGGCCGCGATGAACTGGTCGGCCTTGGTCGGCTTCGCCGCATCGGGGCCGCTTACAGTCAGCGCCTGCAGCAGGTCCCGGAACTCCTCGCCGGTCGCGACCGGAAAGAATGCGAGCGAATTGGCGACAACGTCCATCTCGCCGCCGTCTGCGAGGTGGAACTTCATGGACAGCCCATGCGGATTAGCGTCATCGACGCCGTCCGGGATCGCCGGCAGGCCGGTTGAGTCCGAAAAGCGCAGCGTCACTGGCACTGGCTTTCCCGCGAACAGGCTCGCCTTGCTCAATGCGGCAGCCTCGGGCGTCGGCGTAAAACTGCCCTCGACGACAATCCCCTTCGCATGGTTCGCGCGGATTCCGGGATGACGGCCCCAAAGCTGGTTCATGGCGTCCACCGTCTGGGTCGCCGTCGTGCCGCCCTGTGCCCAGGCAGCCACGGCCGGCGCCGCAAGCAGGGCGCCTGCGACCATGGCCGCCACACGGACTCGATGATTAAGCATGGAGCCTTCCCCCGATATTTCGGTAAGACGATAACACAGGCCGCAGACTAAACGAGAACCGCACTTGCGACAGCCGCAGCATGATGTCTCGGCGTCTGTCCAAGTTCAGGGCATGCGGTTTCGCCCCTGCGCTGCAAAACTGCGCAACGCCGTCCAGCGCACACGCCAATCACCGTGCAGCAAGGCGGTCATGGCTGCAAACTGAACGGCATCATTCGCGGTCGCGGCGGTCAGATGCGGCCGGAACTGACTGCGGCGTTCGCTGACCGTCTTCACCACCGTCATGCCCAGCAGCCCCTCGGCGCCCCGCGTGCTGCCGAAGCCGCTGCGGCGGCGCCCGCCGAACGGCAGACGCGGATCTGCGGTCGGCACAATCAGATCGTTAATGCAGACCGACCCGGCCTGGACCCGCCGCGCCATCGCCTGGGCGGCCGCAGGCGGGCCGAATACGCTGGCGCCAAGCGCATACGGGCAGTCTGCCGCAGCAGTCAGCGCCGCCTCGGGGCTCGCAACCGGAACCAGCGCCAGCCACGGCGCGAACACGTCTTGCTGCAGCAGCGCCATGCCGGGCCGTGCCTCGGCAACCACCATGGGCCGGCCAGGGCCGCCCGATGCAACGCGTGCGCCCTCTGCTACGGCCTGTTCCATCAACGTTGAGAGCCGGGTTGCTGTTGCAGTCGGCACCGTCGCCGCAGGAATAGCGGGCAATCGCGCCAGCAGCTTGGCCTCCAATGCCGTCGCATCCCCGTGCATGACAAACACCCGGCGCGGCGCAATGCAGGTAGCGCCGCCATTCAGCCGCAGGCCATAGGCGAGACAGGCCGCAACAAGATCAAGGTCCGCGCCAGGCAGCACGAACACCGCGTCGGAGCCGGAGAGCTCCATTGTCGCCGGCGTCAGCGTGTCGGCGGCGGCGGCCAGCACGCGTTGGCCGGTCTCGGCGCTGCCGGTTAGCACGATATGGTCAAAGCCCGCCCGCACCGCGGCCTCACCGGCGGCTGGGTCCAGTGCCTGGAACACGCCGTCCGGCAGCCCGGCCTCCCGCAATAGGCCCGCCAGCGCCTGCATCGGCGCCTTGCATTCCGGTGCCGGCTTCACGCATACGGCATTGCCGGCCGCCAGCGCCTGCAACGCCTGCGCACCCGATAGGAACAATGGATAATTGCTGGGCGCCAGGATCAGCACAACGCCGCAAGGTTCCCGGAGGATACGGGCCCGCACGCCGAACAGCCAGAGCGGCCGGCCGCCGCGTGGGTGCCGCGGCGCCAGCAAGGTTGGGGCACGGCGCAGCAGGAAACGCGCAGCCTCAGCCAGCGGCAGCACCTCGGCGACCAGCGTGTCGGCGGGGCTGCGTGCGACAGTTGCTGCGAGGGCCATGGCGTCGCGCGCAATCAGTCCGCGCAGGCGCCCGATCACCGCGAGCCGCGCCGGTAATCCGAGAGCCGCCCAGGCTTGTCCAGCGTTGCGAGCGTGGCTTAGGAACGGAGTGATGACAAGATCGTTCATGTCCCCACCTCTACCGCGCATCTATGACACCATCGAGAGAGGGAATAGGTTTAGCCGCATGCCGCCTTGCACCATTGACCATTCGCGTTCGCTAAACTGGATTTCTGCATGAACCGCCGCGTTGCTATCATTGGGGCGGGCCCTGGCGGCCTCGCCTCGGCCATGTTGCTGGCGAAGGCGGGTGTCGAGGTCACGCTGTATGAGTCTCGCTCGATGGTGGGCGGACGCTCCAGCACCATCACCGCGCCGACCGACGTCGGCACGTTCCGCTTCGACATGGGGCCGACCTTCTTTTTGTATCCGCGCGTGCTGTCCGACATCTTCGCCGCCTGCGGCCGGCGCCTGGAGGACGAGGTCGAGCTGATCCGGCTCGATCCGCAATATCACCTCGTGTTTGAGGGCGGCGGTGAGATCCAGGCGACCGGCGACATGGAGCGCATGGCGGCTGAGATCGCTCGCTTTTCGCCGCAGGACGCCGCCGCCCTGCCCCGCTTCATGGCAGATAACCGCAAGAAGCTTGCGGTGTTCCGCCCGGTGCTGGAGAACGCTTTCAACTCGATGCGTGACCTGATGCGTCCCCAGGTGATGCGCGGCCTCTCCCGCCTTCGCCCGCATCGCAGCGTGGACAGCGACCTCGGCACCTATTTCCGGGACGAGCGCGTGCGGCTCGCCTTCAGCTTTCAGTCGAAATACCTCGGCATGTCGCCGTTCCGCTGCCCGAGCCTGTTCACCATCCTGTCCTTCATGGAATACGAGTTCGGCGTCTATCACCCGCGCGGCGGCACCGGCGCCGTCATGGCCGCCATGGCCCGGGTCGCGCGCGATTTGGGCGTGAAGATCCAGCTCGGCGAGCCCGTCGAGGAGGTGCTGTTCGAGGGCCGCCGCGCCATCGGCGTGCGCACCCAGGGCCAGGCTAAGCGCTACGACGCGCTGGTGATCAACTCGGACTTCGCGCAGACGATGACCAAGCTAGTACCGGACGCGATCCGCCGGCGCTGGTCGGACCGCAAGATCGCCTCGAAGAAGTTCTCGTGCAGCACGTTCATGCTATATCTCGGCATCGAGGGCGATATCCCGGACCTCTCGCACCACACGATCTACTTGGCCGAGGACTACCGGCGCAACATCGCCGATATCGAGGCAGGGATTGCGCCGCTGGAGCCGAGCTTCTACGTGCAGAACGCCTGCGTGACCGACCCCGCGCTGGCGCCGCCGGGGCACTCGACGCTGTATGTGCTGGTTCCCGTCGGTCACCGGATCGGCGCCGGCGTGGACTGGGCGGCGGAGACGCAGCGCTACCGGGCATTGATCCTGAAGCGGCTCGAACGTATCGGCATCCCCGATATCGAGCGCCGTATCCGCTTCGAGAAGGTGCTGACCCCGCAGGGCTGGGAGCACGACCTGCAGATCTACCGGGGCGCCACGTTCAACCTGGCGCATAATCTGGGCCAGATGCTGCATTTCCGCCCGCGCAACCGGTTCGAAGATCTCGATAGCGTGTATCTGGTCGGCGGCGGCACCCATCCTGGGTCGGGCCTGCCGGTGATCTTTGAGAGTGCCCGCATCACCGCGCGGCTGATGGCCGAGGACTTGGGCCTCGATGCGCATTGGGAGGCGCCCTCCGCCATGGCGCATGATTATTACGAACCCGCCATTGCGGAGGCCTTATGAACGCCATCAACCCACTCCGTGACACCCTGCCGGTCGGCGTCGTCGGCGCGGGGCTTGGCGGGCTGGCCGCCGCCTGCACCTTGGCGGCGCGCGGGCATAAGGTGATCCTGTTCGACAAGAACGAGTGGCTGGGCGGCAAGGCGGCGCTGCTGGAGCAGGACGGCTTCCGCTTCGACATGGGCCCCACGATTCTGACCGTCCCCGACGTGTTGGAGCGGGTGTTCACCGAGGCCGGGCGCCGGATGTCCGACTATCTCGACCTACGGCGGCTTGACCCGCAGTGGCGCTGTTTTTTCGAGGACGGCTCGGTGCTCGATCTGCAGGAGGATGTGCCGGCGATGGCAAAGGTTATCGCCGATTACGCGCCTGGCAGCGAACAGGGCTTCGTCGATTTCATTGGGATGTCGGCCAAGCTGCACGAGGTCAGCGAGAAGTTCTTCTTCTGGAAATCGGTCGAGGGTATTACCGACACACTTGAGTTCAAGGGCATGAACATTGCGACGCTGAAGGATGTGCTCAGCTTGCGCATGGGCACCTCGGTCGCCGGGCAGATCCGTAAGCGGGTGCCGGACGGCCGGGTGAGCCAGATGCTCGACCACTTCGTGCAGTATGTCGGAAGCAGCCCCTACCAGTCGCCGGCGGTGCTGTGCAGCATCGCCCACATGCAGACGCAAAAGGGCGTTTGGTATCCCATGGGCGGCACCCGCGCCGTTCCGAAGGCCTTGGAGCGTTTGGCGGGTGAGCTTGGCGTTGACCTAAGGCCGGGAACCGGCATCGCGGCGATTCTGTCCGAGAACGGCCGAGTGACCGGGGTGCGCACCGAAAGCGGCGAGACCGTGCGCCTTTCGGCAGTAGTGTCCAACATGGACAGCGTACGCACGTACCGGGAGCTGGTGGGCGGCAAGCCGCAGGCCTCGTTCGATCGGCGCTGGAAGCGCGACCCGGCGTGCTCCGGCGTCGTGCTCTACCTCGGGCTCAACCGCCGCTACGACCACCTCGCGCATCACGACTTCGTCTTCTCGCGTGACCCCGAGGAGGAGTTTGATTGGATCTACGGCAAGGGCGAACCCGCACCCGACCCGACCTGCTACGTCGCCGCCCCGTCCGGCACCGAGCCTGGCGTCGCGCCGCCGGGGGGCGAGGCGCTGTATGTGCTGGTGCACACGCCTTTTCTACGGCCTCACCATGACTGGAGCGTGATATTCCCGGGCTACCGCCAGGTGATCCTCGACAAGCTGAAGACCTGCGCGGGCATGGGCGACATCGAGGAGCGCATCGTCTTCGAGCGCCACCTGACGCCGCAGGACATTCACGAGCGCTATCGGGTGCTGAACGGCGCAATTTATGGACTAGCCAGCCACGGCAAAGTCAACGGAGCGTTCAAGCCGGGCAACCGCTCGCGCGACCTTAAGGGCCTCTATCTCGCCGGCGGCGCCGCGCATCCTGGACCCGGGATGCCGATGGTGCTGATGAGCGGCTGGATCGCCGCCGATAGCCTGTCGCAGGATGTCGCGCTGACTAAGCCAGTCCTGGCGCCTGTCAGTGCCTGATATCAACGTGACCGACCCGATCGCGATGCGGTCGGGTCGGGCGTTTTGGGCTTTCGGCTGGTATCTCCGTTGGTTCTTCTATCGGCGCTTTCACGCGGTGCGGCTTTCCTGCAGCGGCTTGCCACGCGGTTTCGAGGGCCGGCCGGTGATCATCTATGGCAACCATCCGTCGTGGTGGGACCCGGCTCTCTATATTCTATTATGCAACGTGCTGTTCCCGGGCCGTCGCGGCTATGGTCCGATGGACGCCAAGGCGCTCGGCAACTATGGCGTGTTCGAACGCATGGGCGTGTTCGGCATCGCACTCGACAGCCCGCGCGGCGCGGCGCGCTTCCTGTCCACCAGCCTCCGCATCCTGTCCGATCCCGTCAGTATTCTATGGATCACCGCCGAGGGCGAGTTCGCCGACACCCGCCGCCGCCCGCTGCAGCTCCGGCCCGGCATCGCCCACCTCGCGCGGCGCGTGCCCGGCGCCATCGTGGTGCCGCTCGCGGTTGAATACACCTTCTGGAACGAGAGCCGGCCCGAGGCGCTGGCGCGGTTTGGCGACCCTATCGAAACCGGATCGCACCGCAGCGTTGCCGAGTGGACCAGCCTTCTAGAAAATGAACTAGTACGCACGATGGACGAACTCGCGGCCGAGTCGGTGCAGCGTGATCCCGACCGGTTCCGCACGCTGCTGCGCGGCGGTGCCGGAGTGGGCGGGATCTATGACCTGTATCGCCGCAGCCGAGCGCTCGCCTGCGGACGCCGGTTCGATCCAAGACACGAGCCTACCGAATGACCATGCTCTCCAGCCTCGCACTGTTTCTTGCAGTTGGGCCGTTGCTGCTCGGCCTGTGGAACCTGCGGCTGTATCGCCAGCCCGCCCTGGCCGTGGGCCGCCCGGCCGTCTCGGTGCTGATCCCCGCCCGCAACGAGGAGGCCAATATTGGCGCTGCCTGCGCGGCCGTGCTGGCCAGCGACGGGGTGGAGCTTGAGCTTATCGTGCTTGACGACGCCTCCACCGACCGGACACCCGCGATCCTGGCCGGGATCACCGATCCGCGGCTGCGTGTGACGGCGGCGCCGCGGCTGCCGCCGGGCTGGTCGGGGAAACAGCACGCGTGCCACGTGCTGAGCGGCCTGGCGCGGCATCACCTGATGGTGTTCGTCGATGCCGACGTGCGCCTGGCGCCCGACGCGCTGAGCCGCATGGCCGGCACCATGCAGCGGCACGATGTCGGGCTGGCCAGCGGCTTCCCGGCACAGGACACGATGACCTGGTCGGAGCAGTTGCTCATCCCGCTGATCCATTTCCTGTTGCTCGGGTTCCTGCCGATCGCCGCCATGCTGCGGTCGCCTGCGGTCGGCCTTGGCGCCGGCTGCGGCCAGTTGTTCATCGTCCGGCGCGACGCGTATGTCCGCGCCGGCGGCCACGCGGCGATCAAGGCGTCGCTGCATGACGGGCTGATGCTGCCCCGCGCTTTCCGGCGGGCAGGCTCGATGACCCGGCTGTTCGATGCCAGCAGCTTCGCGCGCTGCCGCATGTACGCCAACGCTGCGCAGGTCTGGGAGGGGTTATGCAAGAACGCGACGGAGGGGATGGCGAAGCCCCGGGCGCTGCCGGTCTGGACCGTGATCCTGGCCGGCGGCCAGGTCCTGCCGACCGTGCTGATGCTGGTGGCGCCGGGCTGGACGGCGGGGTTGGCCGTGCTGGCGTCAATCGGGTTCCGGCTGGTGCTGGCGGCGCGCTTCCGCCAGCCCTGGGTCGCCGCCGTGCTGCATCCGTTGGGTATCATTGCGCTGCTGGTTGTGCAGTGGTGGTCGCTGATCCGTGCCGCGCGAGGCCGTCCCGCCATCTGGCGCGGCCGCGCCTACACGGCGCAGTAGCGGCGCTGATGGCCGTGCTCACCGGCGGCGCGCAGGCGGCAAAGCTGGAGGTCGTCGTGGCCAATATCCGCACCGGCAAGGGCCATATCCGCGTCGCCGTCTGCTCTGCCGACACGTTCCTCAAGGAGTCCTGCCAGTGGAACGCCCGCAGCAAGGCCATGCCCGGCGAGGTCACGGTCACCCTGGACGTGCCGCCCGGCACCTGGGCCGCGCAGGCCTATCAAGACGAGGACGACACCGGCAAGATACCCCGCAGCTTCTTTGGCCTGCCGAAGGTGGGGATTGGCTTCAGCAACGACGCGCCGTTCCGCTTCGGTCCGCCCAGCTTCGCTGACGCGTCTTTCCGCCTTGAACCCAATGGCGGGCGTATTCGCCTCAACCTGCGTTATTTTTGAGGAACACTCGATGGGCACCGCACTGCCGACCGATCCGCCACCTTATCTCGACGCTCATTTGTTCGTCTGTGTCAACCGCCGCCCGGACGGTCACAAGCGCGGCTCCTGCGCTGAACGCGGATCGGAGCGGCTGCGCGACTACATGAAGGCACGGGCGAAGGAGTTGGGCATCACCAACATACGGGTGAACGCCGCCGGCTGCCTGGATCGCTGCGAGCTTGGGCCATGCCTGGTGATCTATCCCGAGGGCGTCTGGTATCGGATCGACAGCCCTGCCGACGTGGACGCCGTGCTGCAGGCGCACGTCATCGAGGGCGGACGCGCTACGGCACTGCTGCTGCCGCCGGGTTCAGCTGGGTAAGCACGAGCATCGGATCGCTGCCCTTGGGGACGGCCAAAACCTGATCCGGCCGCGCGCTGCTCACCGCCGTCACGGCCCGCTTGGGGCAAAGTCCGAGACAGCCGACCTCAACGACCCGTAGCTGGCGTCGCTGCCCGGCCTCCTTCAGCGCGCCCTTCAGCACCTCGGCGAGATCGTGCTTACCCTTTTTGCCAAAGCCGCCTTTCAGCTTGCGGCTGCACTTGCCGCAGACCATTGCGATATCGCGCCAAGGCGCCTGCGTCGTCGGAATTATGTCATCGGTTGGCATCGCTGCCAGATGGCGCCAAGCGCATCCATTTTCCAGACTTGCACGATCGGCGGCTTGGCCCCAAGTGTATGCCTCAACTTGATGAAAGGAGGTGATCCAGTGTCTCATTGTTTGACCCTACAGTCGCGCCCCGTGACCTGGACGCCCGCCCTGAGCCTAAAGGTTCTGGCTGGCTAAAACCCATCGTCCGGCGGCTGCGGCTGTCGAACAATGTGAAGGCCTCGGGTTCGTCCCGGGGCCTTCTATGTTTCAGGCAACCTCGTCCTCGCCGCTCTCCAAATCCAGCACAGCGTCCGCCTGCGCCTGCTCCAGCGCCTCGATGCCGCGCAGCCGGCGGCCCACGGCGCGGGTGCGGCGCCGGGCGGTATCGATTGTGTTGCTGAATGTGCCCGCCTGTTTGGCGAGGCGGTCCAACACTTCATCCATCCGGCCCATCTCGGTCCGCGTCGCGCTCAACAGGCGCTGGATCTCGTCGGCCTTCTGTTCCAGCGACAGCGTCAGCATGCCGAGCTGGATGGTGCGCAGCAGCGCAGGCGCGAGGCTTGGCCCCATGACCAGCACGCGATGCTCGCGGTTCATTCCTTCGATCAGCCCGGGCATCCGCGCTGCCTCGACATAAAGCCCGTCGGTCGGCAAGTACATGACCGCGAAATCGACGGTGACCGGCGGGTTGATGTACTTGCCGCTGATCGTCTTGGCCTCTAGCCGCAGCCGGGTTTCGAGCCGGCGGCGGGCGGCACGCTCACCCTCCAGGTCACCAGCCTCGGCGGCAAGCAGCAGGCGGTCGTAGTCTTCGGCCGGGAACTTCGCGTCGATCGCCAGCAGCGGCCGAATTGCGCCCCGCATCGGCATGATAATTGCGAACTCCACGATATCGTCGCTGTCGTCGCGCAGCTTGCGGTTGGCGTGCCAGGCGCCGGCGGGCAATACATCCTCCAAAAGCGCGCGCAGCTGCATCTCGCCCCAGGCGCCACGGGTTTTCACATTGGTAAAGATGCGCTTCAGGTCGCCGATCTGCACCGTCATGGCCTGCACGTCGCCCATGGCGCGCTGCAGCTGGGCGAACTGGTCGATGACGCGTTGAAAGCTGCCCTGCATCTGCGTCTCGACCGCCTGGTGCAGCTGCTCGGTCACGCTGCGCTGGATGGCCGCGAGGCGCAGCGCGGCCTGCTCGCTCATCTCCCGCAGCTTCGCCTCCAGCAGGGCGCGGGCATCGCCCTGGTCGCGGGCCATCCCGGTGGACAGAGTTCCGAGCGTCGCCTGCAGCTCCAGCCGAGCCTGCTCGGCGCGGACCGACAGCGCGCGCTCCACCTGCGCCAGCTGGGTGCGCGTCGCCTCCGCCTCCTGCCGCTGCCCGGCAGCGCCCTGGTCGGCCAGCATCAGCAACCGTTGCAAATCGGGTGGGCGGCGGAATAGCAGGACGAGCACCAGCAGGCACAGGACTCCGAGCAGCACACAGGCAAGGATGAGCAGCGACTCGGCCATAGTTGCAAATGTTAAGGTTTTTCCATGAACTCCGCGATTACCGGCATTGCTGCGTCCAGGTCGATCGACCATCGGCGATGGGCCAGGCTGCTATCGGCCGGGTCCTCCCGGCCGATCATCAGCCCGTAGTCGAGCCCCGCGCCGGCAAAGACGTTGGAGTGGGCGTCGAGGAACAGCGGCGTGCTCTCAATATCCATGATCCGCGCGCCGGGCTGGCAGAACACCGTATTGAACAGCCCGGCGCCGCCGATGGCCACGATGCGGTCGGCCCCGGCAAAATGCCGGATCTGCTCATCGACGGCCATGAACTCAGACTCGATCGCGAGGTAGCCGAGGGCAGCCAGGCGGTCGATCAGCGCCGATTCGTCCAACAGGCCGCGATAGGCGTTGAGCTCCCGCGTGCGGCGCAGGCGTGAGACGTAAAGTTTTCGCGCAGGCGATGGGCCAAGCCGGGCCAAGACGCCATCGCGCACCTGGGCGAAAATCTGGCGAGCGGTCGGACTTATGTAGCAGTCCCGCATCGATTGGCGGAACACGTGGACCTCGTCGAACCAGTACGCCGTGCCGCAATCATGCAGGATGATCTCGTCGTCGCATACGCCAAGCAGCGCCAGCAGGGCGCGCATGTTGGGATGCACGGCAAAGACGAATAGTTTTCGATACAGATGCCGGTGCCGGGTGAAATGCACGACGGCCGGCAGGACGTACAGCAGCCAGAGGCCCCAGTTATGCGGCTCATCCGAGGTCGCGAACAGCACTGGGCCCTGGATGCGCTGCGCGTCCCGCAGGCGGGCATGCGGGACGACGAAATCCGTGCCACGGTGGGTGATGCCGATGTAGCGGGAGAGCTCTTCGTTCGCCACGACCTGCTGCACGGCATTGCGCGCGTTGCCGTCGTAGATTGTGCTGACGCAGCCGTCGGCCACGAAGAAATTGGACCACAGCAGATGGACCGAGCGCAGGCAGTCCAGGCGCCGCGCATGCGACGGACGGTATCCGGCGTTGAGGCGCGCCGGGTCGAACGGCTGGCCCGATTGGTTGAGGGAGACGCCGGGCCAAGGCTTCCACCAGGTGACCGACGGCTCGTGCGATATCACCTGCACCGCCGCGCAGGTCTCGCCGAACTCCAGGGTCAGGAGTTTGCCGTTGCTCAAGCGGCGAGGGTATCGCGAATGGCTTGGAGGTGCTCGGCGGCGGTGCGTTCCCACGTGAACGTCTCGGCGTGGCGGCGCGTCGCGTCGCGGTCGGGCGGAGCGGCCTGCAGGGCGCGAATGCCTTCTGCCAACGCCGTGGCGGAGCGGTCGCGCAGCAACAGGCCGGCGTCCGGCGTGGTCACCGCCTCGGGCGAGCCCCACACCGCGGTGGCGGCGACCGGGGTGCCGCAGGCCATCGCCTCGATCAGCACATTGGCGATGCCCTCACGGTCGCTGCAGTTCACCAGCACGTCGGCGGCGCCCATCAGCGCCGGAAGCCGGGCCTGGTCCACATGGCCGAGGAAACGCACACGATCGCCGAGACCCAACTCGTGCGCCAACCCCCGCAGCATCGCGTCGCGCGGGCCGTCGCCGACAATCAGCAGGGTGTGGTCCGGCAGGGCCGGCATGGCCCGGATGGCGACGTCATGGCCCTTGCGATCGATCAGGTGGCCGACCGAGAGCAGCGTCGGCCCGGTCATCCCCAGGCTGTTCCGTAACGCCGCCCGATCCGCCGGCGGCCGGAAAAGCTGCAGGTCAACGCCGTGCAGAACAACCCGCATCCGGTTCGCCGGCACGCCGAGCCGCACCAGCTCGTCCTTCAGCGCCTGGCAAACGACCGTCATCAGCGGCGCCTGCCGGGCAGCCCACAGCAGCGCCCGGCGCGGCAGGGCATAGGCGGGAATCTGGCTGACATCGCTGCCGAACGCGGTCAGCAGCAGCGGTTTGCGAAGTATGCGGGCGAGCAACGCTGCCGCAACGCCGTCCGGATACAAATAATACGCATCAATCAGATCGAAGTCGAAGCCGGCGCGCTGGATGCGCCGCACATGGCGCAGCACGGCGGCAGCCAGCAGCCACGGCGCCGCCGACATGCTCACCTTCGGCAACAGCGGGAAGCGCGGATAGGTGACGGGCATCCCGGCCCGCATATCCGCCGCCGGCACGCGGGCAAACTGCGCATAGCGGCCAAAGCGCGGATGGCGAAAGGGAAAGTACGGCACTGGCGCCACATGCCGGATGTCAACGCCGCCGGTGCGGGACAGATGCGCCAGGCGGTGCTCCAGGAAGATGCCGTGCCGCGGCTGCGCCGTGTTGGGGAACAGGGTCGAGAACGACAGCACCCGCAGCCGGGGCAAAAGATCAGCCAGGGCGGAACCCGACCTCGTTGCACGTCGTCTCGAGCGCCCCGCTGCGGCCGCCCATGGCCTTGCGCCAGTGCAGCGCGTCGAAGTTGCGGGTCTCGTGCACCTTGTTGGCCTGCGCGCTGACGCGGAACTCCGCCCACTCCAGGTCCTCCGGCAGATCGGGATCGGGCACGTCGTGCAGGGTAGATTGCACTGGGTCCTGATTGACCCAGGCCTGGCGGACCCGGTCCAGCAGCGCATCCACCTGGCGCACCGCGCTGGGCAGGTCAGGCTGCGGC
The DNA here is from genome assembly GCA_025351925.1 of Rhodospirillales bacterium. GTDB lineage: Bacteria > Pseudomonadota > Alphaproteobacteria > Acetobacterales > Acetobacteraceae > CAHJXG01. The sequence continues at coordinate 25,837 of JANXVC010000411.1, read as the reverse complement.
TCATAGGCGACGGTCCAGGGATTCCAGACCTCGAAGTCAAAGCGTGCGGTGCCGTCTGCTGCGTCGTGCCGGGTAATGCGAAGGGCTGGCCGGCTCATTTTATATCCTGCGAACGTTGGCCCTGTTATCAACAGCGCAGCCGCCCTGCGCAACCGCAAACCGAGGCTCGCAGGCCCAGGCCAGGCAGGACAGCATTGCACATGCCCCAATCCCAAGCTCATCGCATCGCCGTCATCGGCGCCGGCATGGCCGGCCTCGCCTGCGCCGGCGCGCTGCACCGGGCAGGCCACGCCGTCACGCTGTTCGACAAGTCGCGCCGCGTCGGCGGCCGGCTGGCGACCCGGCGCGTGGACGGCCTGACATTCGACCACGGCGCCCAATATGCAACCGCCCGCGACCCAGCGTTCGTCGCCGTCGTGCAGGCAATGGCAGAGGCAGGAGAAGCGGCTCCCTGGCCCGCGGCAGGCGAGGAGCGCTGGTGCGGCATCCCCGGCATGTCCGCTTTGGCCCAGCATATGGAGCGGCAGGGCGTCGGCACCCTGCACACCGGGCGGCACGTCGCCTTCCTGCATCGCCGGCCCGATGGCTGGATCGTACGGCACCGAGACGCGGCGCAGACCCCGCCGGGCACCGTGTCCGACCTGGGCGGCGAAACCGCTGGGCCGTTCGACAGCGTGGCGGTCGCGCTGCCTGCGCCGCAAGCCGTCGGACTCGTGCAGCCGCACGCCTTCGCCGTCGAGGCCGCCCGTGCCGGGATGGCGCCGTGCTGGGCCATGATGCTGGCCTTCACCGAGCCAACCGCGGCGCCTGACCTGCTGCGTCCGGATGCCGGCCCGCTGCGTTGGATCGCCCGCGACAGCTCCCGCCCCAGCCGTGCCGCGACGCCGGAGTGCTGGGTGGCGCATGCGACGCCTGACTGGTCCCGCGACCATTTGGACGATCCGCCGGATGCCATATTGGCGGCGCTGCACGGCATATTCACGGCGGCAACCGGGATTACGGCGGACCCGCGCTACTCGGCCATGCACCGGTGGCGCTACGCACTCGCCGATGTGCCGCTGGGCAGGCCGGCGCTATGGGACCCGGCCGCCGGCATCGGCGTATGCGGCGACTGGTGCCTAGGCGCGCGGGTAGAGGCCGCATTCATGTCCGGCCGGGCGCTTGCGGGCATGATGACGGGCTGACGCCGCCCGCTAAGGATGGGCGTTGTCAGGAATGCAGCGCAAAGAGCAGCAGCGAACGGCTGGTCACCTCATAAGAGTCGCCGATCTTAAACATTTGGCGGTCATCCCGCTCCGGCACATTGGTGTCGAACACCAACTCCCATGCCTTGCCATTGGCGCATCCCGGCAGGACAATCGTCACCAGGCCGTAATGGGCATTCAGCACGATCAACATGGTCGTATCGCTGCCAGGCTTGCGAATGCCGGTTGCCTGGGCGCGGCCGTCGATCAGCATGCCGAAGCACTTCATCCGGGGATCGTGCCAATCGCCGTCCTCCATCTCCGCGCCGGACGCGTTGATCCAGGTCACGTCCTTCACGTCCAGCGCGTCGATCGGCGTGCCGGTAAAAAAGCGGCCGCGGCGCAGGATGGGATAGTCGTGGCGCAGCCGCGTGAGGCGCTGCACCAGCGCCACCTGGGTCTGCGCCCAATCCGGCAAGTCCCAATCGAGCCAGCTGACCTCGTTGTCCTGGCAATACGCGTTGTTGTTGCCGCCCTGGGTGCGGCCGAACTCGTCGCCCGCCAGGATCATCGGCGTGCCCTGCGACAGCAGCAGCGTCGCCAGCATGTTGCGCATGTGGCGCTGCCGGCGCTCGCAGATGTCGGGGTCGTCGGTCTCGCCCTCGACGCCGTGGTTCCAGCTATAGTTGCTGTCGGTGCCGTCCCGGCTGTCCTCGCCATTGGCCTCGTTGTGCTTATGGTCATAGCTCGCGGTATCACGCAGGGTGAAGCCGTCATGGGCGGTGACGAAGTTCACCGTCGCCCATGATTTGCGGCCGCGCTTGTTGAACATGTCGGCTGACGCCGACATACGCGCGGCGATCGCCGGGGCCATGCCCTCGTCGCCCTTCCAGAACCGCCGCACCTCGTCGCGGAACTTGTCATTCCACTCCGCCCAGCCCGGCGGGAAACCACCCACCTGGTAGCCGCCGGGTCCGCAGTCCCATGGCTCGGCGATCAGCTTCACGCTGTTCAGCACCGGGTCCTGCTGGCAGACGTGCAGGAAACCGCTGCTTTCGTCGAAGCCGTGCGGCTCGCGCGCCAGGATGGTGCCGAGGTCGAAACGGAAGCCGTCAACGTGCATCTCCTGCACCCAGTAGCGCAGGCTGTCGGCCACCATCTGCAGCACGCGGCTATGCGACAAATTCAGCGTATTGCCGGTGCCGGTATCGTTGATATACAGGCGTTTGTTGTCCGGCAGCAGACGGTAGTACGACGCGTTGTCGATGCCTTTGAACGAAAGGGTGGGGCCGCGCTCGTTGCCCTCGGCGGTGTGGTTGTAAACGACGTCCAGGATCACCTCGAGCCCAGCGTCGTGCAGATGCGCCACCATCTCCTTGAACTCGGCATGGGCGAAGGCCGGCTTGCTGGAATAGCGCGGGTCCGGTGCGAAGAAGCCGATCGAGTTGTAGCCCCAGTAGTTGGTCAGCCCCAACTCGATCAGGTGGGTATCATCGACAAAGGTGTGGATCGGCAGCAACTCGACGCTCGTGACGCCCAGCCGGGTGATCCAGTCCACGACGGCCTTGTTCGCCATGCCGGAGAAGGTGCCGCGCAACTCTTCCGGCACCGCGGGATGCAGTTTGGTGAAGCCGCGGACATGCGCCTCATAAAAGATCGTCTGCTCCCACGGCACGTTGGGCCGACGGTCGCGCAGCCAGGTGAACGCCGGGTCGATGACCACGCATTTCGGCATGTGCGCGGCGCTGTCGCGTTCGTCGAACGTCGTGTCGTCGCCGCTCTCCCGCCGGTAGCCGAACACCTCGGGACCCCAGATCAGCTCCCCAACATGGCCCTTGGCGTAGGGGTCCAGCAACAGCTTGTGAGCGTTGAAGCGGTGGCCGGCCCCGGGGTCCCAGGGGCCGTGCACGCGGTAGCCATAGACGGTGCCGGGCCGGGCGTCCGGCAGGTAGCCGTGCCAGACCTCATCGGTGTATTCCGGCAACTCGATCCGCTCCAGCTCGGTGCGGCCCTCCTGGTCAAACAGGCACAGCTCAACCTTGGTGGCGTTGGCGGAGAACAGGGCGAAGTTGACCCCCACCCCGTCCCACGTTGCGCCGAGCGGGTGCGGCAAACCCTCGGTGATCCTGGACGCCCGAACGACCTCAAACAAATACTCGCCCTTTCGATGCGTTATTCCTCCGGGGTATTTAGGACCATCACCACGCCCTGCAAAGCCGCATGCAGTTCGGCAGCGGGCACCGCACCGTATCGCGCCTCGAACCCGGCCTGCGCCGCGATCCAGGCAGGGCGTGCGGCGGTGACAAGCTCAACGCCGCGCGGCGTAATGGACAATAGGCGGAACCGGCGGTCGGCCGGATCAACGACGGCGCAGAGCAAGCCGTCCCGCTCGAGGGGACGGATGTTGCGGCCGAGCGTCGTGCGGTCCATCACGAGGTCCGACGCTAAAGCCTGGATCCCGCGCGGGCCGTGCTGGTGCAGGCGGGAAAGGATGCCGAACTGCGACACGCGCAGGCCAAGCGGCGCCAAGGCGGCGTCGTAGAACGCCGACATCCGGCGCGCCGCCTGCCGCAACGCCTGACAATGGCATGCGTCCATTGAACCAATTGGAGTGTTCATACGATCTTGGCTGGACAACGCGCACCCATCGTACGACGTTAAGTGCATATGCGCCTTCCGTCCATCAAGGCGCACGCATGCTGCCTTCATTGCGGCAAAGGAGCCCATCGGTTGAGCGACTCACTCTACTACGACGACCTCACCATCGGGCAGACTTTCATGTCCCGAGCCCAGTTGGTCGAGCGCGACCGCATCGTGGCATTCGCCCAGGAATTCGACCCACAGCCGCAGCATCTCAATGAGGAGGCGGCTCGCGACAGCATGTTCGGCGAGCTGGTCGCCAGCGGCTGGCACACCGCCGGGATCACGATGCGGCTGCAGCTCGAATCCTTGATGGGCCGCTTTCCTGGCGGCACCCTAGGCGCGCAAGTCAACAAGCTCGCCTGGCTGCGGCCGGTGCGGCCAGGTGACCTGCTGCGCGCCGAGGCCGAGATCCTGGAGCTGCGGGTTTCCAAGTCCCGCCCTGACCGTGGCCTGGTGACGATGCGCACGACGACGCTGAACCAGCGGAACGAGGAGGTGCAGGTAATGACGGCCACGATCATGACGCCGCGGCGGCCCCAGAGCTAGGAAGGCACCGCGTCACGCAATCTGGCCGTGTCCGCGCAGCCCGGCCTCTGCCAGGCTCGGCAGCAACGGCAGCAGCAGCGAAAGATCGCGCTCCGCCCGGCAGCATAGATACTGCGCGACCAGCGGCGCATCGTCGGCCCGTTCAGGCAGCGGCAGCCCGTCCGGCCCCAGCGGCAGGGCGGTGAGCCCGAGATCGGCATAGACCTTCAGCAATCCGGGCCCAGCCCGCCATACCGCGGGGTCGAGCCCCTCCTGCTGCGCCAGATCGCGCAGGTTCCAGATCGCCGACACGCGGTCCTGCACCGACCCGGCGGGGTCGCCGAGGCCCAGCAGCACTCGGCCGATACGGCGGAACGGAATGCCGGCGCGCCCGGCCTCGCCCATTACGATCCCGTCCGCCTGCACCGGCGGCAAGGCGCCGAGCTCCGCATAGCGCTGCCGTCCCTCGCCCGCCCACGGCACCCAGCCGACGCGGCCCGGCCGGATCAGCCGCCACAGCGCCACCAGCGCCAGCACCACCGCCAGCGCCACGGCGATGCGCAGGCTGTTGGGTAGATCAGGCGACAGCACCACCTCGATCCAACTGTTTTCGTTGACCGTACGCATGGTCGGTTCGAACGCCGACAACGCCAGCACGCACACGACCAGCGCGAACAGCGGCACCGCGGTGCCGGCCTGCAGCGGACCCGACAGCAGCCTGGCGTGGCGGTAGTAGGCGTCGCGGAACGGCGCCACCAGCAAGGTCGCCAAAACCAGAACGCCCGGGACCCAAAGGTTGGTGCCCTGCGCCGCGGTGAAGCCGGCCGCCGCCAGCAGCAGCACGATGGTGGCGCCCCAGGCCAGGGTGACCCGCTGCGACAGCCCGATCGACAGCACGATCAACGCCGCGCCGATCAGCGACGGCACGAACTGCCCGGCATTCGCCACGAGGTCGGCGTAGTCGGGATCGATCCAGGAGAAGTCCGGCCGGTTGTCCAGCACGCCCAGCGCCAGCAGCAGCGCGCCGCACAGCGCCACAGCGCCGGAGGCCGCGCCGGCGGCAAAGCTCGGCTCGCTCCAGCGCGCCAGGGCCTGGGTGCTGCGGCCGAAGGCGCCGGTTTTAAATAGCGCGCCGCCGCGCAGCAGGATCTCGTTGCCGGCAAACAGCGTGCCGGCCAGGAACAGCGGGATGATGTAGTAATACAGCCGGAACACCACGATGGCGCCGAGGATCTGCGGGGGCTGCAGATAGGGTTCGAGCCCCAGCAACATGGCGGTGTCGAACACGCCGAGGCCGCCAGGCAGGTTCGCCGCGAGCCCGGCGGTGTAGGAGGCGACATAGACGCCGAGGAACCGCAAATAGGTCAGGCCGGGCACGTCGGGCAGCAGCTGATAAAAGATCGCTGCCGTCACTGCCACATCGACGGTGGCGAGCGCCACCTGCACGATCGCCATGCGCCAGTCCGGCAGCGTGACCTCGGTGCCGAACAGCTTGACCGTGCCAACGAAGCGGGACAGGCAGACGTAGGCAGCGACGACCAGCCAAAGCAGGCCGCCGACCGCATACATGCCCCATTTCGGCACGATGGCGCCAAAGAACGGGATGGCGTCCGGTTCGACGAACAGGATCACCCCGCCCAGCACCAGCCCGCCCAGCCCGAAGGTCAGGCTGCAGAACGCCACCACCTTGGCGATCTGCAGCGGCGTCAGCCCCCAATGCGCATAGAGCCGGTAGCGCACCGCCGCTCCGGACACCGCGGCGAAACCCAAATTATGCGACAGCGCATAGGCGCAGAACGACGCGAAAGAGACGCGGCCATAACTGATTTTATGGCCGGCGTAGATGGTGCCCAGCCGGTCATAGAACGTCAGCACCCCATAGGAGAGGACGGTCCAAACGAACGAGAGCAGCAGCGCACGTTGCGGGATGGCGGACAGCGCGGTCTTGATGTCGGCGATTTTTAGGTGGCGGAACTCCTTCCACACCACCCAGATCGCGCCGACCAGCAGCGCCACGCCCAATAGCGCCGGCAGCTGCCGGACCGCCTTCTTCAGCCAATCCATGCTCAGTCTGCGTCCAATGCTGGCAGTGCTGGCGCTGGAACAGCGACCTTGGTCGCGTCCAGGCGGCTGCGGATCAGCGCGGCGGTCTCCGCCACGCCATAAAGCGCCACGAAGCCGCCGAAGCGCGGCCCCTCGGTTTGGCCGAGCAGCACCTGGTATAGGCAGCCGAACCAAGCTTTCAGCTCCGGGAATGGGTGCCTTTTGCCCACCTCATAGACCACATCCTGGATCGCCTCGGCGGTTGTGCCGGGGTCAAGCGCCGCGAGCATGCCCGCCAGATCTTCCAGAGCCGCGCGTTCAAGCGGCGTCGGATCACGGTATTGCTTCGCGGGACGGACGAAGTCGCGGTAGTAGGCGATGGCGTAGGCGACCAGGCCGTCGAAAAACGGGCTGACACCCGGCGCCGCATCCGGGCTGTAGCGCCGCAGGAAGCCCCACAGCATGTCGGGCGTGTCGGCATTCACCACGCTCGCGAGGTTGAGCAGCATGCCGAACGACACCGGGCTGGCCGCCCCGCTGTTGCTGCCGTGCTGGATATGCCAGGCCGGGTTGACGTGATGGGCGGCGGCGTCCTGCTCCGGCAGCTTGGCCGCGTTCGCCAGGTACTCGTCCACCGTGCGCGGGATGATGTCGAAGAACAGCCGCTTGGCGCGGTGCGGCGAGTTGTACATGAACTGCGCCAGGCTCTCGGGCGGGGCGTAGCGCAGCCACTCCTCGACCGATAGGCCGTTGCCCTTGCTTTTGCTGATCTTCTGCGCGTGCTCGTCGAGGAATAGCTCGTAGGTGAACCCGACCGGCGGCGGACTGCCCAGCAGGCTGCAAATCCGGCTGGACAGCCGTACGCTGTCGATCAGGTCCTTGCCGGACATCTCATAGTCCACGCCCAGGGCAAACCAGCGCATCGCCCAGTCGGCCTTCCACTGCAGCTTGCACGCACCGCCGGTCACCGGTGTCTGAAACCGTCCGCCGGTGTCGGGGTCCTGCCACGAGATCGTGCCGGCAACCGGGTCCACCGCGTCGATCCGCACCTGCATCACGCGGCCGGTGCGCGGATGGATCGGCAGGAACGGCGAGTAGGTCGCCCGGCGCTCCGGCCCCAGCGTCGGCAGGACGACCGCCACGATCTGCTCGTGCCGTTCTGCCGTGCGCAGCAGGGCCGCATCGAAACGGCCTTGCGTGTAATAGTCTGAGCTGGAAGCAAACTCGTATTCGAAGCCGAAACCGTCGAGGAAGGCGCGGAGCCGGGCGTTGTTGTGGGCGCCAAAGCTGTCATGCGTGCCGAACGGATCGGGCACCCGGCTCAATGGCTGGCCCAGGAAACCCTCCAGCATCGCTCGATTCGGCACGTTGTCCGGCACCTTGCGCAGCCCGTCCATGTCGTCGCTAAACGCCAGCAGCTGGGAGGGCCGCCCGGTCAGCGCCGTGTAGGCGTGCCGCACCCAGGTCGTGCGCGCGACCTCGCCGAACGTGCCGATATGCGGCAGGCCCGAGGGTCCGTATCCCGTCTCAAACAGGGCGGTGCCTTTGCCGCTGGCATCGAGGCGCTGCGCGAGCTTTGCCGCCTCCTCGAACGGCCATGCCTTCGGGATCGGGTCAAGGTGGTCACGGGAGGTTTCTGGCATGGCTGCAAGCTAGAAATGGGGGGTGCCCGGGTCAATCGCGGCTTGCGGATTCCTGAGGAGAATCTACGGATTTGAGGCGATTACCGGCGCTGGCATTGCCCGCAGCCCTCGCGACACCGTACATAGGCTCCGCATGCCGCCGCATCCCCCCTTGCTGATCCCGAATGCGCCGGCCGTCGTGGCGGGGCACGGCCGCGCCGCCCTGCTCAGCGCGGATGGGGAGCTGCTGACGCTCACGGCAACCGAGGCTGCCGGCGCGCTGCACGAAACGATGCCGTTGCTGGTGCATGCTCCTGCGACGCTCCGGCGCCTGGGACTGAATGCCAAGCATCCCTGCCTCGACCTGCTGGAGCTGTTCGCCTTCGCCATGCCCGCCCGGCCGGTCCCGCCGACGCCGCGCGGGCTTGCCTATGCGCTCGACATCGAGCCGCCTGGCAGCATGGAGGACGCGGCCGCCCTGCTGCCAGACATCGCCGCCGCCCTGCTGCAGCATCTCGCCGCCGGCCGCGACCTGCCGCGCAACAAGGACGCGGCGGCCCTCGCGGCGCATATGGGACGGGCGGGCTGGCCGTGGGCGAAGCTGGTCGTCACCGCCCTTGGCAAACCTGGCGCAAAGCCGTCCGCCGACGGGCTGAAGGTCTGGCGCCGCCTGCCTGCGTGGGAAGACCAGGCGCCGCCGCCGCCGGCAGGCTCCTTGCCGGTGGGTGCGAACGAGGCACGGGCCCGCCTGGCGCGCATGCTGGGCCCGTACGCCGAGCAGCGGCCGGGCCAGGCCGACTACGCCAGCGCCGCCGCCGCGGCCTTCGCCCCGCGCGAGGTGCAGGGCGACCCGCACGTCGTGCTGGCCGAGGCCGGGACGGGCACCGGCAAGACGCTCGGCTACGTGGCGCCCGCCAGCCTATGGGCCGAGCGCAACGGCGGCACCGTCTGGATCAGTACCTTCACCCGCCATTTGCAGCGCCAGATTGAGGGCGAGCTGGCCCGGCTGTTCCCCGATCCCGCAGAACGCCGCCGCCGGGTCGTCATCCGCAAGGGACGCGAGAACTATCTTTGCCTGCTGAATTTGGAGGAGCAGGTGAACGCCGCGATCAGCGGCCATGGCGCGGTCGCACTCGGCCTGATCGCGCGCTGGGCGCTGGCGACGTCGGATGGCGACATCGCCGGCGGCGACCTGCCGGGCTGGTTCCCCGAGCTGTTTGGCCCCGCGTTGCTCCCCGCCATCGCCGACCGCCGCGGCGAGTGCATCCACGGCGCCTGCCCGCACTACCGCGGCTGTTTTGTCGAGCACACCATCCGCCGGGCGCGCGGCGCCGAGCTGGTCGTCGCCAACCACGCATTGGTAATGGCGCAGGCGGCGTGGGGCGGGCTCGACGACGACGCGGTGCCCAGCCGTTACGTGTTCGACGAGGGCCACCATCTGTTCGACGCTGCGGACAGCGCATTTTCCGCGGAGCTGTCGGGCATCGAGGGCGCGGAGCTGCGCCGCTGGCTGCTGGGCGCCGAGGGCGGCCGGTCCCGCGCCCGCGGCCTGCGTCGCCGATTGGACGATTTAGTGGCTGGGCATGCGGAGCTCGAAGCGCCGCTCGATGCCGCACTGCAAGCCGCCCGCGCCTTACCGTCTTTGGGCTGGTCAGGCCGCCTGGCCGGGGGCGAGGAGCCGGCCAACCCGTCCGAGGCGTTCCTGCGCCTGGCGCGCATCCAGGTGCTGGCCCGGCTGACCGGCGAGGCGGAGGCGGGCGGCCGCGGCAGCCTTGAATGCGAGCTGTATCCGGTTGGCCCTGGCCTCCCTGACGCGGCGATCCTGCTGGGCCGCGCGCTGGTCCGCATCGCCGAGCCGCTCAAGACCTTGCTGGAGCGCCTGGGCCGGAAGCTCGAGGACGAGTCGGACGAGCTCGAGACTGCTCAGCGCAATCGGATCGAGGCGGCGCAGCGCTCGATGAAGCGAAGGGCCATCGACCGGCTGGCGGCGTGGCAGACCATGCTGCTGGCGGTCGCCGCCGTGCCGCCCGCGCCCGGCACGCGGCCTGAGCACGTCCATACCCTGCATTTGGACCGGCGTGAGGGCATGGACCGCGATGTCGGGCTGCACCGCCACTGGCTCGATCCCACCATGCCGTTCGCCAACATCCTGGTGACGCCGGCGCATGGCCTGCTGATCACCTCCGCCACCCTGCGCGACGGCAATGACGGCGGGAATGCCGAGGCGGGCTGGCCCGCCGCCGAGGCGCGGGTGGGTGCCGAGTACCTGCCCTCCCCGCCACTGCGCGTCTCGGTCGCGAGCCCGTTCGACTATGCGGCCCAGACCCGGGCGTTCGTGGTGACCGACATCGCGCCCGGCGACCCCGGGGCGCTCGCCGCCGCGTATCAGGCGCTGTTCCTGGCGTCCGGCGGCGGAGCATTGGGGCTGTTCACCGCGATCCAGCGCTTGCGGGCCGTGCACGCCCGCATCGCGCCGGAGCTAGAGGCCGCCGGCATCCCGCTGCTCGCCCAGCATGTGGACGCGATGGATAACGCAACGTTGGTCGATGTGTTCCGCACCGAGCTCGACAGCTGCCTGCTGGGCACCGACGCGATGCGGGACGGCGTCGATGTGCCCGGCCGCGCACTGCGGCTGGTGGTGTTCGAGCGGGTGCCCTGGCCCCGCCCGGATATCCTGCACCGCGAGCGCCGGGCGCATCTGTCGGACGGCGATCCCCGGAGCTACGACGACAGCAAAGCCCGGCTCCGCTTGCGCCAGGCGTTCGGCCGGCTGGTGCGCTCGGCGACCGACCGTGGCGTGTTCGTGCTGCTGGACCGCCGCGCGCCGTCCCGCCTACTGTCCGCATTCCCGACCGGCGTGGACGTGCAGCGCGTCGGTCTGGCCGAGGCGGTCGCCAGGACCCGGGCCTTTCTCGCGCAGGTCCCTATCACGCCGCCTCCCCTCACGCAGCCGTAGTTTGCACCGGGGCCGGCCTGGGTTAGGGTGGTTCTGCACATCAGGGAACAAAGCATGCTCGCCCGAACCGGACTGGACGCCCAGGAAGCGCTGGTCTGCACCATGGTACTTGTTGCAGCCGCCGATGGCGGGATCACCGACCGAGAAATCGGCGTGATGGCCGGCCTGGTTCAGACGCTGCCGGCTTTCCAGGACTTCAGCAGCGAACGCTTGGAGGTCGCGTCCGACGCGGCGGTGTCGCTGTTGGAGGAGGACGAGGGTCTGGCCCATGCCGGCACGATGATCCGCGAGGCGCTGGAGCCGCGGCTGCGTGAGACCGCGTATGCGTTGGCGTGCGAGGTCGTCGCCGCCGATCGCGCCGCGACCCAGCCCGTGCTGCGTATGCTCGAGCTGGTCATGATCGAGCTGCGGCTGGAGCCGTTGGTGGCTGCCGCGATCGAGCGCGGTGCCAGGGCCCGGCATCAGAAGATCGAGCGGGCGGCCTAGCGGTGATGCCGGCCTACCTGGTCGCCCATATCGACGTGCACGACTCCGGCGGGTTCGAGGAGTATCGCACCCGCGTCGTGCCGGTGGTCGCGGCGTATGGCGGCCGATATTTGGTGAGAGGCGGCGCATTGGAAACATTGGAGGGCGCCACGCAGCAGCGGCGCCTGGTGATCCTGGAGTTTCCGTCCATGGATGCCGCCCAAAGTTTCTACCACAGCGCCGAGTATGCGCCGGTGCTGCAGCTTCGGCTGAACAGCGCGGCGTCCGACATCGTGCTGGTCGAGGGCTGCTTGCCCGTTTAGGCCGGTAGCGTTCTGTGGAGGTGGGAACAGGACCGGGTTCTGGCGCGTTGTCGGAAGAATAGAGGAGCGACAGCATGAGCGGAACGGCAGACGACGCCAAGGCGGGGCCAGAGAACAAGGCGGTTGTCCGTGAGGTGCAAGGGGTGTTCCCCGATGACGCAACAATGCAGGATGCGTTGTCGCAGCTGACGCTAGCGGGCTATGACCGGACCGATTTAAGCTTGCCAGAAGACCAGCCGGCCAACCAGATCGCGACACCCAATGAGAGCGCAGATCCGGCGACGGACGACGCGGATAAACGGCAGTTGCGGACGATGGGGACGAGCATGGCTGGCTATGCCGGTGCCGTCGCGGTGGCTGGAGCGACGCTTGCGACTGGTGGCGCCGCTGGCTTGGCGGTCGCCGCGGCAGCAGCCGTAGGCATTGGAACTGGAGCGGCGGCGAACGCTGCAGGTCAGGCTGCGGATACGGCACAGGTCGAAGAACGTAACCGGCGCGGTCGCGAGGGTCGCCTTGTTCTCGCGGTCCGTACAACAACTTCAGACCAAGTCAATCAGGTCAAGACGCTAATGCAACAGGCCGGTGCATCGAAAACAGAAGCTGTCGAACGTGCTGATCAGGCGCTTACCGCCGGCATCGCGGCAGCGAGCTGGACCGGAGCTTAGGCCCGGTCAATGCTTTCATCACCATAGGAAACCGATTGGTCGGACTGCCCATCACCAGGCAGCCCGATCCTAATGGCTCCGGCTAAGCGAGCTTCAAGTTGGTCGCGGCGGCTTTGCCACGCTCCATCGCGACCTCGTAGCTAACCTTCTGGCCATCATTCAGCCCATTCAACCCGGCTGCCTGGACCGCCGTGATATGCACGAACACGTCCTTGCTGCCGTCTTGCGGCATGATGAAGCCAAAACCCTTGGTGGCGTTGAACCACTTTACGGTGCCGATAGCCATTCGCACTTAACTCCTCGGACGCACGGCCGACCGTGCGGTGGGTGGGGTGAGCTGAAGCACGCTGGCTCAAACTCAGTAGGCAAGTCGATCTCTATGCGAGTTTAAGGTTCGTCGCGGCAGCCTTGCCACGCTCCATAACCACCTCGTAGCTAACGTTCTGACCCTCATCTAGGCCGCGCAATCCGGCTGCTTGGACTGCCGTGATATGCACGAACACGTCCTTGCCGCCATCCTGAGGCATGATGAAGCCAAAACCCTTGGTGGTATTGAACCATTTTACAGTGCCGGTCGCCATAACTGCGTCGCTCTCCGTCTTTGCTGCCTGCAACAGCGCAAGCAGCGAGACAATCGGGCCTTTAGACGGCTTGTGGGCACCCGAGGATAGCGGAAGCGCAGCAAGGCTAGTCAAAAACACGACTGATTTGTCATGGGCGCAGAAAGCGCGTGAGGTGTCAATTGAAACGAGATGACATCGGTGCCCGTCTCGACAGGGCTGAATAGTCCAACTGCTATCATTGAAACCCAGCACCGCAAGCCCGTCTCAAAAAAAGGGAGCGAACCCTGTGGTCCGCTCCCTTTCTGGTCATGTAATGGGCGAGCTTAGAAATCCATATCGCCCATGCCGCCCATGCCGCCCATTCCACCCATGCCACCCATGCCACCGCCACCGCCGGGCATTCCGCCGGCTGCCTTCTTCTCCGGGCGTTCAGCGATCATCGCCTCAGTGGTAATCAGCAGACTCGCAACCGAGGCTGCGTCCTGTAGCGCCGTGCGCACAACCTTGGTCGGGTCGATGATGCCGGCGGCAACCAAGTCTTTGAACTCCGCCGTCTGAGCGTCGAAGCCGAAATTGTATTCGCCATTCTCCAGCACCTTGCCAGCGATGACGGCGCCGTCCTCGCCGGCATTCTCGGCAATCTGACGCAACGGCACCTGGACCGCCTTGCGCACGATCTCTATGCCGAAGCGCTGGTCCTCGTTCTCAAACTTCAGCTGCCCCAGAATAAGGCTGGCACGGGCCAGCGCGACGCCGCCGCCGGGCACAATGCCCTCCTCCACGGCCGCACGGGTCGCGTGCAGCGCGTCGTCCACGCGGTCCTTACGCTCCTTCACCTCGACTTCGGTGCTGCCGCCGACGCGGATGACGGCCACGCCGCCGGCGAGCTTGGCCAGGCGCTCCTGCAGCTTCTCGCGGTCGTAGTCGCTCGTGGTTTCCTCGACTTGCGCGCGGATCTGGTTGCAACGCCCCTTGATGTCGTCCGCCGACCCGGCGCCCTCCACCACGGTCGTGTTCTCCTTCTCGATCAGCACGCGCTTGGCGCGGCCGAGCATGGCCAGCGTCACGCTCTCGAGCTTGATGCCGAGATCCTCGCTGATGACCTGGCCTCCGGTCAGGATCGCGATGTCCTCCAGCATGGCCTTGCGACGGTCGCCGAAGCCCGGCGCCTTCACGGCCGCGACCTTCAGGCCACCACGCAGCTTGTTCACCACGAGCGTGGCCAAAGCCTCGCCCTCGATGTCCTCGGCAATAATCAGCAGCGGACGGCCCGACTGCACGACCGTCTCCAGCAACGGCAGCATGGTCTGCAGGCCGGACAGCTTCTTCTCGTGGATCAGGATATACGGCTGATCCAGTTCGGCGACCATCTTTTCCGCATTGGTGATGAAGTACGGGGAGATATAGCCGCGGTCGAACTGCATGCCCTCGACGACGTCGAGCTCGGTCTGGATTCCTTTGGCCTCTTCGACGGTGATGACACCCTCGTTGCCGACCTTCTGCATGGCCTCGGAGATCATCCGGCCAATCTCGGCCTCGCCGTTGGCGGAGATGGTGCCGACCTGCGCCGTCTCGGCCTCGGTGGTGATCTTCCGGGTGCGGGTCCGCAGCTCGGCAACGATGGCGGTCACGGCAGCGTCAACGCCGCGCTTCAGGTCCATCGGGTTCAGCCCGGCGGCAACGCCCTTGGCCCCCTCGCGCACGATCGCCTGGGCCAGGACTGTCGCGGTCGTTGTGCCGTCGCCAGCGATGTCGTTGGTCTTGGTCGCGACCTCGCGCAGCATCTGCGCGCCCATGTTCTCGAACTTGTCGCTGAGCTCGATCTCCTTCGCGACGGTCACGCCGTCCTTGGTGATCCGCGGCGCGCCGAAGCTCTTGTCGATGACCACGTTGCGGCCCTTGGGGCCCAGCGTGACCTTGACGGCGTCGGCAAGGATGTCAACGCCGCGCAGCATGCGCTGGCGGGCATCGCCACCGAAACGTACGTCTTTAGCAGCCATATTGCATCTTCCTTAAATCTATTGAGTCGAACAGTCGGATCGGCACTCTGTTCAATTTGACCGGCTATGCGGCCTTGGCGGACGCCGCGGGAGCGTCGATGATTCCCATGATGTCGCTCTCCTTCATAATCAGGAGCTCCTCGCCATCGAGCTTCACCTCGGTGCCCGACCACTTGCCGAACAGCACGCGGTCGCCGGCCTTAACATCCAGCTCGATGATGGCACCCTGCTCATTGCGGGCGCCCGGCCCTGCGGCGATGACCTCGCCCTCCATTGGCTTTTCCTTGACGGTGTCGGGAATGATGATCCCACCAGCGGACTTTTCCTCGGCGGTGATGCGCTTGACCACGATCCGGTCGTGCAGCGGACGGAATTTCATGTGGGTTCGCCTCCTATCAGAAGCCCTGTCGATGGGCGTTGGCACTCTCAGGCTGAGAGTGCCAGCGATCTAGAGGCTGACCGCATCGAAGTCAAGACAGCAGCAGCACTAACGCCAATTGAGTGCCAAATTACTGAGAAGATTATCTTTTTTCTTTCACATTGCACTGCGTTCTGGAACGCTTATCCCATGTTCAACGTTGCCGCTGGGTTGACGCAACATTTGCGCGGCAAACCATCCGGCGAGAGGAGACCAGCATGACCCTGGGCCTGCAACTCAAGGATTACCGTCTTACCACCGCTGAAATCCTTTATCACTTGCCGGACCATCCCGGCCTGCTGCAGACCTTTATCTGGCAGGAGCTGGACTTGGCTCCACGCTTTCCTGCCTTACGCCGGTTCCTGCAGTTTTGGGCGCGCGAACTCGATGGTCCCCTCCACTCAATCCGTATTGCCAGCGGCGGGCCGATCCGCCCAGCCTCGATGCGTCATACTCCGCATCTGCTGCATTTGCATTGAGGTCGAACGCCGGCTTGCTAGGGAAGCGGACGGCGGCGCAGCAGGATCAGTCCGAGCGCAATCGAGACCGCGAACAGGGCGACGGCCACCGCCATCTGCGCGCCTTGTGACACCCGCACGCCGCCGCCTAACAGGGCGAACACGGCGGTCTGCGGCACGTAGCCCAGCGCCGAGGCCAACAGGAACGGCCCGGCCGTCACGCCTGATACTCCTGCCAGCAGGTTGAGTAGAAGATTGTTGCCGACCGGCAGCAGGCGCAACGTTAGGGTGGCGGTGAATGTATTGGCGATGAGGAACTGCCTCAGCCGATCAAGCCGCCCGGCTCCGGCTCGCGCCAGCCAACGGGCAGCCCATGGCCGTGCGGCCCATCGGGCCCAAAAGAAGTCAACAGCGCAGCCCAAAGCTTCGGCCAGCAGTGCCAGGGCCGCACCTGGCCAAAAGCCAAACGCCAGGCCACCGGAGTAGGCGACCACCTGGCGTGGCACGCCAACGGCGCATGCGGCAGTGGCGACGGCAACAAACGCCAGCGGGCCACGCTGCCCTGCCGCTGCGATCCCGGCGTCCAAACCCAAATGCTGCAGCGCCAGCCCAGCCGCGACCAGCCCGAGCAGCAACAGCACCGGACGCCCAGCAGCATAGAATGCCGGCCGAATGCGTTGCTGAATGCTCAGTGACACTCCATCTCCGGGACAGGCCCGCCACCATGGGTCGCGAGTGGGTTCAGCCTGAGTTTTGCGACCACCGGCTAAAGCCGTCGTCGATTTATAGTTTGTTCATGGTTTGGAGGCTAGACTTCAGCGGTGCCGCTCGATGTCACATCCACGATCGCCCTACAGTCTAGCGCGCGACGGTCCGCCGACCGCGCCGTTGCGTTATGGCTGTTTGGCATGTGCGCCATGTTGTTGGTCATGGTATCGCTTGGGGGCGCAACGCGTCTGACGGGGTCGGGCCTGTCGATTATGGAGTGGGCGCCATTGATGGGCGCTCTGCCGCCGCTGTCAGAAGCCGAGTGGCAGCGCCTGTACGGACTGTATCAGAAGATTCCGCAGTATGCCCTGGTGAATCAGGGTTTTGGGCTGACTGGCTTCAAGCATATCTTTTGGCTCGAGTGGGGGCACCGCCTGTGGGGGCGGTTGATCGGCCTAGCGTTCCTCGGCCCACTAATCTGGTTCGCAGTGCGCGGCGCCATTGATTGGCGGCTGGCCCGACGGCTGGGCGTGCTGTTCCTGCTGGGCGGACTGCAGGGCGGCATCGGTTGGTTCATGGTCGCCAGCGGCTTTGCTGCGGATAGCACGACCGTGTCGCCGTACCGGCTGGTGATCCATCTCGCGATGGCACTTACACTCTATGCTGCGATCTTCTGGACGGCACTGACCTTGTGGCGAGAGGGACCAGGACGCCCGGCTCCGCCGGTCCACCAAGTTACCGGTCTTAGACCGCTAATCGCGCTGACCTGCGCATCGGTTGCTCTGACGATTATAGCGGGTGGTTTTGTCGCCGGGCTGCGCGCGGGCCTTACCTACAACTCTTTTCCGTTGATGGATGGAACATTGGTCCCCGCGGGATACGGACAACTTCACCCGTTCATTCGCAACCTGACCGAGAACATCGCTGCCGTACAGTTTGATCATCGGCTGCTTGCGACCGCTACCGGGCTGCTGGCCCTCGCTACAGCCATCGTGGGACTAAGCAGCGGCACCACAGGACGGTTGCGGACCACTCTCCTCGCGCTTGGGGCGACCGTGCTTGGCCAGTATGCCTTGGGGGTTGCAACGCTGTTGTGGATTGTGCCAGTTGCTTTGGGCACGGCGCACCAGGCGATGGCCGTGCTCGTCCTCACGGCTGCGCTGGCCGCGATGCACACTCAGACGAGCACTGCGATGACCGTGAAGGAAACACGACGGACAGCCAGGCTTTAAACCAGAGTGCGCTGCAGGGTGCTTGTCGCGTTCAAGCGTTCGAACAATTGCCGTGTCCTGATATCGACGTGTTCAAGGATGTCCTATGACCCAGTTTGCCCCCTCCCCGATCGCCGCAACGGATGCGTTGTTTTTTGACCGGCCCGGCGCGGCGCTGGACCGGACCGCCGCAGAACGGATCGTCAATGGCGCGCTGGCCGGCATGGATGACGGCGAGCTATTTTTAGAATATCGGGAGAGCGAGCAGCTGAGCCTGGACGACGGCCGCATCCGCAGCGCCGGCTTCGACACGCAGCTCGGCTTCGGGCTACGGGCGGTGCTTGGGGAGGAAGCGGGTTATGCCCATGCCGGCGAGGTCTCGGCAGATGCACTGGGCCGGGCCGCAGCGACCGTATCGGCGGTGCGGGCCGGCCGTTCCGGAACAGTGGCCGCAGCGCCGCGGGCTAGCAACGCTCGGCTGTATTCTGACGCCAATCCGCTGACCGAAACCGACTTTCCGGGCCGGACCGCAGCGCTCGGTGCGATCGACGCCTACGCTCGCAGCCTCGACCCCCGGGTGAAGCAGGTAATGGCGTCGCTGTTCGGCGAGTGGCAGGCCGTCCAGGTGCTTCGCGCCGACGGCACACGGGTCGCCGATTTGCGGCCATTGGTACGGCTGAACGTGTCGGTTGTTGTGGAACAGGGCGGCCGGCGGGAGAGCGGCACCTTCGGTGCCGGCGGACGGCATGGCTACAGCCGGCTGTTGGATGCGGCATTCTGGCGCGACGCGGTGGACGAGGCATTGCGCCAGGCATTGGTCAATCTGGACAGCCGACCGGCGCCTGCAGGGGAGATGCCCGTGGTGCTCGGCCCAGGCTGGCCGGGAATCTTGTTGCATGAGGCGATCGGGCATGGGCTAGAGGGAGATTTCAACCGAAAGAAGACCTCGGCATTCGCCGGGTTGCTCGGGCAGCGGATCGCGAGCCCGGGAGTCACCGTCGTGGATGACGGCACGCTGCCGGATCGCCGGGGCAGCCTGACCGTCGATGACGAGGGCACGTCGTCCGGACGCACCGTGATGATTGAAGACGGAGTGTTGACCGGGTTTATCCAAGACCGGATGAATGCCCGCTTGATGGGCGTGGCGCCGACCGGCAATGGCCGCCGGCAGAGCTTTGCACACGCTCCGATGCCGAGGATGACCAACACGGTTATGCTGGGCGGCGACTCGGCGCCGGACGAGATCATCCGGTCCGTGTCGCGCGGCCTCTATGCGGTGAACTTTGGCGGCGGCTCGGTAGATATCACGTCAGGTAAGTTCGTGTTCTCGGCCAGCGAGGCTTATCTCATCGAGGATGGGCGGATTACCGCTCCGGTAAAGGGCGCTACGCTCATCGGCAACGGGCCGGATGCCCTGCTGAAAGTCAATATGATCGGCAACGATCCAGGCCTGGATCCCGGCATCGGCACATGCGGCAAGAATGGACAAGGTGTGCCGGTGGGCGTTGGTCAGCCGACACTGAAGCTATCTAGCTTGACCGTCGGCGGGACGGCGGCATAAGAGTTCCAGTATGGTTTGGTATTTCGTACGGCTCTCATTGCTCTGCACGACAGTGCTCGCCGTATCGCTTCCAACAAGGGCAGAACCAGACAACAATAGCATGTGTCCGACAGCGCATGTAGCGCCGCTGGTACTGCCGCGGGTCAAGGAAGCCCTGGACCATAACTCTGAGCTTACCATTGTGGCGTTCGGTTCATCATCGACCCAGGGTTGGCACTCGACCAGCATTGCGCAGAGCTACCCGGCAGTGCTGCAGGCGGAGCTATCGGGGGCGCTGCCCGAAGCGCATGTTGCCGTCATCAATCGCGGCATAGGCGGCCAGGACGCCGCTGAGATGCTGCCGCGGATTGAGTCGGATGTGCTCAACATCCGGCCCACGCTGGTCATCTGGCAGGTCGGTGCAAATGGGGCAATCAAGGACCGTGATCCCGACAAGTTCCGTGGGCTCGTCGCCGAGGGCATACAGAAAATCAAGAATGCTGGAATTGACATCGTGCTGATGGATAATCAGCGCGCACCGCTCATTCTTGCCGCACCGCATCATTTGCAGATCGATCAGGCCTTGGTCGATATATCAACACGAACCGCCACCAGCCTGTTCGACCGCGGTGCGTTGATGGACCAATGGCAGCTTTCCGGTCATCCCTATGAGCAGTTCATCTCGAATGACGGAGTTCATCACAACGACCTTGGCTATCGCTGTGTCGCGCAGGCGTTGGCGTCGGCAATCCTCGACGGTTTGAAACAGCCGCCCGCCCTGGTCCGCTCCGCCTCGGTCAGGAGGTAGTCGTTGACTAACTAAGTGGCCCGGAACGTGCCGGCAGGTACTACGCCACTCCAGCCAGCCTTAAGCCTTCCACAATGCGCTCGCTGTCTTCGACCCGTTCCCATGGCATAGACCTGAGATACCTCTCAATGGTGAACCCGGGATCGATAGTAAGTAGCCGGCGGCGTATGACCGTGGCCTCCTGCGTCTGCCCGAGATAGCCCAACGCAGCAAGATATGGCTTACAAGCCCCGGAGAATGCTGGATTCATCCCGCTGGCATTGCGACCAGCGACCACCGCGCCCTCGTAGTCCCGCTTTGCCAAGGCGATATGGCAGAAGCCTACGTCAAAGTGGAACGCGTTCGGATCCGTCGGGGCAAGCTGCTTGTAGCGTAGCAGCCGCCGTTCACCCTCGGCCCAATCGCCAAGATAAAACTGGGCAAACCCCGACAGCGCCCAGGCCATTACCAAGTTTGGATTGAGCGCCAATGCACGCTCATGCAACGCTGCCGCTTCACGCACGCGATGATGCAGAAAGGCACGGACGTGCCCGGCGATCGTCAGACAGTTGGCATCCAACGGATCGAGCATGATGGCACGCTCCGCATGATGCACAGTCTCATTCAACGAAGCCGCCTGATCCTCTGCCCAGCCTTGTCCTATTAGAAAGCTCAGCCAACGGGAGTACCAGGCGTGCGCCGCGGCATAGTCGGGTTCCAATGCAATA
Organism: Rhodospirillales bacterium; assembly: GCA_025351925.1. Lineage (GTDB taxonomy): Bacteria > Pseudomonadota > Alphaproteobacteria > Acetobacterales > Acetobacteraceae > CAHJXG01. The sequence goes on along the minus strand of JANXVC010000411.1, from coordinate 4,998 downwards.
GCCTGGCGCATCAAGCTGCCAGATTGCATGAAATGGCCACGCTCCAGCCGACTCAGGCCCGGTAGGGCGCGCAGCAGCAAATTATAGGCCATTTTGTCCTGGGATGGCCGTTGCGCGGCACGTCGTCCTTCAATCACCAGTATCTCTGGATCGATCTGCGCCACGACCTCGGACGCAACCTCCTCCTGCAGCGAGAGCAGGTCATAGGTCTGCCGGTCGAAGCGTCGTGCCCAGACGATCTGATTGCCGTCCCGCAGATCCACCAAACGCAGCGTGACCCGCAGCCGGCGGCCAACCCGCTGGACCGAGCCGTCCAGGACGAAATCGAGCCCAAACATCCGCCGCAGCCCCGAGTCGTCTCGGCCATGCTGGACGGACTGCGCGATCGCGGCGCTGGATACCAGGAACATCCAGCGCACCCGCTGCAGCGAGGAGGTAATCTCCTCGGCAAGACCCAGGGCCAAATGCGCCTCGGTCTCATCCGTGCCGACCAGGGTCAATGGGAGCACGCCGATCTTGGGGCCGCTATGCGACACTGCAACGCGGGGGGCGACCCGGAGCTCAACTGGCGGAGGGGGCGCGGGTGCAATGGGACGAGCCGTGCGCCCGGTTCGAATGTCCGCCAGGACGGCTTGCGTCTCCGGCGACGGCGTCGCGTCCAGCAAGTCAGCCAGTACGGCCCGGCAGCGATCGTAAGACTGAATCGCCATACCGCGCTCGCCGCGTTCGGCATGAGCCCGCATCAGCGCGCGCCAGGCACCCTCATGCGCCCGGTCGATCGACAGGAGCTGCTGAGCCACGATGATGAGCGCTTCGGGCGAGGTCTGTTCCTGCAGCAGCGTCTCACCGACGGTGCGCGCGCGATCCCGCAGGCGTTCCCGTTCGGTCTGCAGCCAGCTGTCAAAGGCCGGGTCAACGCCGTCCAGCTCCTCAAGCAGCTCACCGTCAAGCAGCGCAAGCGAGGCCGGATGCGTCGTGGTGGCGCGAAGCACCTCCTCGACATCGACCCAGATGACTCCAGGCCGGAGTGCCAGGCTATCGCGATTGATGGACAACACGTCTTTGCCTACCGGAGCCAGCACCTCCAGCAGGCGATGGATCTCTTGCCGGAGCGACGCACGCGCCTGCTCCTCTGGACGACGGCTCCAGAGCAATTCGGCCAGCCGCGCGCGAAGCACAGGCCGCGGCGATGACAATGCGATGATCGCGAGCAGGGCGCGGGTCTTGCGGCCAGGCGGCAGGACGCTGTCACCATTGACCGCTGACGCCTCCATCTGTCCGATAAGCCGAAGGCGTACCGCAACCGGGTCGCTGGCGATGGTATCGGCGCGTACAAGGCCTTCACGCGGCGGACTGATGATCATCGCCGCATTACCGCTGATCTCACGCAGCATTACAAGGTGAATGTAGCAGGAGCGACATTGTTTCTCACAAATTCGTATCTTTCACGATTCAATCAGAATGATTTCCTATATCATAGAGCCTGGCCTCGGCAAAAATCCGGCTGGCATCGCCTTGCCAAGCGCCATGATAGCGCGACAGCCAATGTTCAGCCTGGGTCGGTCCGCCTTTCACCATCGGGTCTAGCGGGGCAAGGTAAACAGACTCGTCCTCCGCATCCTCGTTCCGCCGTGCCCGGCCACGCAGGCCGTCTCGCGCGATCGCCACGACATCCCGCGCCAAATCCCGTACCGTGCCGCCCGCCCAGGGCGCGTCGAGCGCCAGCCGAGGCACTTCGGCCCGCAGCGCCTGGTAGGCCGTCCAAGGCTGCAGCCGGACCAATGCGTCCGCCGCCGCCAGCGCCGCGTCGTCATAGAGCAAACCCACCCACAACGCACTCTGTGCGACCATCAAGTCCGGGCGGCCGGCGTCGCTGCCGCGCATTTCCAGAAAGCGCTTCACCCGGACGTCGGTGAATGCCGTCGTCATGTGGTCTGCGAAGTCGCCCATAGTGGCACGGCCATTGCCGATATGCGGCCGCCGCCCGGCCATATACTCGCGGAACGACTCACCCGCGACGTCCTTGTAGGCGCCATAGCGCTCAACGAAATACATTGGCACGTCGAGCAGCCACTCCACATAACGCTCAAAGCCGAAATCTTCTTCGAACATCACGGGCGGCATGCCGGACCGGTCCGCGTCGGTATCGGTCCAAACCCGGGCGCGGCTTGACAGGAAACCGCTCGGCTTGCCGTCAACGAATGGCGAGTTGGCAAACAGCGCGGTGGCAACCGGCTGCAAAGCCAGCGACACGCGGAGCTTGCGGGCCATATCGGCCTCAGACGAGTAGTCGAGATTGACCTGCACGGTGCAGGTCCGCTGCATCATGTCGAGGCCGAGCTGCCCGACCAACGGCATATAGCGCCGCATAATGGCGTAGCGGGCCTTCGGCATCCACGGCATATCGGCCCGCCCAAGCGTCGGATGATGCCCCAGTGGCGCGAAGCCGATGCCAAGCGGGGCAGCAACCGCCCGGACCGCTGCTATATGGTCGGCGAGTTCATCCCGTGTGGCATGCAGGTCCTGCAGCATGCCGCCCGACAGCTCGAACTGACCAGCTGGCTCCAACGAAACCGAGGCGCTCTGGTGCGGTCCGTGTCCCTTCAGGCCGATCGGGGCGCCATGCTCCAGGATGAGTTCCCATCCGGCCGGGTCGGCCGCCGCAAGTCCCTGCAGCACCGTGCGGATGCCGTCGGGCTCGTAGGGCGGCGGACGAAGCGTAGCAGCCTGGTAGCCGAACTTCTCATGCTCAGTCCCGATACGGTACTCCGACTTCGGCTTGCATCCGGCGGCGATGTAATCCGCCAATTGCTGGACAGAGCCGATCGGCGTCGTATCGGCGTCTCTGGGATTGGACATGGTACGCAGGCATCCTTCGTGGCGGGCGGCACACCAATGCCCCACGCCAGGGTTGTCAAGCGCGGGTCGGGACGCGGGCGCTAAGCCCGTATCAAGGTGCCGATGCCGCCCTCGGTAAAGAGTTCCAGCAGGCAGGCGTGCCCCATGCGGCCATCCAGGATCACCGCGCCGCGCACGCCCTTACGGACCGCATCAACGCAGTTCTCGACTTTCGGGATCATGCCGCCCGAGATCATGCCGCTGGCGACGCCCGCCTCGACATCGGCCACCGTCATATCCGGGATCAGCCGGTAGTTGGCATCCAGCACGCCCGCCACGTCCGTCAGCATCAGCAGGCGCTGCGCGCCCAACGCTCCCGCCACCGCGCCGGCCACCGTATCGGCGTTGATGTTGTACGTCTGGCCATCCGCCCCCATGCCGACCGGCGCGATCACCGGGATCAACCCGGCGCCGGTCAGCGCATGGATCACCCGGACGTCCACGCTCTCCGGCTCACCGACGAATCCCAAATCCAGCGCGCGCTCGATGTGACTGTCGGGATCACGCACCGTGCGGGTCAGCTTGCGGGCGCGGATCAGGCCGCCATCCTTGCCGCAGATGCCGACCGCCAGCGCTCCGGCGATGTTGATCAGGCCAGCCACGTGTTTGTTCACCGTACCGGCCAGCACCATCTCGACCACCTCGACCATGGAGGCGTCGGTGACGCGCAAGCCGTCCACGAAGCTCGACTTGATCGCGAGGCGTTGCAGCATGGCATTGATCTGCGGCCCGCCGCCATGCACCACAACAGGGTTCACGCCGACTTGCTTCAACAATGCAATGTCGCGTCCGAACTGGGCGGCCAGCGTCTCGTCGCCCATCGCATGGCCGCCATACTTCACGACGACGGTGATCCCGGCATAGCGGCGCAGATACGGCAGCGCCTGCACCAGGATGTCGGCACGGTCGGCGGCGGCTTGCAGTTGCTCGGCGGTGAGGGGCATGCGCGTTCCCTACTGGGACGGTGCGCACATGGTCAAGCGGGCAATCCGAGGCCGCCAAGCTCGGCCCGCAACGCCTCAATGCCCAGCCCGCTCTCGCTGCTGGTCGTCAAAAGCTCCGGATGCGCCGCCGGGTGCTTGCGGATCAGCGCCGCTGTTTCGTCCTGTTTGCGGACAAGCAGACCGGCCTTGACGCCGTCCGCCTTGGTGAGCACGAGCTGATAGGTCACCGCCGCCCGGTCCAGCAACTCCATAACGGCGAGATCAGACGCCTTCATCTCAATACGGCTATCGAGCAGCAGCACCACCCGCCGCAGCGTGGGGCGGCCCCGGAGATACTCGAACATCAGGCCCTGCCAATCCTCTTTGATCTCCTTGGCCGCCTGGGCGTAGCCATAACCCGGCATATCGACCAGCGTCAGCCGACCACCGAGATCAAAAAAGTTGAGCTGCCGCGTCCGGCCCGGCGTGTTGGAGGCACGGGCTAGCGCCTTGCGACCGGTCAATGCATTGACCAGGGTTGATTTGCCGACGTTGGACCGCCCGGCGAAAGCTACCTCCGGCAGGCCGGGCTCCGGCAACTGATCGAGACGCTGGGCCGCGTAGAAAAACCGGCACTCGGCGGCGAAAAGCAGCCGCCCGGCCTCAATTTGCCCAGCCTTGATCTCATCCGGCCCCGGCGGCTGCGTCTCCGGGTTTAAGAGCGCGCCATCCGTGGCACCGTGAGCCGGGTCTGGCGCATGATCATCCATTGCTGCGCGATCGTGAGAAGATTGTTCCAACTCCAATAGATGACCAGGCCGGCGGGGAAGCTTGCAAGCATGAAAGTGAAGATGATCGGCATGAATTGAAAGAGCCGCGCCTGGACGGGATCGGGCGGTGGCGGGTTCAGCTTCTGCTGCAGGAACATGGTGACGCCCATGATCAGCGGCCAAACCCCGAGATGCAGCAGATGCGAATAGGCGGCCGGGTCGAACGGGAGCAGTCCGAACAGGTTGAACACATTCGTCGGATCCACCGCCGAGAGATCGCGTATCCAGCCGAAGAACGGCGCATGCCGCATCTCGATGGTGACGAAAATGACTTTATAGAGTGAGAAGAACACTGGGATCTGCACGATCATTGGCAGGCACCCACTGGCGGGATTGACCTTCTCCGA
>JANXVC010000390.1 GCA_025351925.1 Rhodospirillales bacterium | reverse complement strand
ACTGCGAGCAGAAGCGGGGAACGACGCGGAACATAAACGAAAGCCGGGCGAGGGCGAGGTGCCGCAGCCCGGCCGTCGCCGCAAGAGTGCGTCGCGCAAGCGCTCCCGCGCAAGAGCGCGCCCTTGCCCCGCCGTCCAGGCCACGGCCGGGCTGCGGCACCTCGCCCTCGCCCGGCTTTCGTTTATGTTCCGCGTCGTTCCCCGCTTCTGCTCGCAGTTGCGTTATCGTAACGTAAGCTCCATCTTTGGCCGGGAGCGAATACTGCGGCATGGGTCGTTTGCGATTGCTTGCTATCGTTCATAGCGGCGGCTCCGGGAGAGGCATCCAATGCGTGGCGCAGCAACTGCCCTCGGTGAAGTTCTTGCCGTCGCATCCGGGCGGAACAGTCGCTTCCCAGACGTGGCTTTCACGCGGGATGCTCTTGCGGATCGTCACGATTGGATCGTGCGTCTTCTGAGCCAGCGGGCGGAACAGCAGCACTGCGCTGCCGTCCCTTGGCGCTGTGTCAATGGGGAGCCATCCCCCAGTCGAACGTGGCATGTCGTCGTGCTTGCTCACTTCTCGCCTCCGATCCTGCCAACGATGGAGTCCCACAGTGCGCGTGAGATGAATGACACCTTCTGCCCGGCCACTGGGCGGTATCGGTGCTCGCCGCCATGGCCGATCGGCTTTGTGCAAACAGTGTCGCGTCCGTCTGATGCTTCTGGGCCGTCCACCATGCATCGTGCGGTCTTCCGGGGCCGGGCTTTGTTATTGCTTTCAGACATCACTCTGCGCCCCCTGCGCTTTGTTTGCTTTGTCAGCCTTCAGGCACGGCGGCCGCGGCGGCTCGGGATCGAGGTCGAGCACGTCCTGGCGGATCAGCTCGGCGATGCCGAGACGGCGCTTCATGGCGCCGCTCCCGGTTTCCGCGGGCCGACGATCGCCTGAAGGGCCGCCCGGACCTCAACGGTAAACGGCGACAGCCAAGCAACCGCCTCCGCGCCGTCGATCGCCTCGTCCGTCTCCACGGCCTGCCCCCAGCGCAGCAGCAGGACAGCCAGCAGGTCGAGCATGGCCGGAGCGCCCGACAGCAGCCGGGCGTAGCCCTCGGTCTCGTCGCCCTGCAACCCGGCAAGGTCCGCTCCGGGGCGGACACTGGCATGGAGCAGGTAGAAACGGCCTGACGGCTCGCCCGCCAGCAATTCGACCGACAGCGCGCCTTGCACCTGCGGCAGCTTGGCGATCTCTCGCAGCAGATCGGTCATCGCACCGCCTCCCGCACTGCCTGCAGCGGCACCGTGGAGTCCCGGTCGGACACCAGGCCCGGCAACGCCAGCAGCGTGACCAGCACCGCTGCCAGCAGCACCGCGCCGATCGCCAGGCGCAGCCGCTCGTTCCAGTTCATCTTCATCTCTGTCGTCCCTCTGCTGCGTCCTCGATATTTCGAAGACCCAGCCCGACGGCCGCATCGTGACGGGGGCAGCAGGGGCGCGCGCAGCGCGGGCCGCAGGCCCTTGCCCTTGCGGCGTCCGGCGCGATGCGGCAGGGCTTCTCCCCGGTCCGTCATCGCTTCGTCTCGTCCGGCTTCTGGCCGCCCTTCCCGCACGCCGGCCTCAAGGATTTGCCTCTCGGCGCGGCGGCATCATGGTGTCATTGCACCTCGACCGTACACGCGTGTCCGGCCACTGTAACCAGTTCTTCGTCCATGGTGAACACGGTGAACTCACCGTCCAGCAGCCACGCCCCGTCCTGGTCGCGCTCGCCATCGACGACGACGCCCTCAAGGTGCTGCTGCGATATGTCGTCCGTCTCGACAAAGACGAACGTGTCCGAAAGGCTGTTGCCGGTAAGCGGACCGGCGCACCGGCGCCGCGTGCCAGGGGGCAGGCGGGAGAAGGCCGCGCCGAGCCGGGCCAGCGTCGCCTCGCGCCCGATCGCCGCCGTCAGGTCGGCCGGCGCCTCGACGTAGGCCGCGCCATCGAGCTCGCGCAGCTTGTGCAGGAACAGCGCCGCCGCGCGCCGCGCCGGCCAGGGTTCCCAGGGACGTAGGCCATCGAGCAGCGGCAGCGGGTCGTCCCGCAACGGCGCGAGCCGGATGCCGAGCGTCTCGGATAGCTCGCCCGGGTGCCAGCCG
>JANXVC010000035.1 GCA_025351925.1 Rhodospirillales bacterium | reverse complement strand
GGCCTCCGGCCTTCGGTAGTGGCGGCGCCAGCCTCGGCATCGATCGGGGTCTGTGTCATGGGCATGAACAAGATCATCCTTCAACACCCTCAAGGCTAAACTCCCGGGGGGACAATGTCTCATTGTCATTGGCACGGAGGGTTACGTCTACGGCTACCTCAACCGCGTGCGGTCGAGCCGCCGTCTTGAAGCTGAGACCCACCGCAACATCGAGGTGATCTGGCTGCTGCGGCATCTGAAGCCCGACTTCAAGACCATCGCCGATTTCCGTCGGGATAACCGCACCGCCTTCCGCCCGGTCTTCCGTCAGTTCGTGCTGCTATGCCGTCAACTGGAGCTGTTCGGCCGTGAACTGCTGGCGGTGGACGGCACGCGGATCAGGGCGGTCAACAACAAGGACCGCAACTTCACCCGTGCGTCCTTGACGACGTTTATCGGACTGGCCGACGCCAAGCTCGACGATTACCTCCAGCGTCTCGACCAAAGCGACGCCAGCGAGAGCAAAACAGGAGGCTCGCGGGTCAAGAACCTGGCCGAGAAGATCGCCGCGATCCGCGCCCGGCGCACGCGATGCAAAGACATGCTGGCGCAGCTCGACCAGACCGGAGAGGACCAAATTTCCCTCACCGACCCCGACAGTCGCGCCATGGCGGCGCACACGCATGTTGGCGTTGGCTACAACGTTCAGGTTGCCGTTGATACCAAGCACAAGCTGATCGTCGAGCAGCAGGTCACCAACCAAGTCGTCGACATGGGGCAACTCACGCAGACCGCGGAGCCGGCGAAGGAGATCCTTGGGGTTGAGACAATCGCCGTTGTGGCCGACAAGGGTTACTTCAAGATCGAGGACATCGAGGCCTGCGAGAAAGCCGGGATCGTTCCCTACGTGCCGCGGCCGCAGCGCGGCCCCTCGGTTAAGGCGGGCCTGTTCCGCAAGGATGAGTTCCAATATGACGCAGACAGCGACAGCTATGTTTGCCCCGCGGGTCAGCGTCTGCATCCCTATTCATCGTCGCTTTTGCGTGGCCTGAAGAAGATCAACTACGTCAACAAACTGGTATGCGACGATTGCAAAATCCGTTTGCAATGCACGGGCAGCAAGTTTCGCACGGTATCTCGCCTTGAGAACGAAGCGGTGTTGGACCGGATGCAGGCCCGGCTGGCGAACCGCCCCGGCGTCCTCGACCGGCGTCGTGAGACAGTCGAGCACCCGTTTGGCACGATCAAACAATGGATGAACCAAGGTGCGTTTCTGATGCGTGGCCTGGAGAAGGTCCGTGCCGAATTTAGCCTGACCGCGCTCGCCTACAATCTCAGGCGGGTGCTGAATATCGTCGGGTTCGCCGAGTTGATGGCCGCCCTGGCGGCCTGAAAGGCCCTATGCCTGAGCGTTTCTGACGCACTTGCCGACCTGATCGTCGAAAGTCACGCCGTCGATGGGTCGTTGTTGCAAATCCGACTGTAAAGCTCGTAGTTTCTATCCTCGTGCTTCGCCATCGGTGAATATTGCCATTATCGCCGCAAAGCGGGTTTTCGCACGGTCTGCAAGATTCATGCACCTGCCGTTGGGTCGAAGGCTCAAGACGCCTTGAGGTAACGGAGCGTGAGAGGCCGACGTCTATGGCCAAAATTCATTGCGCAACGTTCATGTTCTCATTCGAGCGGAGCTGGTTTGTTTGGACGCGCGCTTCGTTGCTTCAGGATGTCTCGGGTTAGGCTCCGTGACAAATTGTGAAGTTCCGGATAGACGAAATATGCGTCCACCCCCTCTAGCGTTAAGAGCAGACGAACTTTCTCGACAAGCTCTGGGGGAATATCGATCCGTCGCGTAATACGGCTGCCAACCTTATCCAAGTTCGCCAGATCAGAAATCTCTGTGCCGTCAAGTCCCGCGCCATGAAAGGTGAAGCACCCACGCTGAGCCCGAATGCGAGGGTTATCGAGAGGCAGCTTAAGTGCAACTGGTCCGCTATATTTGTATATTTTTGTCCCGAGAAGGCATTCGAAATACGATATTTCTAATCTGTCAACACTATCGAAAACGACGATTTGTCCGGTACTTTTTTTGTTAAGAAGATGTGGATTCATAATCCATATATATGGGTCAAAATACTGATCAGTATCTGAATCAGCAACCGCAAAATAAAGCGCTATACTTAGAGACGTTGTCCAATCAAGAAGTCTGGTTGGCATCTCATAATGCCGCATTAAGCCGAGGAGTTGCCAAGTATCTATTTGCGCAGAAACCTCGCTCCCGGCACGGGTAAGGAAATTACAGACTAGGTTCTTTTCAAATTGTTTGCGATCTTTTATTTGATGGGCGTCGATAAATGACTTCCGTAAGAGTGTAGGTTTCAGTTCGTACTTCCCGCTTGCATGACCGCGAAACCAGGGGCTGCTGTTCGAAACCCCGAGTCGCTCGCGAGCTTTCTGAATACTATCAATGAAATCATCCAGGCCAGTCACTAACCGGTACTCGGTGCGCCCAGGAGGATTCGAACCTCCGTTACCCGATTCAGGTCGGGAGTCCTAACCGCTAGACGACGGGCGCATGGAGGCCAACTTGGTATTCTGACGTTCACTTAATGCAAATTCCTGATGGTAGTCCAACATTCGCGAGAATTTGCGTACGCGCTCATCCTTTCAAGCAAGCGCCCATGACCCGCGCGCGTGATCGCCCTTGTTCGACGGCCCAGCAGACGTGATGGCAACCCGATCTGTGCGGTTGGCGCGGCATAATGGTGTAGCCGGACGAAGGCGCGGGAAGTACCCGCCAAAATTCAAGAATCGTGCACCGGCAGCTAAAAATGGATTCCCAGCATTTTGCTAATCGATTGGCTGACATCTTGAGCTGCCTTCACAGCAGTATCCGAAGCATCTTGGGAAGCTTTAGCCTGCAGGGCTGCCAATTCTGCCGCTTTTCTTGTTTCATCATTTGGGGATGCCGCAGCAGCTTTAGCGGCTAAATTGGCTGCTGCTTGGGCTGATTGAGCAGCCATCTCTGCCGATTTGGCTGCCGTCCGACTAGAGCCTGTTAGCCTGAATAATTCATGAGCGTTGGCGGGCATAGTACAAGCCCTTGATCTGGCGTAGGAAGTGGTTCTCGACGCCAACTCTACGGATCCGGAGTACCATGCCCGCCAAGGTTGAGACTACCCCTGCGCTGCCCGGCCTGTCACCGGTCGGCGGCAAGCCCGTGATCGCCCGTTTCGACGGCGGCCACCTTTCATCCGACGGTGGGTTGCTGGTGCTGGGCGAGGTGGAGCAGCGCCTCGATGTTGCGGGACGCTTGGCGGCCTGCATCACGGACCCGCGCGACCCGGGGCGCGTCGTGCATGGGCTCGACGAGATCATCCGCTTTCGCCTGCTGATGATCGCGGCCGGCTACGAGGATGGCAACGACGCCGACCGGCTGCGCACCGACCCGATGTTCAAGCTCGCCATGGAGCGGCTTGGGGACGAGGCGGCGCTGTGCTCGCAGCCGACCATCTCACGCCTGGAGAACCTGCCCGACACGCGCGCGCTGCTGCGCATGGGTCAAGCCATGGTCGATCTCTACTGCGCGTCGTTCCGCCAGGTGCCGCGCCGGATCGTGCTGGACGTGGACGACACGTTCGACGCCGTGCATGGCGAGCAGCAGATGCGCTTGTTCAATGCTCACTACGACGAATACGGCTTCCAGCCCATCGTGGTGTTCGATGGCGAGGGTCGGTTCGTCACCGCCGTATTGCGCCCGGCCAAGCGGCCGTGTGGACGCGAGATCCGCGCTTTCCTGCGCCGCCTGGTGCGCCAGATCCGCGCCAATTGGCCCCGGGTTGAGATCCTGCTGCGGGCCGACAGCCACTATTGCAGTCCCGAGGTGCTGCGCTGGTGCCGGGCGAACAAGGTCGACTACCTGCTCGGCGTCGCGCCCACCAGCACGCTGCGCCGTCATGTCGAGCGCCTGGAGACCAGCACCGCGGCCCGCTATGCCGCCTCGGACGGCTCAGGCAAGCTCCGCCGCTTCACCGAGTTCTACGACGGTGCCGCAAGCTGGGACCGGGTCGAGCGCATCATCGCCCGCGTCGAGGCCGGGCCTGACGGGACAGACACACGCTTCGTCGTCACCAGCTTGCCCAGCGGCTCAGCCCGCGCCCTCTACGAGCGGCGGTA
>JANXVC010000322.1 GCA_025351925.1 Rhodospirillales bacterium | reverse complement strand
TCCTTCTCCGCATGCGTCAAGCGGCTGAGATCAGAAAGCTCGGTCATCCCAGCCTTGAATCCCAGCTGCCTGGGTCACGTCAAGCCGCTTTATGCAGAGCCTCCCACACGCCACCTCGCAGGGGGCGTTGAGCAGCTACCTACCAAGGGCCCGGCTGAAGTATTCACGCACCGCCTCCGGGGTTGTGGCAAGACTGGGCATGGTCGTGCCCCAGAACAGTGCGTCCGGCCAGAACACGCCGACCACTGCGTCGACATCGGCGGCCGTGAATGCCGTCAGGAACCTGTCAAAGACCGCCTGTGAATCTTCCTTCGGGCCAGCATACGCAAGCGTCGGCGAAACAGCGATCGCGATGGCAAGCAGGACACGACGCAACATGGATGAACCCTCCCGTGGCATCATTCGGGTCTCCCCGGATGGCTCAGTTTATGGCCATCAACTTGCACCTACGTGTTTTCAGCGACAACTCTATGGCGTGTCGATTATTCGGGGTGACGACGAATTGTGTTCGCGGTAGGAACGACCATTACTGGCCGTCTCCGCAAAGATCCGGACGAGCCCGATTAAGGCTCCGGCTCCTACCGGGAGCATTCGGCGACAGGTAGCGTATCGTTGCGGCATGTCGTATGCGGCCCAGCGCCTGTGACACGCTCTCCCGGTTCTGTGCCCGGCACGTGCTTTGCTGGTTCACGTTCCTCCCGGTCCCCGCCCTTCGCTCCACCGGCTCCGCCACCGACTGTCCGCCTTTGATCGCTGGTTTCGTCGCTACTATGACAGAATCAGACTTCTTGGGTCCGTGCATCATCGGCTTCGACTCCTTATCTTCCCGATGCGGACCAACGGTATTCCTCGCTGGCCAAACCCGAGATCTCCCGGTTCCCGCACAAAGAGCATGCTGACAGGCGCTGCAGATCACAGGCAGGACCTGGCAACCGGGCCCGGCCTTTCGACCCCGAGGGCCAGTTGCGAGCGGCTAGCCGACCGGCTTAGGATTGCGTTCAGCAGCATTCGAAGGTCAGATCGGGTGAATGCCAAAAAGAAGCTTTGAGGAGGAACAGAATGCTCATCCCAAATTCGTTCGGTATGACGCGCCGCCGGCTTTTGAACACGGTTGGTGTCGGTACGGCGGCCTTTGCCTTGCCCGGAGGCGCGCTAGGCAAGATGCCGTTGGGTCAGCCGCAAACAGCCTTTTTCTATCGCTTTAAGCTGGGCAGTGCCGAGTGCACGGTCGTGTCCGATGGCCAGCTTCCGCTAGGCGATCCCAACGTGGCGTTCCTGAACATCACCAAGGACGAGATTGCCCGGGAGCTGCAGGACAACTTCCTGCCTACCGCGAATGCGGTGCTGGAGCAAAACGTATTGGTCGTGAACTTCGGCGATCGGGTGGTGTTGTTCGACACCGGGATGGGCACTGACAAGCTGTTCGGTGACAGCACCGGCAAGCTGCTCACCACCTTGCGCCAAGCCGGGATCGATCCGGCCAATGTGGATGCGGTCGTGATGAGCCACGCCCACATCGACCACTGCGGTGGTCTGGTCGCAGACGACGGCAAGCCCAACTTTCCCAATGCCCAATACTACCTCGGTCAGTCTGACTTTGACTATTGGACCGACGACGCAAAGATTCCTGCGAACTATCCGGCCCGCCCACACTTCCTGGCCCAGGCACGCAAGAACCTGCTTCCGGTCAAGGACCGTATCCATTTCTATAAGGACAACGAGCAGATACTGCCCGGCATCACCGTCTTGTCCGCACCTGGGCATACGGTCAGCCACTCCATTTTCATGATCGAGGCCGGTGGTCAGCAGCTCTGTTACATCGGCGACCTTGCACACCACCCAGTGCTGTTGCTGGAGCATCCGCGCACCCAGTTCGCGTTCGACACTGACCCAATACAGTCGGCAGAGAGTCGGGTCAGGATGCTGGGCATGCTGGCAGCCAACCGTGTGCCGCTGCTCGCCTACCACTTTGCGTGGCCTGGTATCGGCCATGTTGCCAAACAGGGCGAAGGGTTCCGCTACTTTTCAGTCCTACCGCAAATGGGAGCGGTGAGCAGCCTGTAGCCCAATCTCCAATATTGAGTTCTCCGTCCAGTTAGAGCGTTCTCAGGCTGACTAGAGTCGAAAAAGTTGACCTGCGACCCGAAATAGTCCGGCTGATTTTTGCCGAAGAATTGAAATGCAGTGGTGAGCTGGTACGGATGATCATTCAAATAAGCAGATGTTCAACATGGCTCTGTTTACCTAAAACTCGTTTGGTGTTATATTTTTCCTACATGATTGATGGTTATTAAGTAATAAGTGATTAGAGAGGAAACCAACATGTCTTCAAGGTGGTATGTGCTTGCGACTGCGTCCATGCTCGCTTTTGCCTATCCAGGAGCTGGGCAATCGGCCGAATACGGGTCGAACTGGGCGGCCTCCTGGGCAACTTCGATACAGTCCGCCTACGTCGCGCCGACCGCGCCGAAAGCTGCGAGCGTCCCAGCCTTTGACCCTCAGCCTGACCTCTCATTTGCACTTCCAGGCGCCACGACCAACGGTGCCGAGAACCAGACATTCCGGATGATCGTAAAGCCAGACCTGTGGGGCGGGACCTTCCGGATTCGTTTGTCGAACGCGTTCGGAACACAGCCGGTCACGTTCGGAGCCGCTGCAATTGGATTGCAGGATTACCAGGCAAACGTCGTGCACGGCACGAGCACCCGCGTGACGTTCGGTGGTGGATCCCCGTCGGTCACTGTGCCGGCGGGCGACAGCATATTCAGCGACGCCATCGACCTGGCATTCGTCAACGAGATCGGAACCGAGGGACTATCGGGCCGGAACCTGGCCGTGAGCTTTGCCGTAACAGGCGCGAGCGGTCCCGCCAGCTATCATGGCACCGGGTTCACCACCAGCTACATCAGTCCGCCGAACTCAGGCGATATGACGCGCAAGGAAGACGACACCGCCTTTCCATACAGCACGACCTCGTTCTTTTTCCTCAGCGAGGTCGATGTCATGGCGCCGCGCGACACCGTCGTCGTCGTCGCTTATGGCGACTCGATCACGGACGGGACCTTCAGCACACTGAACGGCAACGACCGCTGGGAAAATACCATGTCGCGCAAGCTGCACGACATGCTGGGCGGGCACGTGAGTGTGGTCAATGAAGGCATCGGCGGTAACGCCGTTTCTGCCGCGCGAACGGGACAGTCCGCGGTGGACCGGCTTGGCCGGGACGTTCTTAGCCTGTCCGGCGTTGGCGTCGTCCTATGGATGGAGGGCATCAACGACCTGGGCGGCTTGGCGACAACGGCCGATCCCGTCATCGAAGGATACAGGCAGGTTGTCGATCAACTGCACGAGCATGGTGTCGCGGTGATCGGCGCGACAGTCACGTCGAGCCTTGCGCCCGGCGGCGTGCCGCCCGCGAACAGCCCACTCCTCGCCGCGACCGGCCCTGAAGTTGCAGGCCGCTACGGAAGCTTTCAGACCGACACCTATCGTAAACAACTCAACGCCTTTATTCTTACGAGCGGGATTTTCGACGGGACGGCTGACTTCTCGGCGGCAACCGCAGACCCGGTGACTGGAACCTTGCAGGCTCCCTTCGTTCCCAACAGCGAAGGCTCGGCGGGTGACTACCTCCATCCCAACCGCTACGGGTATCAGCGGATGGGCGTGGTCGGCGCGCGGGCGGTGTTGAGGTTAATCCAATAGCGCGGCTGGGTTCCCTCCGTGCCAATGACAATGAGACATTGTCTCCCCGGAAGTTTAGCCTTGAGGGTGCTGAAGGATGATCTTGCTCATGCCCATGACACAGACCCCGATCGA
>JANXVC010000287.1 GCA_025351925.1 Rhodospirillales bacterium | reverse complement strand
CTCGTAGGGCTCGATCTCCTGCGCCTGGGCGTGGCTTATCGAGCCGGCGGCCAGCGCCAAGCCCAGCCCCAGGCAAAGCAGCCCGGCCCGTGCGGACCGATCCCACGCGAGCCGCAGAAACGATTTGGTCATGATGAAGCTTTCGGTGCGCACGTTTGGTTTTCTCCCTGATAAGCGATTGTTGCAGCTTGCATTGAGAATGCAGGCCGTTTGGTCGGTTTAAGGCCGTACGCGCCGGAACGCGTCCAGGATGACGTTGTTCTTGCGATACTAATTCTGGGCGGCCTGCAGCGCGGCGAGTTCCCGCGCCACCAGTGCGTCATGGGCATCCATGTCGGCCTTCGCCGCCGCCGGGTTCCAGCGCCCGCGCATGGTGAAGATCGTCACTACAAACAGCGCGACGCCGGCGATGCACACCCAATACCAAATCTGCCACTGCCCGGCCGTCTCCGCCGCCGCCTGCTGGATCGCGCCAAGGCGGATGAGCAGCTCGGGACTTGGCGTTGCCTTTGCCGCAAGCACGTCCTTGTAGGCGGCAAGGACGGGGGGCGCCTCGATTAGCGGCGTCACGCTGTTGACGATGTACGGCAGCGCCAGGAAGCACGCCGTGACCACCAGACGCTGCAGCCAGCCCCATACGGCCAGCCCGGTGGCCGTCAGCGCTGGGTTGCGCGCCTCCACCGTCTCCGTGAAGCTTGCCATCCAAGCCGTGTAGGCGAAGCCGACCAGCAGGGACTGCGCGCAGCTGATGGCCACCAGCAGCGAGAATGAGGGATGCTGGCCGGCGAGCGAGAGCCAGAACCACATCAGGATGCCGGCACCGACGCCGCCCGCGAGCATGAACGGCTTGCGCACGCGAAGCCGGTCCGAGCAGACCCCGGCAGCCACCAGGGAGACCGCATTCGCCGCCCATGTCCAGTTCGCCAGCGCGTTGGCTTGCGCCACGGTGAACTGGAACACGGTGACGAGGTAGATCGTCCCGAACGCCACGGCTGTGTAATAGAAGATGAGCAGCGTGGAGACACCGACGGCCGAGGCGATGACGTCGAAATGCAGAATCTGGCTCCATGGCCGGCGCAGGCTCGCCTCCACGTCCAAGCCCTTCGCCCGCAATTCCACCAGCATGCGGTCGCGCTCGCTGACCATCAGCTGGTCGCGCAGCGCGGGCGCCAGTTCGCGCAGCCCGAAGAAGGCGACCACGAACATGATGAGCCCGACCACGCCGCAGATGTGGAATTGGCTCTGCCAGGTTTGCAGGCTGGGCAGCGTCAGGGTATTCACCGCGCTCACCATAAGGCTGCCCAGCACTGGCCCGACGGTCCAGAAGCCCATCGCCGCCGCCCGGCCGACCTGGGGCGAAAAATCGCGCATCAGCGCCGGTGTGGTGACAAGGACGATGCCCTCGACGAACGCGACGGCGCTAGAGGCGACGGCGAACTGCAGCGGCGTCGTGACGTTCGGCAGCACGAACAGCGTCATTAACGCAACGATCAACAGGCCATAAACGATCAGGTTCGCCCGCCCGAACCGGTCCGCAAGCCCGGCCAGCAGCGAGCCGAAGGCGCCGAGCAGGTTGCCGACGGCCAGCGCAACGACAAAATAACCAAAGTGCATGTGCAGCGCGCTCAGCATTAATGTTGCCACGCCGCCGCCGACGTAGAGCTGATAATAGAGCGACACCGTGATCGCCACGACGAGCAGCAGAAGCGCCATGCGCACACCCTGCCGTGGGTAGTGCGGCAGTTGGCGGCTCCACACAGTCCCGAACGGTGGTGCGCTCTGTTCTATTACGATTTGACTGGACATAATGGCAGTCTCCACCCCTCAATTTTTTATTTGGCCGAACCTGACCCGGCCCTACTTGCGTCATCCGTAACTTCGCTGCGACCGTCGTCAGCGCCGGACGAACTCCAGCGTGCCGTCGGCAATTCGGCCGAAGCGCAGCGCCATTGCGTCCATGGCGTAGTTCCGGTGCAGCTTCCAAGGCCGCTTCGACCCCTGCTTCGGCATCATGCCGACGCCGCGCTGGACATAGCCCGAGGTCAGGCTGAAAAAGGGTTCCTCATCGACCGAAGCGTCGCGGCGAGGGGTCGCGACCTTGTAGCCGCGCCGCCGCATGTAGTTGAGCACCCGGCACACGTACTCGCAGGTGATGTCGGCCTTGAGCGTCCAGGACGCGTTCGTGTAGCCAATCACCGACGCGAGATTTGGCACCCCGCTGAACATCATTCCCTTGTAGGCCAGCGCCTTCGAGAGATCGACCTTACTGCCATCAACGCTGAGCCCGACGTCTCCGAGCAGGTTCAGCTTGAGCCCCGTCGCCATGACAACGATATCGGCCTCGATCTCCTCCCCGGAACGGAGCCGGATGCCGGTTTCGGTGAACGTCTCGATGTGGCCGGTAGAAACCGACGCCGTCCCGGTGCGGATCGCCTTGAACAAATCGGCATCGGGCACGAGGCACAGCCGCTGGTCCCAAGGGTTGTAGGACGGGGTGAAGTGCGTCTTGACGTCGTAATCGGGGCCAAGGGCATGACGCGCCATAGCAATGATCTGCTGCTTGGTCTTCTCCGGGTTCTTGCGGGCGAGATGATAGAAATACATCCCGAGCGCCATGTTTTTCACGCGTGCAATCCGGTAGGCCAGCTTCGCCGGCAGGCGCGCGCGGAGCCAGTCGGCGGCTTTGTCCTCGGACGGCCGTGCGACAATGTAGGTGGGCGAGCGCTGCAGCATGGTGACGTACGCCGCTATTTTCGCCATTTCCGGCACAATGGTAACCGCCGTCGCGCCGCTGCCGATCACCACGACGCGCTTACCCGCATAGTCGAGATCTCCCGGCCAGAACTGCGGGTGCACGACCCGCCCTTGAAAGTGTTCGCTCCCGGGAAACTCGGGCGCATGCCCCCCGGCGTAGCTGTAGTAGCCGCTGCACATCAGCAGGAAGCCGCATGTCAGCCGGACCGGCTCGCCCGTGTCCGTCCGCTCGGCCTCGATGAGCCAGTGCGCCTCGGCCGATGACCAGGACGCCTGCCGGACGCGGTGGTTGAAGCGGATGCGCCGGTCGATCCCGAATTCTGTGGCGGTCTCGCGGACGTAGTTCAGGATCGAGGGGCCGTCGGCGATCGACTTGGCCCCAACCCAGGGCCGGAAGGAGTAGCCGAGCGTGTACATGTCCGAGTCCGAGCGGATGCCGGGGTAGCGGAACATGTCCCAGGTGCCGCCGATCGTGCTGCGCGTCTCAAGCAGCGCATAGCTTAACCCCGGGCAGCGCGCCTGGAGGTGGTAACCCGCGCCGATGCCGGACAGCCCGGCGCCCACGATCAGGACGTCGAGGTGCTCCACCTCTGCGGCTTTATTTGTCTTCTCCAACGCGTAGTCGGCAATGGTGTCCTGATCAGCCATGCGTCCAATCTCTCATTCGCTATAGGCCACGCCGCGTGCCCGGCATGGACGACTCGTTATGATCTCCCCCATCCGGCCATCCATCCGGCGCCCGGCGGGCAAGTAACGAGCAAGGCATGGTTTATCAGGCCTCGCTCTTTGAAAGGGCTCGCACCTTGCGTTCGATGAACTTGGCCAGCAGCGGCCAGTATCCAACCGGGAACAGGCGCTGGATCAACGCGACCTGCTGGGCGTCGCTGCCAACCAGGATGCGCTTCTTCCGCCG
This sequence comes from Rhodospirillales bacterium, assembly GCA_025351925.1. Classification (GTDB taxonomy): domain Bacteria; phylum Pseudomonadota; class Alphaproteobacteria; order Acetobacterales; family Acetobacteraceae; genus CAHJXG01. The sequence continues at coordinate 1,625 of JANXVC010000287.1, read as the reverse complement.
CAGAATGCCCCGCACGATTTGTGCGGCGGCCGCCTCCGGCGCGAGCTGCAGGAGCTTGGTCGAGATGTAACGCTGCTGATCCGCCTCGGCGTCGCTCAGCCCAGTGCGCCGGGCGCTCGCATCGACGGATGTGCGGACGCCGCCCGGATGCACCACGGTAACGCCGATGGACGAGCCTTCAAGCTCGTGCCGCAGCGCCTCCGAGAAGCCGCGGACCGCAAACTTGCTCGCGGAGTAGGCGACTTGGCCCGGCGGCGCCACGATGCCGAACAGGCTGGACAAGTTGACGATCTGGGCCGCCTCTGCACGCCGCAGCACGGGCAGGAAGGCCCGCGTCATGTGCACCACGCCCCAGAAGTTGATCCCAAACATCCACTCGAAGTCCTCGGGCGGCACCTGCTCGAATGTGCCGCCGAGCGCCACGCCTGCGTTGTTGATAAGCAGGGTGACGCCGCCGTGCTCGCTCAGGACCGCATCGGGCAGGGCGGCGACGGCCGGTTTATCCGCCACATCCAGCGTGTGCTCGCTTACCTTCACGCCCGCCGCGCGGGCACGCTTCGCGACCGCGTGCAGGCCCGTTGCGTTCACGTCGGCGAGCGCTAGGTTGCAGCCGCGCGCGGCAAGGTCGGCGGCCAGCGCGGCGCCGATGCCGCTGGCCGCCCCGGTGACGACGGCGGTGCCGCCGCGCAATGGAAACGGCCTTGGAGCGCCGGCTTTCATGGGGCGACCTCGCCCACTCTCTTTTTCGCCATCGAGACGTCCCTCCGTTCAATATTGGCCGTTTCGGCCTTGCTCATGGCAGCAGGATGACCTTGCTGGCGGCACGCTGGCGCGAAAGCTCGAAGCCCTCCAGCCCGCGCGTCAGGGGCAGCCGATGCGTGATCATCGGGCGGAAACTTTCCGGATCGCGCGCAAGCAGCGCCACGACCCGCTCCCAGGCGCGCGGCTCCGAGCTATGCGAGGCGCGAAGCTGATGGCGGTTGCGCACGAACACCGTCAAAGGCAGCGACAGCGGCGCCGCATGAATGCCGGCGACCACTAGGATGCCCTGGCGTTTGAGGACCGGGAGCGCATCGGTGATCGACGGCGCATGTCCGGTCGCCTCCAGCACGACGTCCACAGGCTTGCCGGCGGTGAGCGCCAGCACCTGCTCAGCCACTGGCCCGTCGGCAACATCGACGCAGTCCGCGAAGCCGAGCCGGCGCAAGACGTTGAAGCGCGGACCATCGTCGCGGCCGGTGACGATCACGCGCCCGGCCCCGGCAGCGCGCGCCATGAGCGCGAGTCCCTGACCGATCGTGCCCGGCCCCAGCACGAGGACTGTGTCGCCCAGGCCCACCTCGCCCACCATCGCGGCATCCGCCGCCACGGCCAGCGGCTCGATCAAGGCACCCAGCTCGGCATCCACCGCGTTGGGCAGCGGCAGGACGTTGCCCGCCTCCACCCGCAGATAGCGTGCAAAGCCGCCGTCGCAGGTGAGGCCGAGTGAACCGCCCCGGGTTTCCCGGAGGCGTTTTGGTGTGTGTTATGCGGCGATCAGCGTGTCCGCAAGTGCGGCGTCGTAGGCGGCCTCGGCCTCGGCAGGCGGGATGTTGCCAATCGGTTCGAGCAGGCGGCGGTTGTTG
>JANXVC010000268.1 GCA_025351925.1 Rhodospirillales bacterium | reverse complement strand
CATGCCCGACCTTCGCTGTGCCGAGGTGCGGGCGCGGCTGCGGCAGGTTTGGGAGAGTCCGCAATCCCTCAACCCGGCCCTGCACCGCCAGGCCGTCACCCGGGAGATCGCTGGCCTACTGGCGACGTTGGCCCGCGCGCTGGAGGGCGGCAAAGCCGGCCCGCGCCATACCGCCGCGCACGTTGCCACCTTCCTGATGCGCTGCATCTTCTGCATGTTCGCGCAGAGCGTGGGCCTGCTGCCGCCGGGCAGCTTCAGCCGGCTGTTGGAGCGGTGCCGGGCCAACCTGCCGGGGCTGGTGCCGTTGGTCGGCGATCTTTGGCACACGATGGACACCGGCGGCTTCTGCATTGCGCTCGAGGCGCCGGTGCCGCGGTTCAATGGCGGCCTGTTCCGGCCCGGTCCGCACGGCGGCGCCGACCCGCTGCCGGTCAATGTGGACGAGCTGGGCCTGCTGATCCAGGCCGCCGGCAAGGACTGGGCGGAGGTGGAGCCGGCGATCTTCGGCACATTGCTGGAGAACGCGCTGGACATGAAGGAGCGCGGACGGCTGGGGGCGCAGTTCACCCCGCGCGCCTTCGTGGAACGCCTGGTGCTGCCGACCGTGATGGAGCCGCTGCGCATCGATTGGGACGGCGTGCGCGCGGCGGCGGACCGGAAGATAGAGGACGGCGACACACCGGCCGCCGCCGCGTTCGTGCGCGATTTTCACGCCAAGCTGTGTGCCGTCCGCGTGCTGGACCCGGCCTGCGGCACCGGCAATTTCCTGTATGTCACGCTGGAGCTGATGAAGCGGCTGGAGGGCGAGGTCCTGGACACCCTGGCCGGCTATGCGCCGAACGAGGCCGGGCGGCTGGACCTGGCGGGCGTCACCGTCGATCCGCACCAGTTCCTCGGGCTTGATGTGAACCCGCGCGCGGTGCCGGTAGCGAAGCTGGTGCTGTGGATCGGCTATTTGCAATGGCATTTCCGCACCAACGGCCGCGCACCCCCGGCCGAGCCGATCCTGCGCGACTTCCGCACGATCCAGGAGGCGGATGCGTTGCTGGCGTATGACCGCACGGAGGCTGAGCGGGACGGCGCCGGGCGGCCGGTCAGCCGCTGGGGCGGGCGCACCAAGCTGCATCCGCTCACCGGAGAGGCGGTGCCGGACGAGACCGACCAGGTGCTGGTGCTGCGCCCGGTGAGCGGCAGGCAGGCGGCTTGGCCGGAGGCGGATTTCATCGTGGGCAATCCGCCGTTTGTGGCCGGCAAGGACCTGCGGGCCGAGCTGGGCACCGGCTATGCCGAGGCGCTATGGGCGGCGTATCCCGAGCTGCCGCCTTCGGCCGATTTGGCATTGTTCTTTTGGTGGCGGGCAGCGGAGGCGGTGCGGTCGGGCATGGTTCGGCGGTTCGGGTTCATCACGAGCAACAGCATCCGGCAGGTGTTTTGCCGCAAGGTGATTGCCAAGGCGATGCTGGGGAAGGACGCGCTGCATCTCGTATTCGCCGTCCCCGACCATCCTTGGTCCCAGGGTGTCGGAAGTGCTGCGGTGCGGATCGCTATGACCGTGGCTGCGCCAGGGCTGGGAATGGGACGGCTTTTGCACGTCACGCGGGAGACTATGGCGGCGGTGCCCGAGGTCGAAGTCGCGGTCCAAGAAGGCATTGTCAACGCGGACCTGACGGTGGGCGCGAACCCAGGCGCCACAGAACGTTTGAGCGCCAACGAGGGCGTTTGCAGCCGTGGGATGTCGCTGCACGGCGCTGGATTCATCGTCTCACCGACAACGGCGGCGGCGCTGGGTCTGGGCAAGGTGCCGGGTCTGGAGGCGCATATTCGACCTTATCTGAACGGGCGGGACATGACCGGCACTAGCCGAGGCGTCTTGGTCATCGACCTATTTGGGCTGACCGAGACAGAGGTTCGGCAGCGCTTCCCGGCGGTGTTCCAGCACCTTTTGTTGCATATAAAACCAGAGCGCGATGCCCGCGCAACGAGCGGCCCCGATAGTGCGCAGTATGCGAAATACTGGTGGTTGCACGGGAAGCCGCGTCCAGAGCTTCGGGCCGCGCTGAGAGGACTGCCCCGCTACATCGCCACTGTCGAGACCGCCAAACACAGACCATTCATATTTCAGCCCGCAACTTTGTTGCCTGACAATATGCTTGTCTGCATTGCCACCGCGGAAGCATATTACCTAGGCGTACTGTCGTCCCGGATTCATGTATCATGGGCGCTGGCAGCCGGTGGCGACTTGGAAGATCGGCCCCGCTACAACAAAACCCGTTGTTTCGACCCCTTCCCTTTCCCCCAGGGCTGTTCAATGCTATGACACAGCAAGCATTCTGAGCAGCTTCTTGATGCTTGAGAGACCGGC
>JANXVC010000263.1 GCA_025351925.1 Rhodospirillales bacterium | reverse complement strand
TCCAAGTGGGGCGCTGACCTGTTCGCCGGCGTGCGCTCCGTCATCGGCACCGCCGCACGCCGTGGCATGGGCGCCTACCAGGCTATCCAGCAAACCCTACGCGGGCAGGCCACTCCCTACCCGGGTTGAGCAGAAACCGCGCCGCTCCAGTTCGGGAGATCGTTGCTGCCCAGGCCGCCCCCGCTCAAGTCAGCGTCCGTGCTGTTGGCCTCCGTGCTGTCGCCCCGCAACGCCGCCACCACTGCGGGCCCCACTGCCCGGGCCCCTTCCTCGCCCATCTCCGCTGCCACCGGTGCCAGGAACGGGCGGGCCGGCATGTGCGCCGTTCCCAGCTCCTGCGGCACCGCTGCCGGGTCGCTGCTGCCGACCACGGCTTGCTGCCCGTCCGCCTGCACCCCCACGCTGTCCTACAACGCCCCGCTTTGCAGCCACGGTTCGTCATGCACAGCGGAACCTAACTGCTCCGACAAGCCTTCCCGCACCTTGGCCGCCATACGGTCCGCTTGCTCGGCCAGGGCTTGTGCCATCACCTCCTTAGGGCGTAGGCGTTCGAGGCGTTCCCGCAGCTCGTTTAGTCCTGAGATGTTCAAACGCATGTGCCGCTCGCCTGTTCTTGCGAACATGTTCTGGATTTGTTCGGAACGATATGCAAGCGGAGAGGAAGCGTCTTTGAGTCAGCGCGTCGAAGACCAGGTATATCGGCTATCGGCTGCTTGGGGAGGCTGCGGGCGACTTTCCAAAGCCGCTATGCAGCGCTTCTAGTGGACCCGCCAGAGCCGTTAGGAGGCGTCGCTGGCGTTCCCAGGCCTCGATCACAAGTACGCCGCACTAGTTTCCTGCGCGAAACGGACGGGGCTGCTCTCCCAGACAATGTAGGTATGCTTCAGCACACACCCGGTTGGCATGCGGCAAAGCAAAACTGACCTTCTGCTCGCCCAGCACGACGCTAATCAGCGTCGCAGTCCGCAACGTCTCCAACGAGTGGCTAATACCAGCCGCCCTATCGGGCGACCGGTATCAGAGTCGCTTTTGGCGCGCGGCCGCCCCACCAACCCCGCGCGCATACCGGTCAGCCAAAAGGGCTGCCAGTATAAGCTACTCCAGGATTATCGGCAACAGGTTCAGCGTCGGCTCTCGAGGATCAGCAGGCATGGCTGCATCCTCGGCGCGCGGACAATCACCAGCATTTGCTGCTTATACCAACGGCCCTCCGCTCCCACCCTTCTGTCATTGCGAGCCGCCCTTGCGGCGCGACAATCAAGGGACCGCCAGACCAGCATCTGCTGTCCTGGATTGCCGCGTCGCTGCGCTCCTCGCAATGACGAAAGCAGTCAATGCATAGGGCCGTCGGTACTACATGCCTGTAACGGCAGAACGCCTGCACAAGGCGCTCGCAGCACAGTTGAACTGAAAGATGCTGCGTCCAACTATTGAGACCGCCCACTGAGTATGATGACCGGCGGCCGCGACCCGCTCAAACCGGTGGGGAGAGGCGGGGTCGAGATCGTCAGCGCATGATGATCAACGACCCAGCCAAGATTGCTACGCTGCCCGCTGCTGAAGGTAGGCGTGCACGAAATTTGGGAGATGGCTGCCGAGCCAATCGCCCATCTCCTGCTCCTCCTTCATCGACTGCTCCAGCGCCGTCTTGTCGTCCGCCGCGCCGGCTGCCTCGGCCAGGGTGAGCAGCACCTTGTAGGAGCTGATCTCGTAGGCCTTGAAGCCGATGGCCGCGAGAACGTTCTTCAGCACCTCGTCGTCCGCCCCAACATGGGCAAAGCCGGCCACGGTGGCGACTGCGCCGGTCACCGCTTCCTTTGCCAGCGAGGCTTTGGTGCCGTGTCGCGCGAGCAGGCTGTCCAGGCGAGCAGCCTGGGTGGTCGAGCGCTCCATCTCCTGCTGCATCTTCGCGTGCAGTTCGGGATAGGGCTCCATCCGGCTCAGCTCGTTCTTTACGGTCCCGATCGCCTGGGTCTCGACGGCATGCTGGTTGCGGAGGCCGGTTAGATAAACGTCCATTACTGTGCTCGAACCACTCATATTACTCTCCATTCATGGCCGTGGCTCAACGTCGCTCCTACACGACAGGATGCAGCACGCCCGATCAGGATTGTTTGAACTTGCCATTGAACGATATGGCCACATTTCCGCCGGTTCCCGAGTGTTCGTCTGCGACGCCTGGTCAGAGATACGCGGCCCCGGCCTCCTGCGCGAAGCGAACCGGGTCGCCCTCCCAGACGATGCGGGCGTGCTCCAGCACATACACCCGGTCGGCGTGCGGCAGCGCAAAAGTAACGTTCTGCTCGCCCAGCAGGACGGTGATCGGTGTAGTGGTCCGCAGCGTCTCTAGCGCGTGGCTGAGTTGCTCCAGGATCACCGGAGCGAGACCCAGCGTTGGCTCGTCGAGGATCAGCAGGCGCGGCTGCATCATCAGGGCGCGGGCGATCGCCAGCATCTGCTGCTCGCCGCCGGACAGGGTCGCGGCGAGCTGGGCCTGGCGGGACTGCAGGATCGGGAACAGCTCGAAGATCCAGCTGAGCAGCCGGGCGCGTTGCGGCTTGGGCAGGCGCGAGCCGCCGAGGTCCAGGTTCTCCCGCACGCTCATTGATCCGAACAGCTCGCGGCTTTCGGGGCACTGCACGATGCCGCCGCGGGCGATGTGGGCCGGGCTCTGGCCAGCGAGCGCCTTGCCGCCCCAGGCGATGCGGCCGGCGTAGGGCACCAAGCCGGAGATGGCGTTGAACAGCGTGGTCTTGCCGGCGCCATTCAGCCCGACGACCGAGACGAACTCGCCCTCCCGCACATGGATCGACACGCCCTCCAGCGCCTGCGCCTTGCCATACAGCACATCGACGCCGGCGATTTCGAGCAGCGGCGGGCCGGGTTTTGCGGCCAGCGCCGGCCGGGCTGCGGTTTCGATCGCGCCGCCCAGATAGACCCGGCGCACCTGCGGGTCCTGCATGACCTGCTCGGCGGTACCCTCGGCGATTGGCTCGCCCAAGTACATCGCCAGCACGCGATCGACCAGCGCCGCCACGCCCTTCACGTTGTGGTCCACGAGCAGGACCGCTTTGCCCTCGGCGCGGAAGCTGGCGATCAGGTCGGAGAACGCGCCCACTTCGCCCGAGGTCAGGCCGGCGAACGGCTCATCGACCAGCACCACCTTCGGGTCGCGGCCGATCGCTTTTGCGAGTTCCAGGCGGCGCAGGTCGGCGAAGGGCAGCGTGCCGGGCCGGCGGTCCAATACGCCGCCCAAGCCGACGCGCTGGGCGATGGCGCGGGCGCGCTCGTCCACGTCCGGGTCGGCGAACAGTCGCAGCAGCGCGTCGGGCAGCAAAGCGAGCTTGATGTTTTCCAGCACCGTCTGGCGGTGCAGCGGGCGGGAGTGCTGGAACACGAGGCCGACGCCTTGCCGGGCCACGCGGTGGCTGGGCCAGCCGGCGACGTCCACGCCGTCGAGTCGCACCGCGCCGGCGTCCGGCCGCTCGATGCCCATGATGAGCTTCATCACCGTCGATTTACCGGAGCCGTTCGGGCCGATCAGGCCGAGGATCTCGCCCGGCGCGATGTCGAACGCCATGCCGCCGACCGCGACCAGCCCGCCAAAACGTTTCACCAGGCCCGAAACTTGTAACAGCGCCGTCATTCGCGCTGCCGCATCAATACGCCCAACAGGCCGGACGGCACGAGCAGGATGGCCAGCAGCGCGACGGCCGAAACGATGAATGTGCTGAGCTGGCCGAGCGGGCGCAGCACCTCGCCGGCGACGATCAGCACGACCGCGCCGACGGCGGCGCCCAGGATAGTGCGCCGCCCGCCCAGCACGGCGGCGATGATGACCTGCACGCCGACGGCGATGTCGATGACGGTGCCGGGCGACGCGGTGCCCAGATAGAAGATCAGCATCGCCCCGGCCAGGCCGCTGAACAGCGCGCTGACGCAGAACGCGGCGAGCTTGTGCTTGGCGACGTTGAAGCCGAGGGCCTGCGCCTCGACCGGGTCCTGCCCGCAGGCTTGCAGGATCAAGCCCAAAGCGGAACGCGACAGGCCGAACAGGACGAGGCCGCTGATCGCCATGAAGCCGAGCGCGATGTAGTAGTTGGTGGTGTCGTCGATCGACAGCACGTCGGGGATGGTGAGGCCGATCTCGCCGCCGGTCTGTTTGGCGAATACCGTGACCATCTGCTGCAGCAATAGGACGGCGACCAGGGTGACCAACCCGAAATACGGCCCGCTCAGCCGCAGCGCCGGGACGGCCAGCAGCAGGCCGCCGGCGACCGCGAGGCCGGCTCCGA
>JANXVC010000237.1 GCA_025351925.1 Rhodospirillales bacterium | reverse complement strand
TCCTTCTCCTCGTGCGTCAGACAGCTGAGATCAGGAAGCTCGGTCATCCCCGCTTTGAATCCCAAGCATCAGGGTCACGTCAAGCCGCCTCACGCGCAGCGCCAGACATTCCAGATCAACGGGGGAGGTGAGCAGACACCTTAGAATTTACTGGTATACTTGGACGTCGTTAGCCGTGTGGGTTGCAGTACTTGGGCGGCTAATTCAGCTACATCTCCGAACACCTAACGCCGGCAGTTTTGTAATGATAATGTTGCCTTTTGGAATGATTGTCTTATCGAGATTCCTGTTTGAGACTCTATTTGAGATTGTACAATGGGCGTTGAGTTCTTTTAGTAGATTAGTGGCTTGGACGGTAATACAGCAAAATGCATTTGGAACATCCGGCGCATATTATCGATTTAGCCGTGTTAAGGTTTCCGAATATCCTACAGAATTACATAGTAGCAAATACAGTTACATGTGTCTTCCATCGGACGTAGAGACAGAGGCAATTTCCGAGCGGGCGGCTTACATAGCCAACCATTCGTCGGACTTGCAAACCCTGATTAATGATCAAATTAACTTGGAGTCCGTTTTTGCATCCGTTAACGCTGGCTGTAAAATCCCTTTAATCCACTCATGTTATTTTACTAGTAAGAAAATATGCAGTGTAGTGGCTCTATGGCTTTCAGCTAGGCCTCGATCCAACATTGATGGTCGTGGCGAAGTCGGTAGCGGGTCTACTCCCGGCATTTTGGCGGCGGGTGTTTTGATGGGGAAGCGATGATGCGGGCCTGTCCTCTCGAAAGCTCCCCCCATGCTGTGCCCGCAAGACCCGCCCATCGTGCCTGAAGAAACCTGCCGCGTTGCCCGTGCAGCATTCCCCAAGGGCACGCTCTGCCTGCGCATCGCCGACGTACTTGGCCCTTTGTATCAGGACAGCCAGTTTATGGCGCTGTTTCCACGCCGTGGTCAGCCAGCGGAAGCGCCGGGTCGGCTTGCGCTGGCCGTGGTGCTGCAGTTCATGGAAAACTTGTCCGACCGCGAAGCGGCTGATGCCGTGCGAGGCCGGATCGACTGGAAGTATGCGCTGTGCGTCTGACCGATCCGGGTTTTAATCATACAGTGCTGAGCGAGTTCCGCACCCGCCTGGTTACAGGCGATGCTGGGCTTCTCTTGCTCGACACCCTGCTGCAGCGCCTGCAGGAGAAGGGCCTGGTCAAAGCACGCGGGCGCCAGCGCACGGACAGCACGCACGTGCTCGCCGCCGTCCGCTGGCTGACCCGGCTGGAGCGCGTCGGCGAAACGCTGCGGGCGGCGCTGAACGAGGTGGCGACAATCGCGCCGGAATGGCTGCAAGCGCTGGCGCCAACCGCCTGGTATGAGCGCTATGGCCGACCGGTGGAGAACTATCGTCTGCCCAAGACCGAGGAGGCGCGGCTCGCACTCGCGGCCGAGATCGGCGCCGACGGGCAGCAACTACTCAGCGCGATCGACGCCGCTACCCAACAGCCGGAGCTGGCGCTGCTGTCCGCGGTCCAGGTGCTGCGCCAAGTCTGGGCGACGCAGTATGTCACGGAGGATGAGCGCATGCGCCTGGGCAGGGCTGCCGAGTTGCCGCCGTCTGCCGAGCAGGTCTGCTCACCCTATGATCCAGATGCACGTTACAGCAACAAGCGCGACATCACCTGGGTCGGCTACAAGGTGCAGGTGACCGAAACGTGCGACCCGGCCTGCGAGGGGCCGCGCGTGATCACCAACGTCGAGACTACGCCGGGCACAACACCGGACGACAACATGGTCGCAGTCGTACATCAGTCGCTGGAGAAGCGCGGGTTGCTGCCGGGCGAGCACCTGGTGGACAAGGGCTATACGGACTCGCACGTGCTGGTGGACAGCAAGCAGCATTATGGCGTGACCATCACCGGCCCGGTCGCCGACGACCCGAGCTGGCAGGCGCGCCTGGACGATGGACTGACCAAGGCCGTGCTCCAGGTGGACTGGGACCGCAAGGTCGTGACCTGTCCGGCTGGCACCAAGCGGACGATCGCGCCAGCGCCGATAGCATCCAGAGCGCCGCCGTCTTGGTCGTCATTACAGATCAAAAGATGCTGGGCAAGGCAGCACTGCTCGCATAACGTTTCGTCAGCAGAACCGGAGACGATCATGCGCGCCTTGTTGCTGTCCACCATCCTCGCTGCCGGTTTCACGTTCGCCGTTCATGCTCAAACAGCCGATGTCACGGCCACCTGCAAGGATGGGACATCGTTTAGTGGCGCGTCCAGGCGTGGCGCATGTGGTGGCCATGGCGGCGTGCAAGCATTCGGGACCGGTCCAGCCGCTGCGAACACCGGCTCCGTGCCGAACCCGCTGTCATCGACAGTCGCGCCAGCCCCGACCTCGGGTGTCGTGGCCGCAGCGCCCGGCACGCCCCTATCAACGTCGGCAACACCTGTTCAGACCGCTGCCACAGGCGGTGGTGCCGGCCAAGTCTGGGTCAACGCGTCTACCAAGGTCTATCACTGCCAAGGCGACCGCTACTACGGGAAGACAGGTCAAGGGAGTTACATGACCGAGGCCGCGGCAAAGGCTGCTGGCGATCGGCCGTCACGCGGGAAGACCTGCTCCTGACCGCGCAGAAGACCGTGGTGGGCCGACCCCGCAGCGATGTTGCTTGATTCCATATGCTATTGCCCTGCGGGAAAGCCCTGCTTGGCTGTCCTGGCAGCTGAAAATATGCGACCGTGATCCCGGTGCTGTGGCACGAGTTCACCGACGCCGGCGACACGACGCTCCGCTACCTCGTTGTCGAGAAGAGCGACAAGGATTCCGGGAGGGCACGATCATGAAAGTGGCGCCGCGTAACGCATTTAGGCTTCTGCTGCTCATCGGTGCCGGGTTGGGTGCGGGCGTAAGCCCGGCGCTTGCCGACCATCTGTTCCAGAAGACGTGGGAGGTACGGAGTTACGTTTACTTCACGGCCTCGCCGGATGCGGTCGCGAAGCTGCTGCCGGTGGGGTGGCAATCGGCGCCGATCGCCATGGGGCCGTTCAAGGGTGCCAACGTCGCGCTGACGTTCTACGATCAACTTCTGACCGAGGATGCGGGTGGAAAGCCCGGTGCCGCGACCGGCCGAGGCGCCGTACTCTTTGTCCCGGCGCGGGACCCGACGAGCGGCGCCGCCGGCAGCATGATCGTCGGCGGTTTCGCCTCGCAGCCCGAGAATGTGCCTGGCCCGTATTCGGTTTACAGCGCCGCGACCATCAACATGAGCCGGTCTTATCGCACGGACAACGCTGGCCCGACCCACGTGAACGAGGTCTGGGAGGTTGCTGCGTCCGGGGACAAGCTGCGCTTGCAGGTGCAGTATGACCGCGGACCGACGGTGCCCATGCACGTCGAGCCGCGCAACTACTCCGCGGCGCGACCGTCCTTCTATCGGGTCTACAAGGTGGACCAGTTGACAAAAGTCGTCCGCAGCACCCCGAGCGAAGGGGACAAAGCAGACCGTATAGAGTTCAGCGCCTCAGGCCCGCATCTGTCGGCCATCTTCGACGGTAGCGAGCACCTCGTTGCCGTCGCTTCGGTCCCGGCCTACCAGCGGGAGATATGGCTGCCGGAGTGACGGCTTGTTTCGCATCCGCGCCAGATCGCGCCAACCGCACGGCAATGGCACATATGTGCTCGACGGCATGTCGCGGTTTGCAGATGGTCACGCTTGAGGCTGCCGCCCTGTCGGGTCCCGCGGCAGCCCCGGAAAGACCCGGATCAGCTGCCGGGAGATGTTGTGCTGCTTGGACAGCGCGTGCAGCGTCTCACCCGCGATGAACTCCTCAGCAACTTGCGGCTTGAACGCAGCGCTGTGGGATCGGTGTTTTGTCATGGCTTCCATTCTCCAGAAGCCCGACAGAGGGGGTCAATTCAAATCGCCCAATCTGTCCACTCGCAGGGGCGCACTCCATCCGACCGAGGTATGACCATTCGCCGTATGGCTCACAGCCCGACGTTGCCGGCGGGGCTATCGCGGTCGAGCCGGGCGCGGCGGACGTAGCCGCGCATGGTCTCCAGGGTCTTCTGCCGGGTGTGCTCCATGATGCGCTCGTCCGACACGCCGTTGCCGTAGGCGGTGGTGATGAAGCCCGCGCGCAGCCCGTGCGGGCTGATCGGCTCCAGCGGGGTGCCGACCATGCCGGCCGCGGCGGCAAGCCGCGCGAGTACCAGCCGCACGCTGTCGGGGTTCATCGGCTTCGTGCCGGCGCGGCCCCAGCGGTCCACCCGGCGGAACAATGCACCGTCCTCGATCCTGGCGGCGTCCAGCCAGCGCCTCAGGTGGCTGACCGGGCAAGTCTCGGCGTGGCGCCCGAGCGGGATGCCGATGTCCTTGCCCTCGCTGTCCGTTTTGGAACGCGCGATGCGCAGCGTCATGCCTCGGGCCGTCCATTGCACGTGCCGGCACCCGAGCGCCACCAGCTCCGACCGCCGCAGCGCGCCTGCGAAGCCGACCAGGATCAAGGCCCGGTCGCGCAGGCCCGCGAGGTCGGGGCCGCAGGCGCGGACCAGCTTCTGGATCTCCGGCGTGGTCAGCGCCGCCGCCTGGCGCGGGTCACGACGGTGCGTGTGGCCGATGCCGCGCAGCACTTCGCGGATATCCGGGCTCTTGCTGTCGAATGGCACCCGCGCGAGGCGGGCCTGGCGGACGATGGCGGCGACGCGCCGGCGCAGGGTGGACATCGCCTGCGTGGTGCCGATGTCGGCCAGGTAGTCGCCGACCACTGGCTCCAGCGCCGCTGGATCCTGAAACGGCCGGTGCCCGCGCTCTTGGCACCAGCGCTCGAAGTGGCGCCAGTCGGCGGCGTAGGCGCGCAGGGTCGCCGGCGCGTCGGCCCGGGCGCGGAACTGCCGGGCCCGCTCCGAGGTGGGCCGTGGCCGCGGCAGGAGGACGGCACTGTCCTCGTCGAGCATCAGGGTGCGGAACGGGATGAGCTCGCCCTCAGCGGCGCCGCTGCTGTCCATGCCTACGCTTTCCTTCCGCAAACTCGCTGAGGTGGGCTCACCAGCCATCCTCGTTGCCGCACTCTAGCATGTCAACTCGTGATAACCCCCATTGATCGGGATAGGGGGGCGCCTCGCGGCGCCGCCCCTCCCACACCACCGGGCATACGGGTCACGTACCACGGCGGTTCGATCGGGTTAAGCCGGGACCGGAACATAGAGCCGGGGGAGACCGAGCGCGTCGAAGTGGTGGTTACGTAGGGCCGCTTGGACCGCTGGATGTCCTGACATGCGCCAGAACCCCGTTGGTGAACCGGCGGCGATCGCTGCTCTGAACTTTGATACGCCACGACGGCGCAGTTCTTTGAAGCGGTTATGCCCGTTCCCCCACTGCCGCCAGAGATACGAGCGTAGTCTCCGGCGGATCCACGCTTCCAGGTTCGTGAGCACTCGTGGGGTCTGGCAGAAGCCGAAGTAGCCGCGCCACCCGACGAGGTATGGCGTCAGTTCCTCGATAATCTGCGACAGACTGAGGCCCCGTATCCGGCTGGTCTGCTCCCGGATTCGCGTCTTGAATGTGTCGAGTGCCTTTGGCGCGATACGCCGCTCGCTCCCGTCATTCGAGATGCTAAACCCTAGGAACTTGCGCTCCTCCGGTCGCGCCACCGTGCTCTTCGCCTCGTTGACCGTCAGCCGTAGCTTCGTGATCAGGAACCGGCTCACCGAGGCCATGACCCGTTCGCCGGCACGGTGGCTGCGAACATAGATGTTGCAGTCGTCCGCATAACGGCAGAAGCGATGTCCACGGCGGGTCAGCTCCTTGTCGAGATCGTCGAGCATGAGGTTGCTTAAGAGGGGCGAGAGCGGACCGCCTTGCGGGGCCCCCTCATCCACCGGAAGGACTAAGCCGTCTTCCATCACCCCGGCCTTCAGAAATGCTCGGATGAGTTTGAGCACGCGTTTGTCGAATATCCGCGCGGCGACGCGGACCATGAGGCAATCGTGGTTGACTCGATCAAAGAACTTTTCGAGATCGATGTCGACCACGTAGCCGTAGCCTTCGGCAACGTAGCGTTGCGCTTGGGCCACCGCCTGATGGGCCGAGCGCCCCGGCCGGAATCCGTAACTGTGCTCAGAAAACGTCGGGTCCCATCGCTCTTGCAGGACCTGCAGCATGGCTTGCTGGATCAGTCTGTCGACGACGCAAGGCACGCCGAGTTTTCTGACCCCGCCGTCCGGCTTGGGTATTTCGACCCGCTTAACCGGTTGCGGCTGGTAGGTTCCGTCGAGCAATCGAGACCGTATGCTTGGCCAGTGCTCACGCAGGTAGCTTTTGGCGTCGTCGATGGTCATCCCATCCACGCCAGCACTGCCCTGGTTTCTTCGAACGCGTTTCCACGCACTTCGGAGATTCTCTCCGTCGCACACCTCCTCCATGAGCTGTTCCGCTACGGCCGGGCTTTCGGGTGCTGGCTTCGCCGCAGATGGTTCGGCCCTCGGAGATCCGATGGCCGGGGCTTCACCCCGTCCGCTCGGTTCCAAGGCCAGTGAGTACTGGGTTTTCTGCCGCTTTCCACTCATGAGATGCCAGTCCTACTCGTCACTTCCAATCGTTCGGGCCTTCACTCATCGTTCCCGGCTGGGCCTATCCGTTGCTCCGCCTTTCGGCTTGGAGTGCCTCAATCAGCCTTGCCGACAGCATGACCTACTATGCCCTCTGCTGACTCCTGCGCCCCGGTCAGGGTCCCTTGCGGTTCCCTCAGTTCCAAAGCCGGAACGTGACGCAGGTCTCCCTGGGTAAGTTCGATCGCCTTCCCCGCATCCCTGCCGGATCTACACCCTTGGTCTTTGATGGATATGGACTTCGCGATTAGTCGCCCGCTCGTCCGTCCAAGGCTGCCTCATATCCGGTTTCTGTTCGTCAGGTCGCGGTTTTGCTCCACACTGCCTTCAGACACCGCCTCGCGGTGATGCCCTTGTGCTTCGCTAGGTCTTCACCTCCATCAGGTTGGCCAAGGGACTTTCACCCCCAAGCTATCGAACATGCCAGGCACGCGACTAAACCGCTCCGCGGTAGTGGGTGCTGGGGTTTAGCGTAGGCGGACAAGCGGCGTTCGTCTGGAACAGCACCACGGTTACTTTCCTCGCCTGACCGGCCCGTCTGCAGGACGATGAACTGCGCGCTGTCGCGCAATTCACCTGCAGAGGAGCTGTCCATGACGCCGCTTCGCCAACGCATGATCGAGGACATGCAGATCCGCAATCTCGCGGCGAATACGCAACGTGCCTATTGCGAGTACGTCTCGCTATTCGCCCGCCATTTCCACAAATCGCCCGCGTTGCTTGGGCCGGAGGAGATCCGAGCCTACCAAGTTCACCTGACCCGGGACCGGCAGCTCGCGTCCAGTTCGATCAGCGTCGCGGTGGCCGCCATCCGCTTCCTCTACAAGGTCACTCTCAAGCGGGATTGGAACCTCGACGACGTCATCCCAACCTGCCGCCAGCAGCAGAAGCTGCCCGTGGTGCTGAGCCGGCAGGAAGTGGCAAGCTTCCTCGACGCGATCAAAAACCAGAAGCACCGGGTGATCCTGACGGTCTGCTACGCCGCCGGACTGCGCATCTCGGAAGCCGTGCATTTGAGGTCGGCCGCAATCGACAGCCAGCGCATGGTCATCCGCGTGGAGCAGGGCAAAGGCCGCAAGGACCGCTATGTCATGCTGTCGCCCATGCTGCTGGATATGCTTCGTCGCTACTGGCGCGCCGCCCGACCCAAGGAATGGCTGTTTCCTGGCGACCTGCCCGGGCGACCGATCACGGCGGACGCCGTGGAAGACGTCTGCCGGATCGTGCGGCGCCAAGCCAACATCGCCAAGCCAATTACTCCCCACTCGTTGCGCCACGCCTTCGCTGTCCATCTGCTTGAGGCCGGCGCCGATTTGCGCACCATCCAACTGCTGCTTGGCCATCGCAGCCTCGAGACCACGGCCCTATACCTGCGCCTGGCGACCAGCAAGGTGTGCGCCACCGCCAGCCCGCTGGATGGCTTGCGGACGCCCTTTCTCACCGTCGTGGAAGACACTCCGGCACCGGCCTGACGGCCAAACCGTTGGCCAGTTCCACTCCGGAAGTGGCGGACGTGTTCCGCCGCTACGGCGAGGCATACCGAGATCAGCACGGGGGATCGCTCTCCACCGTGCAGCGCCATGCCATGAGCGCCATCGAACTTTGCCGCACCGCAGCGCTCGGTGGCCATGTCGAGCACTGCGACAGCTGCGACCACCAACGCATTGCCTACAACTCATGTCGCAACAGGAACTGTCCCAAGTGCCAGTCGCTCGCCCGCGCTCGATGGCTGGCGGACCGGCAGGCAGAACTGCTCGACACCCAGTACTTCCACGTCGTTTTCACGGTGCCCGACGAGGTCGCCGTCATCGCCTTCCAGAACAAGCCGGCGGTCTACGACATCCTGTTTCGCGCCGCGTCCGAGACGCTTCGCACCATCGCCGCCGATCCCGTCCATCTCGGCGCCGAAATCGGCTTCCTGAGCGTGCTGCACACCTGGGGCCAGAACCTGCTGCACCATCCACATCTGCACTGTCTTGTCCCCGGCGGTGGGATCTCGCCGGACGGCAGCCGATGGGTCGCTTGCCGGCTCGGCTTCTTCCTGCCCGTCCGGGTCCTGTCGCGCCTGTTCCGAGGATTGTTCCTCCACTACCTGGAGAAAGCCTTCACCGCCGGCCACCTAAACTTCTTCTCGACCCTTCAATCGCTGCAGGAGCGATCCGCGTTCCTGCGCCACTTGGCGCCCGCACGCAGGGCAGAATGGGTGGTCTACGCCAAGCCGCCCTTCGCCGGCCCAAAGCAGGTTCTCACCTATGTCGGGCGATACACCCACCGCATTGGTAAGCGTCGGCTGTAGGCCGCGGCTTTGGTTATCCAGGCCTGACGTCGGGTTCGGCTACTGTGTCCAGAACCAGGGGAGCAGGGCGTCGATCTGATGGATGGGATGTTCGGCGATGCGTCCGAGGATGTCGGTGAGGTAGGCCTGCGGGTTGATGCCGTTCATCTTTGCTGTCTCGACGAGAGTGTAGATGCAGGCGGCGCGCTGGCCTCCGGCGTCGGACCCGCAGAACAGATAGTTTTTTCTGCCTAAGACAAGGGGCCGCATGGCGCGCTCGGCGGCGTTGTTGGACATTTCCAGCCGACCATCGGCGACGTAGTGGCTGAGTTCTTTCCATCGCGACAGGGCATAGCGGATGGCCCCTGCCAGCGCGCTCTTGCCGCTGATCCGGGTGAGCGAGGCGTCGAGAAACGTTTTCAGTTGGTCGAGCAACGGGCGGGCGTGTTCCTGGCGCGCGGCGGCGCGTTGCTCGGGCGATTGGCCGCGGATGCTGCTTTCGATGGCGAACAGGGCGCCGATCCGCTGCAAAGCGTCGAGTGCGATCGGCGAGGCGGTCGTGTGGTGGACGTCGTAGAACTTGCGACGCGCATGGCTCCAGCAGGCCACCTCGACCAGCGGGGCATCGCCGGCCGGCGTGGTCGGCTGGTAGAGCGCGTCGAACCCGGCGTAGCCGTCAGCATGCAGGAACCCGCGGCAACTGCCGAGCAGCGCCTGCGCGTGCACACCCTTGCGGTCGGCCGAGTAGCGGTAGAACGCCGCCGGCGGCACGTCCGAGCCCCAAGGCCGCTCGTCGCGCACCAGGACCCAGAGCCGTCCGGTCTTGGTCTTGCCAAGACCCGGGGCGAGCACCGGCACGGTGGTGTCGTCGGCGTGCAGCGCGGCGCCAGCGCGGATGTGGCGGCCGATCGCCTCGGCCAGGGGGGAGAGCAGGAACGTAGCTTGTCCGACCCAATCGGCCAGCGTCGAGCGGTCGAGCTCGACGCCTTCGCGCGCATAGATCCCCGCCTGGCGGTGCAGCGGCGTGTGGTCGCAGTACTTGGACACCAGCACATGCGCGATCAGGCCCGGCCCGGGCCGGCCGCGCTCTATGGGCAGCGCCGGCATCGGCTGTTGCACGACCGTCTCGCACGCCCGGCAGCTCAGCTTTGGCCGGATGTGCTGGATCACCTTGAAGCTGGACGGGACATACTCGAGCACCTCGCGCTCGTCCTGCCCCATGCGGCTGAACACCGTGCTGCCGCAGCCCGGGCAGACGCAGGGCGGCTCGTGGGTGACGGTCTCGCGCGGCAGGTGCGCCGGCAGCGGCTTGCGCACCGGCTGCTTGCGCTCGCGCGTCTGCGCCGGGTGCGGCTGGGCGGGGTCAGCGGCGCTGGCGCGGGCGTCCCCCTCGGCCTGCCCCTCCTCGAGTTCGCCGATCAGCAGTTCGAGCTGCTCGATGTCGCGGTCGAGCTTCTCCGACGACCGGCCGAACCGCGCACGCCGCAGCACGGCGAGCTGCATCTTCAGCTTCTCGATATGCAGCGTCTTGGCATAGATCTCGGCCGCGTTGGCCGCGATCTCGATCTCCTTGCGCGCCAGCTCCGCCTGCAGGCCGGCGGCGAACATCCGCAGCGCGTCCGGGTCGGTTGGAAGGGGAGCGCTCGCCAAGGACATGACAGGATTGTACCGAGATCACTCGCCCAAGTACAGCGCTTCCTGATGCAATCCGCATGGGATCAGACCGCTACCGGCCGGCGTGGCGCTTCAGGGGCCACCGTGCGCCGCCAGTCCATCGCCTCAACCAGCAGACCGAGCTGCGCCGGCGTCAGCACCATGCCTCCGTCCACAATCGGCGGCCAAACAAACTTGCCGGTCTCCAGCCGTTTGGCGAACAGGCATAGGCCGGACCCGTCCCAATACAGGCATTTCAGGTAGTCGGCCCGTTTGCTGCGGAACAGGAACAAGTGTCCGGAATACGGATATGTGGCGTGACACATATCCGTATATATGTGTCGGGCGCGATTATGTGGCGGCGTCGCCCGGCGCCGTGCCGTTCTGCGGCTACGGCTAGGCTTGGCCGCCACATAATGTCGTCTCCACCTTTTCCGTTGGGCCAGGGTGTTCCTGTCATGCCCGCTCGGGAGAGAGTGCTATGTTGGAGCTTTATTTCAGGTATCCGAGGATACTGCGACGCCTTCGTGGTGGAGGACTGGGCGACGAGATGGACTGCATAGCGGCGCATCTCGCGGAGTTCGGCTACAAGCGCGCATCGGCCAAGGTCTACCTCAGTCGGCTTGGGCGGTTCAGTGGTTCCATGTCGCGCACCGCTCGAACGAGGCCGATTGATCAGGCCGCGGTTGATCGGTTTGTCGATGGCTGTCCGACCCAGGCAGCCCGTATCGCCGCACGGACGGCGATCGAGCTTGCGCGCCGGGTTGTGCCCGAACGGTTTTCGGCTCCGCCCGTGCCGGCAGATCCGCATGCGCCATTGCTCGCCGCGTACCTGGATCACCTACGGCGGGTCCGTGGCCTGGAGCCCAAGACCTGCGAGGGACAGCTTGTCGCTGCGCGCCGGGTCCTTGCCTGGTATGACGTGCATGTCCCGGGGCAGCCGATCGCCGCGATGACGGGCGAGCACGTGCTTGCTGTCGTCGAGCACCTCCTCGCGCTGTCCTGCAACGATTACACGCGGGCCTCAACCACCTCCTACATCCGCGCGTTTCTGCGGTTCCTGCGTTGGTGCGACCTCAGCAGCCAGGATCTCGTCCGCTTTGTTCCACGCACCCCTTGCTATCGGCTGGCTCACTTGCCGCCTCAATTGGCGTGGGACGACGTGGCGCGCGCGATCGATGCGATCAGCGCGGCAACGCCGACAGGCATGCGGAACCGCGCCATTCTGCTCCTGCTCGCCACCACCGGGTTACGCAACAAAGAGCTGCGATCCCTGGAGCTTCGGGATATCCGGTGGCGTGAGGCTGAAGTGCTTGTGCGTCGAACCAAGGCCAGGCGCGATCGGGTCGTGCCGCTGCTGCAAGAAGCGGGGGCGGCGCTTGCCGAGTATGTCCTGCATGCCAGACCCCGGAACGACAGCCAGCGGGTCTTCCTGCAGCATGTCCCGCCCGTGCGCCCCATCAACTGCAGCGGCGTCATCTCTGGGATCGTGCGATCGGCACTAGAGCGAGGCGGGATTGCGCTTCCCCGTGTCGCTGGCGCCCACCTGGTGCGCCATAGCCTGGCAACGCAGCTTGTCAGGCATCGGCGCCCCATCAACGAGGTCGCAGACCTGTTGGGCCACCGAAGCATCGATACGACCGCCATCTATGTGAAAGTGGCGCTGTCGCAACTCGCCGACGTCGCCCTGCCCTTCCCGGGCGGTGCGTCATGAGCAGCTTCGTCAGGACTCTGGCGACCAGGGTCGAAAGCTACATCACGCTGCGCCGGTCGCTCGGCTACTCGTTTCAGAAGCAGGCCGCGACGTTGCGAGCCTTGGTCCGGCATGCCGAGGCTGAACAGCTTGATGGTCCTCTTACGCGGGACATGGCCCTGGCTTTCGTGTTTTCGTGGCCCGGCACCGCCAACGGCCGTGCCATTCGTCACGGGGTCGTTCGCCGCTTCTGCGAGTATCTCGCCATTTACGACCCACGGACAGAAGCACTCGATCCGCGCGAGTTGCCCAGAAGCCGGGCCGTTCCCCCACCGCGCATACTGACCGACGGTGAGCTCGGATCGCTCATGGCGGCATGCCGCCGTGTTTCGCCGGACTATCCCGAGCGGGCCCTGGTGTTGACGCCACTGGTCGGGTTGCTGGCGAGCACAGGGTTGCGATCGGGCGAGGCGCTTCGCCTTGATCGCGCCGACGTCGACCTTGCAGGTGGCGTGCTGCACATCCGGAGAACCAAGTTCCGCAAGGATCGGCTCGTCCCGGTGCATCCAACAACGCTCACGGCGTTGCGCAACTATGCCCGACACCGCGACGCGGTCTTCCCGATGCCGAGAGACCTGGCGTTCTTCCTCAGCTCACGCGGCAACCGGTTGTCATCGCCGGGGCTGCATGCAGCATTCGGCGCGGCTTGCGAGCTTGCCGGCCTTGGCAGCGACAAGGGCTTGAGGCCCCATGATCTGCGACACCGCTTCGCGGTCACACGTCTTGCTGTCTGGCACCAAGAGAAGGCCGATGTGCAGGCGTTGCTGCCCTTGCTGGCGACCTATCTCGGCCACGCCCACTACAGCGACACGGCATACTACATCACCGGCACAGCGGACCTGCTGGGCATGGCGGCCGATCGCGCTGCCATCGGTGGAGGTGCCGCATGAGCGCGTGCTCCTCCCTCCCGGCGCTGCTGGAGTCCTTCTTTCGCAGCCGGCTCATCAAGCAGCGCAACGCGAGCGCATCGACGATTGCCAGCTACCGCGACGCCTTGCGCATGCTGATCCTGTTCGCCGCCGATCAGGCCGGGCGCAAGCCTTGTGACCTGGCCGTCGAGCATCTCGACCGCGACCTCGTTCTCGCCTTTCTGGACGAGCTCCAGCACAAGCGGAAGAACACGATTCAGACCCGCAACGCACGCCTGTCGGCGATCCGGTCGTTCTTCCACCATGTGGCCGCAAGCGACCCCGCGTCGCTCGGCGTCGCGCAGCGCGTCCTCGCCATCCCGGTCAAGAAGTCGCACACCGAGATCACGCACCACTTGGCCCGACAAGAACTTGACGCCCTCATCGATGCGCCGGACGAGCGGACACGTCGTGGCCGCCGGGATCGAACGTTGCTCCTGTTCCTCGGGCGCACGGGCGCACGCGTTTCCGAAGCACTCGGGGTCGACGCGTCCGACCTTCGCCTCGATCGCGCGCGACCACAGGTGCTCCTGCGAGGCAAGGGCCGCAAGGAGCGGATCGTGCCGCTTCCGGACGATCTCGTCAGGGCACTCAAGGCGTTGATGGACGAGCTCGGCCTCGATGCCCGCGAGGAACGCCCG
This sequence comes from Rhodospirillales bacterium, assembly GCA_025351925.1. GTDB lineage: Bacteria > Pseudomonadota > Alphaproteobacteria > Acetobacterales > Acetobacteraceae > CAHJXG01. The sequence continues at coordinate 1,294 of JANXVC010000237.1, read as the reverse complement.
CTTTTCGTCGGCACGCATGGCGAGCGCCTGACGCGGTTTGGAGCGACACACATTGTCCGGCGCGCCGTCGCCACCGCCACCCTGCGCAGACCGGAACTGGCACGCAAATCCGTGTCGCCGCATGCCCTGCGGCACACACTTGCGATGACGTTGCTGCAGTCCGGGGTGGATCTCCTGACCATCCAGGCCTGGCTCGGGCATGCGCAAGTGGCGACCACGCATCGCTATGCCGCAGCCGACGTCGAGATGATGCGCCGCGGCCTCGACAAGGCAGGCATCTCCGGAAAGCAACCTGCCCGGTTCCAGCCGAAAGACCCTGTGCTGCGGCTTCTGGAAAGCCTCTGAATTATGTGGCGGCCAAGCCTAGCCGTAGCCGCAGAACGGCACGGCGCCGGGCGACGCCGCCACATAATCGCGCCCGACACATATATACGGGTCAGCGTCCAGCACATGCGCCACCTGGGCCGCCAACCCGTCGAAGCCATAGCGCATGCTGACCGGGCGGCACGCCAGGTAAACCTTGGTCCCAGGAGCGACGGCGATCACGACGCCGTCCGCAATACGGTCAGCACGCGCCGCAACGCGCGCTCGTTGACGAACGCGTCCACCCGCAACCGCGTGCCATCCGCCAGGTCGATCTCGATCACGCCTGGGCGCTCGTCCATCGCCGGACGCAGCAGCGGCGCGTGCCCCGGCGATGACAGCGCCACTCCGGCCGGCGACGAGCCCGCCACCAGCCCAGGCCCGCGATCCTCCGGATGCCCCAAGACACCGATCGGCACGAACGCGAGGGGAGGACCTGCCACCATCGGCTTGCCCGGCCGCAACGGTCCCGCCGCATCAGGTCGGACCGCAGCCCCAGCCGTCTCCACTGGCCGAGCCGACCGACGCCAGCGGTAGATCAGGCTGGTGCAGATGCCGTGCCGACGCGCCAGGTCCCGCATCCGGGCGCCCGGCGCCAGACACTCCTCAACGACCCGCGCCCGAAACGCCGCGTCATGCACACGCCGTCGCTCGCCAACAATCTCGATCCGTGCCTCTGAGGCTGCCACTGTGGCAGCCTCAGTGGACACCATGCTGCTAATGCTTTCCATGCAGCCAAGCAGACCAAACCAACCTCACCCTCGCAAGGCGGCCACCAGCCCACGCTTACGCACCAAGGTCGGTTGCATGACCAGCAACGTTACGGCCCGGCGGCTGACCGTGGTGTGGTCAGGCGCCGAGATCGTCAGGTCCATCAGCGTGAGGATCGACGCCATCAGCCCTTCGGTCTGCCGCAACGGCAGCTTGAACG
>JANXVC010000218.1 GCA_025351925.1 Rhodospirillales bacterium | reverse complement strand
AGCCCCTCCATGTCGTCGCGCAGAGTGGTCGCCTCGGCTTCCAGCGCCATGGTGTCGGCGCCGGTGCGGCGGCCTTCGCCGACCTGCTTGGCTAGCGCGTTGCGGCGGGCCTGGCGTTCCTGCAACGCGGTTTGCGCGGCGCGACGGGCGGCATCACGTTCCAGCAGGCTGGCCGTCTCCGGCGGCAGGCCGCGCCGCGCCAGCGCCGCGTCGAACCCGGCGGGATCGGCGCGGATCGCCCGGATGTCGTGCATCTAGTCCTCGGCCCGCTTCGGCTCGACGATGCCGGCCGCGATGATCGAGATCTCGTACAGCCCGATCAGCGGGATCGCCAGGCCGCATTGGGTGATGATGTCGGGCGGCGCCAGTATGGCGGCGACGATGAACATGCCGACATAGGCGTAGCGCCGGTATTTCTTCAGCCCGCGCGACGAGATGATGTTGACCTTGGCCAGCAGCGTGAGCAGCACCGGCAGCTGGAACGCCAGGCCGAACGCAAAGATCAGCCGCATGACGAGGCCTAGGTACTCGCTGACCTTTGCCTCCAGCTGCACCGGCAGGCCGCCGCCGCCATCGGGTGACTCGAAGCTGAGAAAGAACGTCCAGGCAGCGGGAAACACGAAGTAGTAGGCGAGCGCCGCGCCGGCCACGAACAGCACCGGCGTGGCGACGAGGAACGGCAGGAACGCCTTCTTCTCGCTCCGATACAGGCCCGGCGCCACGAATAGCCAGACCTGCGACGCGACGACGGGAAACGAGACGAACGCCGCGCCGAAAAAGGCAACCTTCAGGTAGGTGAAGAACGCCTCATACAGCGCCGTAAAGATGAGGCGGCGGTTCTGCCCGGTCTTGGTGACCAGAATGTCCGCCAGCGGCTGCGCCAGGAAGGAGTAGATGCCGCGGCTGAAGTAGTAGCAGACGATGAAACAGATCAGGAAAGCGCCCATCGACCAAAGCAGCCGGGTGCGCAGCTCGATCAGGTGGTCGAGCAACGGCATCGGCTTGTCGTTGATGGTGTCTTCGGTCGGCACGTCCTGCGAGGCCACGATGCTGTCCTAGTTTTTGGGCGATTTAGGCGTGCGGCGTCGGCTGAGTCGCAGGCTCGTGCTGGGCAGGCGATACGGGCGGCGCGGCCCGGGGATCGATGTAGGCTGATTGACTTATCACCGGCGTCCCAAGGCTTGCGGCCTCAGCTGGGGCCGCCGCACTCGATGCATTGAGGACTGTTGACGCAGGCGCTGTAATCACATGCGGTTCATGCAGGGCCGTCATCGTGTCCCCGGAAGCATCGGCCGGCTTTTCACTGCTGACCGGCGTAACAGGCGGCGGGGCAGCGTTGAACGGACGGTCGCTCATGGTGCGGCGGATCGAGCCGTCCCCGTCCACGGCGCTCATGATCTTGCCCTTGATGTCCATGCTGCGGATGTCGTTGATATGGTCGCGCACCTCATGCAGGTTCGCCTCGCGCACCATCTCGTCCACATGGGTCTGAAATTCGGACGCCATGCGACGGGCTTTCTTGACCATCTCGGCGACGGCTTTAATGGCGACAGGCATATCCTTTGGTCCGATCGCGATGAGCGCGACCACACCGATCAATGCAATTTCAGACCAGGCTAGATCGAACATAATAGGCTGCGTCCCTTCGGCCGTTTGGTAGCACGCGACCGGGATATGGGAAACCGCGTCGCCAAACGTCAGGCATCCCAAACGTTAGGCGTCCCATACTTCAAGCGTCATGGAACGCCAGGCGATACACTAGGTCGAAGGCCCAGGGCAGGCCAGTGTTCAACGCGTTGCCAATGGGATCAAACCGAATGCCGAACTCGGCCAGCAGCCGGGGCAGCAGGAACGCCAGCAATAACACGATGACGATGCCCGCACGCTCCAACCGGGCCCAAGCCTCGGCTAGCCTCAGCGGCAGAATACCGACCATGATGCGGCCGCCGTCCAGCGGCGGGATCGGCAGCAGGTTGAACAGGCCGAGCACGAGGTTGGCCAGGATGAACGTCTGCAGCATGGTGTCCACGATCTCGCCCGCAGGGTCCGGCAGCAGCGCGGACCCGTGCATCAACAGGGCTGCGAGCCAGGCGAGGAAGAAGTTCATGGCAGGGCCGGCAGCCGCTACCAGCGCCATGCCACGGCGCGGATCGGCGAAGCGCCATGCAGAGACCGGGACCGGCTTCGCCCAGCCGAACAGGAACACCACCCGCCCGATTGTGAGCAACTGGCCCAGCATGAGCGCGCCGGGCAGCAGCAAGGTGCCGACGCGGTCCACGTGGCGCAGCGGGTTGAGCGAGAGCCGGCCCATGCTCCGCGCCGTGTCGTCGCCCAGGGCCAGGGCCGCATAGCCGTGCGCGGCCTCATGCAGGGTGATCGCGAAAATGACCGGGACGGCAGCAATTGCGATCTGGATCAGGAAGCCGGTCATGCCGTGGCCTCTTTAAACAGCAAACCATCCCGCTCCGCCGCCAGTGCCACGCCGTCCAGTGTCTGCCGGCTGGAAGCCACCATGGTCCGCGCGGCTGCGATCCTAGTCAGCGCCGCATCCGTAAGGTCGGGGCAGGCGTCCAGCACGTCGGCGGTGTCCGACAAGACCCCGCTGCAATGCATCGCGAGGTCGCATCCCGCGGTTACGGCCCGGGCAGCGCGCTCACCCGGCGTGCCGGACAAAGCGTTCATGGCAAGATCGTCGGACACGAGAACTCCTTGGAAGCCGATCCAGCCGCGGATCGCCTGCCGGATTACAATGGCGGACAACGTGCCCGGCCAGTCGGCGTCAAGACCTTCATATAGGAGGTGCGCGGTCATCATCCATGGCAGCCCGGCGCACAGCATAAACGGCCGCATGTCTGCCGTGAGGTCCTGTCCAGCGCCCACCCGTGGCAGGTCGAGATGGCTATCGACCGCGGTACGGCCGTGTCCCGGCGCGTGCTTCGCTACCGGCTGCACCCCGGCCGCCAGCAGCCCGTCCGCCATCGCGCGGCCCATCCGGGCCACGACATCCGGCTCGGCCGAGTAGGCCCGGTCGCCCACCACGTCATGCGCGCCGGGAACCCGCAGGTCGAGCACCGGGGCGCATACGACGTCGAACCCGGCGTCAGCGCAATCCAGCCCGATCAGCGCCCCGGTCAGCCAGGTCGCGCGCGTACCCGCTGTCTCGTCGGCCTCAAACACCGTGCCGAGTCGTCCCGCCGAAGGATGGGCGCGCCAGTGCGGCGGGCGCAGCCGGGCCACGCGACCGCCCTCCTGATCGACGGCGACCACCGCGTGGGCCGGCAGGGCATCGTGCAGCGCGGCCGTCAACGCGGCCAGTTGCACGGGATCGTGCACGTTGCGGGCAAATAAGATAGCTCCCGCAGGCTGGTAACGGTGCAACAGCGCGGCCTCCGACGCATCAAGCGTGGTGCCGGCGAGGCCGATGATTGCCGCCCTCATCCCAAAGCGGTCAGAAGCTGGCGATGGAACAGGCCCCGCCCTTCATGCGCACACGGACACAGAAGGCGGTCGCATCGGCAGTGTCCGCGAAACCGCCGGTGCGCACGCGCCAAAATGCCCGCCCATCGCGATCCGACCGCTGAACGATGGGCCGGCGATCACTCAGCAGGTCAGGCATACGCTTTGCGAGCCGCTGCCACTCCGACTGCGCCGCCTCCTCACTGCTGACCGCCGCCAGCTGCACCAGCATCCCGGTCGCTGGCGGCAGCGTCAAACGGTCGGGCTGCGTCGCGGCCGCAGGCGGTTGCGACGCGGTGGGCAGTGCCGGGACGGCGGCCGGTTCTGCGGGAGCGGGTTGAGGAGGCGCCGGTTGCGGCGGCAGCTGCGCCCTGAGCGCCTGGGCGGCCGGCACTTCGGCGGCTGGCGCCATGCTATGAATTGATGAACCACGGCCGCCCATCACCTGGTCATCGGCGCCCACGACCTGCAGCCCTCCGGCGTTTTCGGGCTTGACCCGGATTGGCCGGCTGTCGGCCTCGATCACTGGGACGACAGCAGTGGGGCCGCCGATCAACGCCCAGCTTGCCACGCCCGCAAGCAGCAGCCCTCCCAGCCCCACCGCCGTGACCAGCAGGTACTTGGTGCCGCGGTCCATGGCAGGGCGACGCGCCCGATAGCACGAGCGAACCGGAACCGTGCCGCGCATCGCAGTGGGTATTTGCAGGTCATTGGACACGGTTCAGCGCATCTCCTCCACAGGAACAACTCCGAGCACCGCCAAGCCGGAGCGAAGCACGGTCGCCGTCGCAGCCACCATCGCCAGCCGGGCCATCGTCTCGGCCAGCCGGTCCGCTTGCAGGAATCTCAGTGTCGATTCGTCCCGCCCACGGTTCCACAGCATATGAAAGTCACCCGCCAAGTCATAGAGAAAAAACGCGATTCTATGCGGCTCCTGTGCAAGAGCCGCGCTTTCGACCGTACGCGGCCACGACGCCAGCCGTCGAATCAGCGCCAGCTCCGCATCGTCCTGCAGGCTGTCGAGCGGCATTTGGGCCAGCGCCATCGAATCGAGAGCGGCCGTCCCGTAGGATTCGGTCGCCGCACGCAGCACCGAGCGGCAGCGGGCATGGGCATACTGCACGTAGAACACCGGGTTCTCGCGGGTCTGCGCCACGACGGCGTCCAGATCGAAATCCATCTGCGCGTCGGATTTGCGGGTCAGCATCGTGAAGCGCACCGCATCCCGCCCGACCTCGTCGATCAGGTCCGCGAGCGTCACGTAGGTGCCGGCGCGCTTCGACATACGCACCGGCTCGCCGCCGCGCATCACCCGCACGATCTGGCACAGCACGATCTCGAGCCGCGCTGGGCGGTCGCCGGCCACCGCCTGCACGGCCGCCTTCATGCGCGAGACGTAGCCGCCATGGTCCGCGCCCCAAACATCGACCATCAGCTCGGCGCCGCGCTCGATCTTGTCGGCGTGGTAGGCGATATCGTTGGCGAAATAGGTGTTCGAGCCGTCCGACTTGCGCAGTGGCCGATCCACGTCGTCGCCAAACTGCGTCGCACGGAACAAGGTCTGCTCGCGCGGCTCCCAGTCGTCCGGCGTCTTGCCCTTCGGCGGCTCAAGGATGCCCTCGTAGATCAGGCCCTTCGCCTGCAGCTGCTCGATCACCCGGTCCGGCGCGCCGGCCTCCACTAGCGCCCGCTCGGAGGTGAACACGTCGGGCTGCACGCCCAGCTGCGCCAGGTCCGCCCGGATCGATGCCATCATCGCCGCCACGGTGAAGCTGCGGACCCCGTCGAACCACAGCGCCGGGTCGGCCACGGTGCCGCCGGGGCCAGACAGCGCGTCGCCGTGCTCGGCCCGCAACGCCTCGCCCACGGGGATCAGGTAGTCGCCCCGGTATTGCAGGCCGCCGGGCACCATGGCGGCGAACTCGTCCTCGGAGAGCGGCGTGCCGACTGCCTGCAGGTAACGCCAATAGGCCGCCCAGGCGAGTGCCGCCACCTGCGCCCCGGCGTCGTTGATGTAGTATTCCTTGGTCACCGCAAACCCGGCCTTAGCCAGCAGGTTCGCCAGCGCGTCGCCCACCACAGCACCGCGGCAATGGCCAATATGCATCGGGCCCGTCGGGTTGGCGGAGACATACTCGACGTTCACCCGCCTGCCCTGCCCAGCGCCGCTCGTGCCGAACGCCTCGCCCTCACGCAGAATAGCCGGCAGCGTCGCGCGCAAGCTGTCGGGCCGCAAATGCAGGTTCACGAAGCCAGGCCCGGCCGGTTCGGCGCGCAGCACATCGGCGCCGTCCACCAATGCTGCGGCCAGCGCCTGCGCAATGCGGGCCGGCGGCTGGCGGGCGGTCTTGGCGCTGACCATTGCAGCATTGGTCGCCATGTCGCCATGCGCCGCCTCCCGCGCCGGACTGACCTCGACCCGATCGGCGACGTCGTCCGGCAGGTCCGGCACGACCTGGCGCAGCGCAGTCACCACGGCGGCCCGCACGCGGGCAAAGATGTTCTCTGGCAATGTCAAAGGTCCTGCTAGCCGGTGGTGAAAGGGTCGGTCAGACGGCGATGCTCGTCCAAGGCGAAGCGGTCCGTCATGCCGGCAATGTAGTCCGCAACGGTCAGCGCCGCACGCGGCCCGTCTTTCTCCCCGGCACGCGCCCGCCAGCCATCCGGCAGCATGCTGACGTCGTCATGCAGCAGCCCGAACAGCGCCTCGGTCACCCGGCGCGACTTGTTGCTCATGCGGTTCACCTTCCAGTGACGATACATGTGGGCGAATAAGAATTCCTTAACGGCGTGGTTCGCCTCCGCCATAGCCGGGCTGAACGCGATGACCGGCCTTTTCGCGCGACGGATGGCGTCGGCGTCAGTGGGATCAAGCGCCGCGATGCGCCGCCGGCTCTCCTCGATGATATCGGTGACAAAGCTGTTGATCACCCGGCGGATCGTCTCGTGCCGCAGCCGCTGCGGCGGCACATCGAGGCTCGAACGCCGGGCGAGCGCCAGGGACGCGCCCACCACCGGGAGATGCGCGACGTCGTCGGGGCCGAACAGCCCGGCGCGCATCCCGTCATCCAGATCGTGGCTGTGATACGCGACATCGTCCGCGATCGCCGCCACCTGCGCCTCTCCGCCGGCCTGGGTATGCAGGTCGAGCGGGTGGCGCGCATTGTACTCGGCGATGTAGGGCGGCGGGTGACGCAGCGGGCCGTTATGCTTGGCCAGGCCCTCCAGCGCCTCCCACGTAAGGTTCAGGCCGTCAAACGCGGCGTAGCGGTCCTCCAGCTTCGTCACGATGCGCAGGCTTTGGGAATTATGATCAAAGCCGCCATAGGGCTTCATGCGGTTGTTCAGCCCCTCCTCTCCGGCATGCCCGAACGGCGGGTGGCCCAAATCATGCGCCAGGGCTAGCGCCTCCGTCAGATCCTCATCCAGGCGCAACTCACGCGCGATCGAGCGGGCGATCTGCGCCACCTCAAGGCTATGGGTCAGCCGGGTGCGGAAGTAGTCGCCCTCGTGATTAACGAAGACTTGAGTTTTATATTGTAGCTTGCGGAATGCCGAGCTGTGGATCACCCGGTCGCGGTCCCGCTGATACGGGCTGCGGCCGGGACTCTCCGGCTCCGGGTGCAGGCGGCCGCGGGATGTCTCGGGCCGTACGGCGTAGGGGGCGTGGTGCATGGGCATGACTATACAAGGTTGCGGGCCTAACACCGATGACCCAGCATCTTCAATGTGACGCCTCGACGCGCTATGTCTCACTCATGAACAGCATCAGCGACATCGCCAGCTTCTCAGTGTCCGACCGCGCTGCCGAGCGTGTGGCGGAGATCATTGCCGCCCAGGCCCGCCCGGCGGCGCTGCGCGTGGCCGTCCTCGCAGGCGGGTGCAGTGGTTTTCAATACAAGTTTGAGTTGGACGAGACGGCCCAGCCGGATGATTTGGTCGTCGAGGCGCAGGGCGCGCGCGTTTTGGTGGATCCAGCAAGCTTGGACCTGCTGGCGGGATCACAGCTCGACTATACCGACGAGCTGATGGGCGCGCATTTTACGGTGCGGAACCCGAACGCGACCTCGGGCTGCGGCTGCGGCACCAGCTTCGCGGTCGATTGATCGGAGCCGCCAGCGGTATTCCGGGCTCGTGCGTATTGCGACCTGGAACGTCAACTCCGTTCGCATGCGCGAGCAGTTGGTTGCCGATTGGCTGACCCGTGTGCAGCCCGACCTGCTTTTGTTGCAGGAGACAAAATGCGAGGCCGCGCAGTTCCCGGCCGCCGCGTTTGAGGCTGTAGGCTACGCAGCCAACGTCGTTGGCCAGAAATCATACAATGGCGTTGCGATCCTGTCGCGCATTCCGGTCGAGGTGACGCACCGCGCCCTCCCAGGGCTGCCGGAGGATGATGCGCAGGCCCGCTACATTGAGGTTCAGGTTCCGGACGCCGCCGGGCCGATCACCGTTGGCAACCTGTATTTGCCCAACGGCAACTCAGGCGGTGAGGCTGGCTACGGCTACAAGCTGCGCTGGATGGAGTTGCTCGCCGACCGCGCCCGCGCGTTGTTGGATGCGGACCAGCCGATGCTGCTGGCCGGCGACTATAACGTATGTCCCACCGACGCGGATTATGCGCCGGGAACGCTGTCGGCATCCGACGCGCTGGTTCGGCCGGAGACCCGCGCCCGGTTCCGCGCCCTGCAATGGCTCGGCCTGACCGACGCGATACGCGCGTTGCAGCCATCCGGACCCGTCTATACATTTTGGGACTATCAGGCCGGCGCATGGCCCCGGGACCACGGCCTGCGGATTGACCACGCGCTCCTTTCGCCTGATCTGGCGGAGCGCCTGGTCTCGGCGACACCCGACCGCGCCGAGCGTGGGCAGGCACAGCCGTCGGATCACGTGCCCGTCGTTGTGGAGCTTGCCTGAACTCTACAGTTTAAGAGTAGCGACCACGCAGCCATGCGGAACCGAGCGGTCAACGACCACGGATTGCGCCGGATCACCCTTGGCGAGTGCGGTCACCAGCCGCATGCTCAGGCTTTTTGAACGCTGCGGCACAAAGTCCGGGGGGAAGCCTGGACCCTCGTCCTCGACACGGATCTGCAGGCCCTCGGCAACGCGGCGAAGGCTGACCAGCACACGCCCGGCGCCATGCTTCAGCGCATTCGACACCAACTCTGACGTGATCAGGCCTAAAGGCGTGGTCTGATCGGCTGACAACACGAGCGGCTCAGCCTGGACCACGATGTCCCGGCGCTCCTCGGGAATGGATACTACGGATTGTATATCGGCCATCAGCGCGCGCAGGTAGGCGGCAGCGTCGGTCTGCGTCGCCGATCCGCCTTCATATAGATACCGATGCACCGCGCTGATCGTCGTGATCCGCCCAGCGGCAGCCTCGAGCTGAACCCGCGCCTCATCACTGGCGGAACGCGCCTGAAGCTGCAGCACGGCGCGAACAAGCTGCAGGCTGTTCTTCACCCGGTGATGCACTTCGAGCATGAGCAAGTCCTTCTCGCGCAGCAGTGCATCCTTGGCCTGCTCCGTCTCGTGCCGGACCAATGCGGCGGCGAGCACGCTGGATAAGGACTGCAGAAACGCGGTGTCGGCCGCGACGAACTCATCGCGAGCGGTGCCGTCCACCTCCAGCACGCCATACGGAACCGGAGCGGCGCTGGCATCGATCGAGACGTTGATCGCACTGTGCACCCCATGGTCGAGCAGCAGCTCAGGCGTGCGAAAGCGACCCTCTTCGCCCAGATTATTCGACAGCACCGGTTGTCCGGTGTGCAATGCATAGCCGGCCGGACTGCTCAGCCCGGCACCAAGCGTTGCGCCGCCCACGACCCCGGCGCGCCAGCCGATCCCAGCGACCACCAGCAGGTCACCGGAAGCGGGCTGAAACTGCAGCACCTTCGCGAACTCGGTCTGCAGTCCGGTCGAGGCAACACGGCACGCCTCGGTCAGGACTGCCGCTAACCCGGCCGATTTCAACGCGAACGCGCCAAAACCGGCAACCATCTCCTGTTGGCGAAGCCGGGTGGCGAGCTCATCGCGCGGTATGTTCCGGGTCTTCGCCGCCATACTGAAGATACTACCCTTCATGTCACACAGACGCAGGCTATCAGGTTCAACGTTCACTCGCACAAGACGGCCGGAGTGCAACACCCCTGCGTCTAGCGTTTACAATGGTTGAATTTTGCAATCTATGCTGTAGCTGCCGACACCAGCCGGAACACGATTGGTGGAGGGGGTTGGATTCGAACCAACGTAGCCGTTACAGCAGCGGATTTACAGTCCGCCCCCTTTAGCCACTCGGGCACCCCTCCGCCGGGCCATGACAAGGCCGCCGGACGCGCGGGGTAGCGCCGAACAGGGATGGCTGTCAACCAGCGTGGGCGCGGTGTATTGGCCTTGGAGCATTTTGCGACTGACTGTCATTCATTGCCGCTCGCCTGTATAGAACGCCGATGCGCAGCAAAAATCCCGACCGGCCTGCCGGAGCGAAGCCCGCCGGCGCCAAACGTCCCGGAGGTGGTTTCGCGCGTCCCGGACATACCCGGGACAACGACGCTACCGGGTCGCGTGCACCTCCACGTGAGGCGACCCGCGGTCCAGCATCCATGATACGGCAGGCCGCGCCGGATCGCTCATCGGGGCCACGCCCCAGCCGAACACCGATCCCTGAGGCGCGGGCCGCATCGGCGCTGAAATCACCGCGTCTGGGCCAGCCCCGCCCGCCGCGCACTCCGGAGCCAGCCCCGCCGCAAGCCGCGGAACCCGGACCACGGACCCTGCGTGCGCCCACGACCCTCGCCGCACGCCCTCCCACGATCACGCCGGCCGTTCGCAGCGCGCATGGCCCGGCGGTTCCAAGGGGCAGCGTCTGGCTGCATGGACTGCATCCCGTGGCGGCGGCGCTGGCCAACCCGGCGCGCCGCCTGAAACGCCTGTTGCTGACCGAAGAGGCGGAGGCCACGCTGCAGGCCCGCCTGCCGCAGCCCTGGCCGTTACCGACGGAGCGGGTGGACCGCGCCAAGCTGGACCATCTGCTGGGCCGGGACACCGTGCATCAGGGCGCTGGGCTGCTGGCAGACCTGTTGGCGCCGCCGGTTCTTTCGGTCGTACTAGAGCGGCCGGGGCCCGTTCTGGTGCTCGACCAAGTCGTTGACCCCCGCAACATCGGCGCCGTGCTGCGCAGCGCGGCGGCGTTTGGTGCGGCCTGCGTCATCACCCAGGACCGCAATGCGCCGGAGGAGACCGGCGTGCTGGCCAAGGCGGCATCGGGCGCCCTGGAGCAGATCCCGCTGCTGCGCGCCGTGAACCTGGCCCGAACGCTGGCGGCGCTGAAGGCGGCGGGACTGTGGGTCATTGGGCTGGACAGCGGCGGCGCCCCCCTGCGCGGCGCCCCGCTGGCGGAGCGGCGCGTGGCATTGGTGCTGGGCGCCGAGGGTGCCGGCCTGCGCCGTCTGACACGGGAGACCTGCGACGAGATCGCGGGCCTTGCCATGCCGGGCTTGATGGAGAGCTTGAACGTGTCGGCCGCCGCGACCGTGGCGCTTTATGAGTTGACCCGGGTTCCCTAATGCCGGCTGGCCCGCTCGCCGCTGCCCCGTTCGATGCGGAGCGCGCTGCCCAGGCGCTGATCGCCGCACGGCGAACCCGGCGCGTGCTGGACCGCCTGCCGTCTGAGGCTGCACCGCGCGATCTGGCAGAGGGCATCGCGACCCAGGTCGCGGTCGCGCGCCTGTCCGGCATCCAAATTCCGGCCGGCTTCAAGATCGGCGCGACGGCACGACGCATGCAGGACTATCTGGGCCTACCTGGGCCCTTGGCAGGGTTCATCGCGGAGGCCGGGCTGCACGGCAGCGGCAGCACGCTAAGTATCGCGCCGTTCTTGCATCCCGGCGTCGAGTGCGAGCTTGCCGTGGTGCTGGCGCATGACCTGGCGCCCGGACCGTGCAGCGACGCCCAGGCTGCTGCGGCGATCGGTGAGCTGATGGCCGGGATCGAGATCGTCGAGAACCGCTACGGCCCGCTTGATGTCCTCGGCACTCCCACGCTGGTCGCCGACCAGGTGTTCCACGCCGGGGCCGTCCTGGGGGCGCCCTATCCGGCTTGGCGCAATCTCGATCTGCGTGCTCTCGGCGGC
>JANXVC010000216.1 GCA_025351925.1 Rhodospirillales bacterium | reverse complement strand
CTCCAAGTGGGGCGCTGACCTGTTCGCCGGCGTGCGCTCCGTCATCGGCACCGCCGCACGCCGTGGCATGGGCGCCTACCAGGCTATCCAGCAAACCCTACGCGGGCAGGCCACTCCCTACCCGGGTTGAGCAGAAACTGTCCCAGAATCTTCGCTCTCGGGTGATCGCCGTTATTGACGGCGGGCTGTCTTGCAATGCGGCGGCCGCGCGTTTCGGCATCGCGGTTTCGAGTGCCGTCCGTTGGATCCGCGCCTGGCGCAGCGAAGGTCGGGTCGCGGCCTTGCCGCAGGGTGGCGATCTGCGCTCGCATCATATCGAGGCCTACTGCGACGTCATCCTGGCGACGATTGAGGCCGAGGTGGACATCACGCTGGTCGAGTTGGCCGAGCTGCTGGGCCGTCAGCACGGCGCCTCGTTCACGCCCAGCACGGTCTGGCGCTTCCTCGACCGGCGTGATCTCACCTCCAAAAGAATAATGCACGCCAGCGAGCAGGCGCGCCCTCCGCTGACCATTCCATCGAGCTTCGCTCGACGGAACCTTCGGTCAGCTTCGCCCGACGTCGCCGCCCGGCGCCAAGCCTGGTTCGACGCGCAGCCCGACCTCGACCCGGAGGACCTGGTGTTCATCGATGAGACCGGGGCGTCGACGAAGATGGCCCGGCTGCGCGGGCGAGCGCCATGTGGGGAGCGATGCCTGGCAGCCATCCCGCACGGGCATTGAAAGACAATCACCTTCGTCGCAGCCCTCACGCTTTGTGGCCTGACCGCCCCCCTCCGGCGGCTCCGCCGCCGGCTGCTTCGCAGTCGGATCGCCAAGTGGCGATGGTGCTCGACAGGCCGATGAACGGCCCCGCTTTCCTCGCCTATGTCGAGCAGGTGCTCGTCCCCACCCTGCGACCGGGCCATGTTGTCGTGATGGACAACCTGCCCGTCCACAAGGTCGCTGGTGTCCGTGCGGCCATCGAAGAGGCCAGTGCCCAGCTCTGGCTCCTGCCGCCCTACTCGCCCGACTTCAATCCCATTGAGAACGCGTTTGCCAAGCTGAAAGCGATCCTGCGAAAAGCTGCGGCTCGCACCATCCCGACGCTCTGGGACGCAATCCGCGACGCGTTGCCGCAATTCACCCCAGACGAGTGCGCCAACATGTTCGAAGCCGCTGGCTGTGAGCCAGAATGATCGGATTCTGCTCTAGTATGGCTATCGCGGCGCACGCGGCCCATCTTGGAGCCAGCTATGGCATGGCTATCGCCAGCCATCAAGAAAGGATTGTCGGCAATCCTAAGCAGATTGTCCTCTCTAAACCCATATCGGCCTCGTGTGATCTGACCGGCTGAAGCGGACACGATACACGGATGAGCAGATTGCATTCGCTCTGCGGCAATCTGAGGCGGCACGGCGGTGGAGGAAATCTGCTGCAAGCTGGGGTGCGGTTGTGGCGTTAGCGGCGCGGCAGGACGGCTTTCGGAGGGCTTGGAGGCGCGACGGTCCGATCGTCGAAGCGGCGGGACTTCGACGTCAAGCTGAGGCTGGCCGTGCCGGGTCAACGGCGCCACCATTCCGGCTGGCCGGCGCAGGCGAGGCGGCGCGCGCGCCCGGGTGCCAGGCTTGAGGATCTCGATGACGACCATGGACCGCCGCAACACGGACATGGTGGCCTCGGATCGGATCAGGGCCATTCAGTTCTAATCACGAGGTGCCGAGAGCCAGTAGCTGATCGAAGCTGACGGCGTTGGCGTAGAGCGCCAGGCTGACGTTTTGGACGCCGTTGGCGCGCAGGATGTTGAGCGCGAGCGAGCGAATGCGGGCCATCACGCCGGGCTGCGTGCGGATGCGGCTGGCGTCCTCACCCAGGGCCACGTCTCGGACATATTGAGCCTGGTTCTTAATGCGCCAGTGCGCACGGATAGCTCGGCCATCAGCTTCGGCACCGCTGCGATCTCGTCCGGCGCCCCGCCCAGTTCCTGGTGGGCGAGGATCAGGGCGGCGTCGCTGGCAAATGCGCTGCACATGAGCCGCCTTGCGGTCGGTCAGGTGGTCGAAGCTGCCGCGCAGCGTCTTGCCGTCGAGCGCGACCGTGCGCGGCATACTGGCCGTGTCTTCTGCACTCAGGCCGCGAGCATGGCGGCGGAAAGCGGCTTCGAGATCGTCACGGCCGAGCGCCACGAACAGGTGGCGCAGGGTGTGTGCAATCTTGACTTATTCCCCGATTGATTATTCTTGCGCAATACGGTGCCAGCATTCGCTCGGCGCCTGCAAGTGAAAGCAAACAGCGTGGTTCAGAATCCACCCTTTTTGGATTGCACAAGAGCTTGTTGCGAGATTGCCGACCTAGCTCTATAGAACGCCGTCTGGCCGGGAATGTCGGATCAGCGCTTGTGCCCGTGCTATCGGTTGCAGGGAAGGACGGAATGGCTTCATCAACAGAAGGCCACGATGCGCAAGCCTCAATAGCCGGCTGGACGGAAGACCTCACCCCGATCAGCGCCGCCGATTGGACGCGTGAGCGGGCGCGGCATTTGCTGGACCGTGCCGGCTTCGGCGGCACGCCGGATGAGATCAACCGCCTCGCAGCGATGACGCCGGAGGCGGCGGTGCGCTCCCTGGTTGAGTACCGGGCCATTCCCGACGACCTGCTGCCTCCCTTTCAGGTCTCCGGCGTCTATGATCCGTCGCTGCGCAACTTTCCCGCCACCCGCCCCGCCGCCACCCGCCTCGCCGAGCGGACCGGCGTGGCCATGGGCGTCCAAGTGAAGCCGTCCGGCGACCTGCGCCTGCAGCCGGTCGCCAACCGCTTCTTCTTCTGGTTGCGCGCAACGGCGCTGGAAACCCGGCGGCTGGCCAACTGGTGGGCGGAGCGGATGCTGCGCACGCCGCGCCCACTGCAAGAGAAGATGGCGCTGTTCTGGCACGGGCATTTCGCCACGGGTGCAGAAAAGGTGCGCGACTACCGTAAAATGCAAGCTCAACTGGCGCTGTTCCACCGCCATGCGACCGGAAATTTCCGCGATCTGCTGGTCGGGGTGGCGCAGGATCCGGCGATGCTGGTGTTCCTGGATGCCGGGCTGAATGTGAAGGACGCGCCCAACGAGAACTTCGGCCGTGAGGTGCTGGAATTATTCACCATGGGTGTCGGCCACTACACCGAGGCCGACATCCGAGAGGCGGCCCGCGCCTTCACCGGCTGGATCGACGACGACCTGCGCTTCAGGATCGATCCGCGCCACCACGATGACGGGATGAAGACCTTCCTCGGCCAGACCGGTCCGCTGCACGGCGTCGAACACCTGGACATCATCCTGCAGCAGCACGCGACCGCCAGGCATATTGCAGGACGGCTTTTCCGCTTCCTGGTGCGCGAAGACCCGTCCCCGGCGTTCCAGCAGCGCCTTGGCGCTGCGTTGGCGCGCGGCGGCTTCGAGATCGC
>JANXVC010000168.1 GCA_025351925.1 Rhodospirillales bacterium | reverse complement strand
CCGCGGCAGATCAGCGTCAGCCCGATGATCACCTGGCGCAGCCAGGCCTTGGTCACCGCCAGCTCGAACAGCACCTCATTGTCGGGCACGGCAGGCGAGAAGGCGTCAGCCAACGCAGCGCGAGCTTTGTGCGTCTGCTGGTAGACGAACTTGCGGCTCACCCCGTGCCGGGACGCCAGGTGGCTGACCGTCTCTGATCGCGCCAGCGCCTGAATGGCCAAGTCCTTGCGCTCACCCCCGGGCAGCCTCGCTGCTGCGCCACCACATCGATTCATACTCGCACCACCACTGAAAGCATGAAGGTGCCACCATCCTTCTTGCCAACGTCAACCCAGCTTCACGTGTGACCCTGCTTTGAACCACGCCTGCGACGCCAAGGAAAGCAAGGCCGCAAACGGGTGACGATCGCAAGCTCTAATGCTGCCACGGTCACGGCAACCTCCTTGATTGTCGCTACACAACAGTCACCCATTCCGTCACGCCGGGTGCCTGGGCCGCCTCGGTTTAGGCTGATATAGGCGCCGCCGCACGTTTGGGCGAAGCGCGTTGCGGACGTCCTTGTCGGTCAGCGCGAGGTCGAACCAGTCCGGGTCGAAGTAGCCGCCGCACCACCGCTTCGTGTCGGCGTGCTCCGGGTCGTCCAGGTCGGCCATCACGGTCAGGAAGTTCTCATAGCCTCCGATGCCGCCGACGTCCTCCGGCGGCCTGGCTCGGGCACCGCCGGTGCATGTCGCCACCTTCGGCACAGGATCGAATGCAACATGCCGTTCGATCTCGACGTGGTGGTGCCAGTCGTCGCCGAAGTCGTAAAGGTAGGTGAACGCCATCCCGGGGTCGCGGCCGAAGTCGAGCAGGCGCACCTCGCTCTCGTCGAACAGGCGTGGGCTGTCCGGGTAGCCGTCGTCGTCGAACTGCAAATTTCCGTAGCGCAGGCCGCCGATACGGAACTCGTGCAGGTGGTAGTTCCACCAGTTGAATGCAGCCTGGACGGCCAGGTGCAGCTGGCCGAGGTGCCAGGTCGCGGGCACGATCAGGCGGCGCCAGATCGAAGGCTCGATCTCGGCCAGCGTGATGCGGAGCTGCAGAGCATTCAGGTCCTGGTAGGGCATGAGCGGAAGTACATGCGCGCGGCAAGGTGCCGTCAACATGAGATTGCGGTCGCCATAGTCGAGATCAGATTAGATGACATTAAGGGCGCTTTAACAGCGTTCCCGATGTGCTATGTTTGATCCATGAACAAGACGATATCCAATACCAAGACCAGTGTGGTGCCACGTTCGAAGGCTGGGGCGTCAGCAGGCAAGCCGAGCCGCATCCAGCCTGCGGCTACCAAGCCGGTCAAGACAACCCTGTCCAACATCCGTCGGGCCGTGCGCAAGTCGTTCGAGGAGCATCCCACAGCCCTCGATGCCTAAGGTCGCCGACCTGGGAGCGGAGTTCGAGACAAGCGTCTTTGTCAACTGCCCGTTTGATGACGCCTACAAGCCCATGTTCGAGGCGATCGTTTTCGCCGTGTTTGATTGTGGCTATCGGCCACGTTGCGCCCTTGAGGCCTACGACGCCGGCGAGGTCAGGATCGAGAAGATAGTGGCGCTCGTCAGGAACTGCCGCTTGGGCGTGCACGACATCTCGCGGACGGAGCTGAACGCAGCCGGCCTGCCACGCTTCAACATGCCGTTCGAGCTTGGGCTGTTCCTTGGCGCCAAGCGGTTCGGCAACGCCGTGCAGCGGCGCAAGAACTGCCTTGTGCTGGATCGCGAGTCCTACCGCTACCAAGCCTTCCTTTCCGACATCGCCGGGCAGGACATCGCCACTCACGGTGGAGACGCGGTGCGGGCGATCAGCGCGGTGCGAGACTGGCTCGCGGCCGGGCAGCGCCGAGTGCCACTTCCAGGCGGGGCAGAGATCGCCCGGCGCTTCGCCGAATTCAGCGACACGTTGCCGGGCATTCTCGACGACCTGCGACTGGGGCGCGACGAGATGACATTCTCTGATTACGCCAACATCGCCTCGACCTGGCTGGTTGAGCGCGTGTCCACCTGATCTAACAATGTCCCCTGCCGTCAACTTGCGATAACAATCAATATCGCAAGTTTGGTTTAGTCTGAGATAGCAAAGCGTTTGGTGGACTTGTCAAATCTCACATACCCCTTCAGCAGACTCGTTAACCTGTTCAGCAAGGCCGAGTGAGTGGTTGACCCGTTCAGTTGCTGAAATGGTTAGCGGTGCATCGTACACATTAAATCCGCGCCTCATTTCGACGCTCGGCGACATTGGACGGCGCCTGATCACATCGATGACGCGGCGTGTTCAGATGCACCGACCGCTCCTTGCGGTTCAGCGATGGCCCTATGTTCCAGCGTGGCCGGCCATACCCTGCCGCACGATCCAACGAGTTCTTGGAGCGGCAATCAACCTTGCTGACCGGCTCAACGAGCCAGGCAAGACCGTTCCCTGACCAGAAAGTCTGCCAACATCCGGCGTCCGGAGCCAACGCATACCAGCTTTTGGTCAAACCTAGATGGCCGCCCCACTGCGCCGATCATGCTTGTCATCCACGAGCAGGATGCCTCACACTGAGCGTCGAAACCGAGCTGCAGGCGCGACAGCCATGGCCGAAAAACCAAACTTTGTCTTGGTGCCGGACTCCGACGCGAACACAGATGAGCCAGGCCATCCAGCACCTACCGTCCTCGGCCGGCTTCGTCGCGCGGCGGCGACCGTCATCTCCGCGCTGCCCAGCCGTCCCGCATCGATATCGGCCTTGAACCCCACCACGCTCGCCAGCGCCGCCGTGCCAGGACGCCCTCGGCTCGTCTTCGGCTTCGACGCCACCGCGTCCCGCGCCCCAGCCTGGGCCACGGCTCGCACGGTCACCGATGCCCTCGTGCGTGCGCTACCCGGTAAGCTCGACGTCGCCCTTGCCGTCCACGGCGGCTCCCGCCTGCACACCTTCACCGAGTTCACCGCTGACCCGAATACGCTTCGCGACCGCGCCGCAGCCATCACCTGTGTTGCCGGACACACGCAGCTCCTGCCGATCCTCTCACGCTCGCTTGCCTCGCCGGGCCTCCGGGTCATCACCTACATCGGCGATGTCTTTGAGGAGTCTCCCACACGTGGCCGCAAGCTTGCGGACGAACTTGGGCGTCTGGGCATCAGACTTTTCGTCTTCCATGACACAGCCCACTGGACGGCACGCCGGGACGCCGAGCTGTTCCTCGATCTGGCACGCCGGACCGGCGGCTGCGTCCTGCCGTTCGATGCCAGCGCTCCCGACCGGCTACGCGAGTTACTCGCCGCAATTGCTGTGCTCGCCGTCGGCGGTGTGGAATTGCTGCAGGACAAACGTGGCAAGCTGCCGGGCGCCGTGATCCTTCTTCAGCATCTCGATCCTAAATGAGGTTGGCGGACCGAGCGCGTCAGCACTGCCGATGCACGAGCTTGCGTTGCTCGTCGCGGCGCAGGCGAGCGTTGACCGTTCGCCGAAAGAATGGATGATCGCCGACGACGCTGGAAGCGCTCTCGGTCAGAACCCGTAAAGCCGTCTTGGATTGTCCACAAGAATCCTCACCCGGACCGCTGCATCGGGCACCCACTCGGCAAGCAGGTTGAGCACCCGCCCGTCGTCAATGGGTTGCGCCGGTGCCAAATCAGCAGGTGTTCGGGTCGGGACCACCGCGCTGTCCGGATGCGGCCAGTCGCTGCCCCAAACGAGCCGGTCCGGATTGGCAGCCAGGAGCGCCTGCGCCAGCGCTGCCACGTCCGAATAGTCCGGCGCACGGGCCGAAGCACGGTAGGCGCCTGAGATCTTTACATAGGCCTTGCCTGTTTTCACCAGGTCGAGCACCGCGTCGAAGCCGGGCTGCTGCGGACCCAGCGCTGCCTGCGCGCCGGCAAAGTGGTCGAACACGACCGGCATCGGCAGCGCAGCCAACTGCGCTTTGAGCGGGGCAATGACGGACAAGCGCGAGTAGATCTGGAGGTGCCAGGGCCGCTCGCCGATCTGCTGCACAGCCTCCTGTAGCCGCTTGGCGGAGGCTGCGGGATCAACTACGCCGGCCTGCTCCAAATTGACCCGGACGCCCCGGATGCCGGCCTGCGCCAGGCTGTCCAGCTCGGCCGGACTGGTTTTGCCGTCGATCACGGCAACGCCGCGCGCGCGCTGCGGACCGAGCTGCCGCATCCCGTCCAGCGTCGCTGCGTTGTCCGTTCCATACACGCTAGGCGTCACGATCACGACGTGGTCCATGTGCAGGGCGTGCTGCAGCGCCAGCAGTTCATCGGCAGTGGCGACCGGCGGCGTATAGACGCGCCCGGCCCAGAAGGGAAACCGCTGTGGGTCGGGAAAGACGTGGACGTGGCAGTCGCAGGCTCCCGGCGGAACCGTGAAAGCCACCGGCGTTCGAACGGTTGGGGCCGGGGTTTGGGCGGCGGCTGACCGCACGGCGGAAAGCGTGGCAATGGGCAGCAGGGCGGCAAGCTTCAGGCCGTGCCGGCGTGATAACATCGTATAGGTCCCTCCCGATCCCGAGCGGCGCCTCTGCGGGCGCACGGCCGTACTACACCAGACCTCGGTATGGAGCCATGCCTGGGCTTAGGCCGCGAGCGACCCTCGAACGCCATGCAGCTCCGTTCAGCGCCAGCCCAGCCTCACCCAACGCCGCGACGAGGGCGAACAGTGTTGAACCGCGCCAAAGCCCTGTGCTCCACTCCCCGCGTGCAACCCGGAGCCGAGCCGCCAGATGTCCGACAGCCTGATCCCGCGCGCCCATCTGTTCGGCAACCCGAACCGGACCGGCGGCACCATCAGTCCCAATGGCCTGCACCTGGCTTGGGTCGCGCCGTTGCAGGGCGTGATGAACGTCTGGGTCGCGCCGCCTGGGACCCCGGACGAGGCGCGGCCCGTCACGCACGATGCCGGGCGGGGCGTGCGCAACTATTACTGGGCCTATGACGGGCAGCATCTGGTGTTCCTGCAGGACAGCGGCGGCGACGAGAACTGGCGCCTGCACGCCGTGGACGTGCATACCGGCGACACCAGGCCGCTGACCCCCGAGGGCGTGCGCGCCACCCCGGCCGGCGGCAGCCGGCGCATCCGCGGCGAGGTGCTGGTGTCGCTCAACCAGCGCGACCCCAGCTACCCCGACCTGTTCCGCGTCGAGCTCGCCACCGGCCAGCTCACGCTGGTCGCCGAGAACCCTGGGCTGGCGGGCTTCATGACCGACGACTGGTTCGTGCCGCGCCTGGCCTTCCGCTCCACCCCTGACGGCGGCCAGGACGTGCTGCGCCCGGCGTCCGACGGCGCATGGGAGGACTGGTTCCGCATCCCCGCGGAGGATGCGTTCAGCACCGGCCCCAGCCATCTCAGCGCCGACGGCGCGAGCCTGTTTATGCGCGACAGCCGCGGACGCGACACGGCCGCGCTGACGCAGATGGACCTGGCCACGGGTGAAACGGCCGTGCTGGCCGAGCACCCGCGCGCCGATATCGGCGGGCTGCTCACCGACCCCGACACCTACGCGCCGCTGGCCTACGGCGTTCTGGTCGAACGGTTGTCCTACGTGGCGCTCGACCCACGGGCGCAGCGCGATCTCGATTTCCTGACCGAGCAGGGGATCGGCGACTGGTCCCGAACCAGCCGGACCGAGGATGACCGGCTTTGGGTCGTGGGCGCCGGGTCCGACATGCGGCCCGGCATCGCCTATCTTTATGACCGGGAGGCCCAAAGCCTGCGCGTGCTCTACGAGACGCGGCCCGAGCTGGCTGTGGCGACGCTCGCGCCCATGCGGCCCATCACCATCGTGGCACGGGACGGGCTGCCGCTGGTCTCCTATCTGACGTTGCCACGAGACGCCGACCCAGCAGGCAGCGGCCATCCCACGGTGCCGGTTCCGTTGGTGCTGCTGGTCCATGGCGGCCCGTGGTCGCGCGACGCCTTTGGCTACAATCCCTACCACCAATGGCTGGCCAACCGCGGCTATGCCGTGCTCAGCGTCAACTTCCGCAGCTCGACCGGACTGGGCAAGCGCTTCATCAACGCCGGCGACCGGGAGTGGGGCCGGCATATGGACGACGACCTGCTGGACGCGGTCGCCTGGGCCACCCGCCAGGGCATCGCTGACCCGGCGCGCATCGCCATCATGGGCGGCAGCTACGGCGGCTACGCCGTGCTCGCGGGCATGACGCGTAACACAGCGCTATATGCCTGCGGCATCGACATCGTCGGCCCCTCGAACCTCGAAACGCTGCTGGCCACAATCCCGCCCTACTGGGCGTCGTTCCGTGCGCAACTGGTCCGGGCCGTAGGCGACCCGGACACGGCGGAGGGCCGGGCGCTGCTGCGGGAACGCTCGCCGCTGCACCAGGCCGGGCGGATCAGCCGGCCGCTGCTGATCGCGCAAGGGGCCAACGACCCGCGGGTGAAGCAGGCGGAGGCCGACCAGATGGTTTCGGCTATGAAGGCCAATGGCGTGCCCGTCACCTACCTGCTGTATCCCGACGAGGGGCACGGCTTCGTGCGGCCGGAGAACAATCTAGCCTTTACCGC
Organism: Rhodospirillales bacterium; assembly: GCA_025351925.1. Classification (GTDB taxonomy): domain Bacteria; phylum Pseudomonadota; class Alphaproteobacteria; order Acetobacterales; family Acetobacteraceae; genus CAHJXG01. The sequence continues at coordinate 10,831 of JANXVC010000168.1, read as the reverse complement.
CGTGGCCGAGAGCTTCCTGGCCCGGTGCCTGGGCGGCCGGGCCGAGCCGATCACCGCACAGGAGGTGGCGGCGACGTCGATGCAGGTGTTGGAAGGGGCGGAGCTGATCGAGGGACTGCCGGCGTAGGCCGGCCCGTCACCTTCCGATCGGACGTTGCCGGCGTGTGGAGAAGCCGATTCGCCCGGCATCGCACTTGCGTAGCCTTGGATAAACAGAGCTCAACCTAACTGAGAGGCGTCTTATACCGGATGTCCTATCCACTGACTGTTCTGGCCCAGGTGCGCCGGGTGATGGAGGCGAGGCGCTCGGGCATGTTCATCAGATTGTTCCAAGCATCGCAGCAGGCATTCACGATGGCGTCGTAGCTGTTCCAAACGCAGTGGCTGAGAAAGTTGGCTGTAGATCGGCGTGGAAGATTGGCTCATCCGCAGCCTCGGTGCAGATCATGGCAATGGCTGATATGCAGGGGCACATAGCACGAACATCTTGGAGTTCATGTTGTCCCGTGTCCAAGCGTCTTTTGCCCCTTGTGCCGTCCGACCTTGTGGTCGATCAAGTCCTACCCACCCCTGACCGCCTCACCATCATGTGCCGGTCTCGCGTAGCCGCGCCTGTCTGTCCTGGCTGCGGCCATCGTTCATCACGGCTGCACCGTGCGATACTGGGCTATTCGTTAACCCGGGATGGAGTTGATCTCCGAGTAGCAAAAGCCGTTGTTCGCGAGCACAAGCCCGGATGTTGGCTTTCGGCTACAGCTAATCCGGTGATGCTGCTGCGAGAATGCGTTCGGCAAGTTTCAGATGCGGGCGGTCGAGCATCTTGCCATCCAAGGTCAGCACGCCGGCGTTTGGATCAGAGGCAAAAAGCGCACTTACCGCGGCGGCCCAGCGAACTCGCTCCGGCGATGGCGTGAAGGCCGCCTCTGTCGGCAGCAGTTGGTCAGGATGAATGCACAGCTTGCCTGCAAAGCCGTCGCGCGCCGCGGCTGCGATCTCCGCTTGCAGCCCGGCGGGATCGTGCAGATCAGGCCACGGCGTGTCGAGTGCGGGAACACGCGCCTGAACAGCGGCGATCAGCAACGCCGATCGGGCTGCGGCGATCGGCGCAGTATGCACCCCGTTCCCATCACGTGCCTCGATGCCGAGATCAGCGGCCAGGTCCTCGGCGCCGAACAACAGAGCCAGGAGCCGCGATGTGACGCCGGCGTAATCCATGCAGCGCAATGAGGCTGCCGTCTCCGTCGCCAAGGCGAGCACGCCGATGCCGCCCACTGGAACCCCCATCGACACTTCCAACGCTTCCAGGTGATGGTCAAGCGCCTGCAGGTCGCAAGGTCCCGTGCATTTGGGCAGCAGGATGGCCTCGGGTTGGCGAGGCACCAGGGCAACGAGGTCCGGCAGATACCACTCTGTATCGCGCGGGTTGATCCGGACGATGATGCCCGGCCGGCCGCTATCCGACGCCAGCCGTGTCGCGGCTGCCTGGCGGGCGGCGGTCTTGGCCAAAGGTGCGATGCTGTCCTCCAGGTCAAGGATCACTGCATCCGCCTCTGAGGCATACGCCTTGGTAACCTTGCGTTCAGAATCTGCGGGCACGAACAGGGGATTGCGAAGCTTCATTCCATGCTCCTATGCAGAATGCGGTGCCGAGTTGCCACAGGATGTACGCGATCCGCACCATCAATCATTTTTTTGTTTTCGGGATCACCAAGGCCGAGCCACTCGCGTCCGACAGCGCGATGCTGAGCCGTTCGTTAACTCGGGATGGAGTGATCCACCATGTCTAGCCGCCGGTCTTTTCTCGCTCTAATTGCACTAGGATTAGGTCTCTCAAATCCAACTTACGCCCAAAAACCTAGCAACCTTGATTATCTGGATAATTTATCGGCGCAGCGCAACGCACAGCTGAAGCCAGGACCGGATCTGCCTGCTCCCGTGCCGACGCCACACGAAAAGATTATTCCAACAAACCATTTGTGGGTGTGCATGAGCACGACCCCTTGGCAGCCTGTACTGGCCTCACCGTATCCGGGTGCTCCAGTAATTGGGCAAACACAGCAAATGGTCGCAGCTTCGAATGGCTGGATCGATGGTTATGCTGAAGTGTTACATTACAACGGTAAGATCGGGTTCATCCCTTCTTCTACTGTTAAGCCTTATCACTCTGACATCAATCCGCATGGGACATGCACCGTCGCCGGTCTGCGTCCAAATGGCACTCCCCTTTTCGCCTTTCGCTGAGGGCGTCTAGAAATGGCCTGCATCAAACCCCATCACATATGGGCTATCCTTGGAATTGTGCTCGCGTCCAGTGTTACGCGAGCACAAACCAATCCATCTGTGGTGGATCCAAACGGCCTCCCAGCCCAGATCATTCCAACCTATGAAGAAGTAGGGATAGTTTGGGGTAGCACACCCGGCAGCAACGTGCCGAGCGCAGGAGGAAGCGGAGCTTCTTCTTCGAACACAGGCAGCACGAATTCCAGCAGCTATCAACCTGGAAACTCAACTGCTTCAACTGCTCTCAATGCAATGAACGCCACAAGCTATGGATCTACCGCAGTGAGCACAGCTCAACAAGAAGGTGTGAACGTTGAGTCTGTTGCAGCCATCGGCCAAGCCGAAAGTCGGTTTCAAAACATCGCAACTGCAAATGGCTCAAGTAGTGCAACTGGTCCTTGGCAGTTCACTGTTCCGACTTTCTTGTCGGTGTCTCAACAACACGGCCTTGGATACACCGCCGCAGATATCTCTAATCCACAAGCTCAGGCCGTCGCATCGACCTACCTCATGCGTGATTACGCAACAACGGTTTCTCAAGCAATTGGTCAACCCGCGACAACTCTGCAAACTTATGGTGCCTGGGTTTTTGGAACTAAGGCCGGCTCCAACATTGCTACTTCCGAGCCGGATACTCCACTTAGCAGCATCGTATCAGCCCAAAGTTTGGAAAATAATCGTATGAACTCTTGGACCGTGGGTCAGTTTCAGCAAGTAATGGGTAACCGTCTAGGTGCCGCAGCTTATCAACCTGTTCTTACTCCTTCTTAATCAGGATCTATCATGCGCTTCATCTCTTGTAAGCTTCTGTTCGGCTCAACCATGGCACTTGTTCCGCTTCTCGCCGAAGCCGCACCGCTTTGCGCCGTGCAACCAGCGTCCGCCGACCTGCCGTCAGCGGCACCGCCGAACACGATCGTGAGCTATCCGGCAGCCAACGAAAGCGTTGGCCTGGTGTTGATCTCACCAGCGGAAGCCAATCAAGTCCCGGCCTTGCAGCATATCCAGACCTCAGGTGCCCATCTTTACGAGTTGGGCGAGATCCACGGGTTGCGCAGTGTCTTTGCCGTGGCAGGGAAGAATTTCCAGGTCTTCTATCTTAGCCCGGACGGCCAGGTGGCAATCCGCGGCATCGCCCAGGACGCCTCCGGCAAGAACCTGACCCGCGACCAGGTTGCACGCGTGCCCGGCGCGATCCCCACGGCCGTGCTGAGCGGTGAACCACGTTCTTCATTTATTGCTCCCCAAGGCGTTGGGCCCGTCGTCGCGCATGTCCCGTCCACATCGCCGTTGGAGGCGGTGCAAGCAACCACTTACGGCACTCAGGGCCGTGATGACGCGCCCCGCCTTTGGGTGTTCGCCGACCCTCAATGCAGCTTCTCGCGACGTGCGATGCAGCAACTGCAGCCCTCCATCGCAAGCGGCCGGCTGCAGGTTGCTGTTATTCCGGTGTCGCTGCTGGACCACGAGGATCAGGGTCTCAGTACGGCAAGGGCCGAGGCGATGCTTGGCCTGCCGCGTGAGCAGATGGTGGCGGCCTGGGCGGGCAACCAGCTGGCAGGGCCGGTCGAGGCCGGCGCCGTCGCCAGCCTGCAGGCCAATATGATGGCAGCTGACCGGATTGGGCTTGTGGGCACGCCCACCTTCATCTGGCGCAAGGCAGACGGAAGCGAGGGTCGGGCGGACGGAATACCAGCCGACCTGGAAGCGATGGTCGCCTCGGCGAGTCGCTGACCCATGCCCGATAAAGAGCGACCCACTCGCCGTCGCTACAGCCTGCTGAGCCCGTTTGTCTGGGCTGGGCGCTCCATCGTCCGGCCGCTTGGCATTCCCGAGATATGCGCCCAGGCTGAGACGATCCGCGGTCTCCATGGCGTGCTGCAAAAGCGTGGAGCTGGTAGCGGGCCAGCTCTGGTGCTCGATGCCGATCGTCGTTTCGACCTGGAAGCATCGGCCCAGGCTCTGCAGCTCCAAGCAGCGGAGGCGCTGGATGTGGGGCGCATTACCATGGAGCACTACTCGCAGCTGGGCGGTGTGCAAGCCGAGGAGCTTGCTGTCCTGCTGCAGCGGCGTCGCATCGAGACCACGCGGGCGACGTGGCTCAACCTAGCTTTCTGTCTCGTCTTCCTTATGACGTGGACGTGGAGTGTCTGCAGCACGCCGCCGGGCTTCACCGGGTTGCTGCTCCTGCTCTCCGGGCTGGGATTGTGCCTGCTGTTTCTGAGCCGGGCGGTCGTCGAGGCGCAGACCAACTGGCAGATCAGGACCGGGAGGATGGGCACCTTGCGCGAGTTCCTCGCCACCGACGAGGCGCGGATGCCTTCCTGATAACCTGGCCGCCCTCGACACGCCTTAAAACGTGCCGGGCGGAGCTGAAGCTGACCTCCCAGCAAGCCATGGGGCGTGCTGGTAGTCTTCGAAGTCCCATTCGACTGACGGGTCGTGCAGGCGAATGATCGTGCCGTCCCGATCATAAACTGGCGGCGTCCATGTCGCCGGCACCTGTCCCGGTGTAGCATAGGGATCATAGAACGGCGCATGCACGGGCGCGGCAGGGGGGGACCTCCCGGCGCTGGCCGTCCTGAGATTGCCGCTGTCGCAGCTTGTCAGCGCAAGCATCAGGGCAGTGCAGGCGATGCCGCGGCGAAGAGCTTGGGGGCGCATGGTTGGGCTCCTGTGGTTGACATCGAATTCTGCTTGAGGCGGACGCGAGTGCGATGTCGAAGCCCATCCGGCATACCCATTTTGGCAGCTAAGAACCTCATGACGCGGCCTGCGCGTATGAGCTTGAGAATCCAGCCAGGCGTGACTTCGACCCATGGGCAAACCAGGATGCTCGAGACCGAATTGCCGCCTTGGCACGGAACAGCATCAGTGACTTGCCTCCTTCGAATTGGTTTTCTTATCAGGCAGCTTTCATCGTCGATCTGCAGTTTACTGCGTCATGGATAAGACGTGCATAAGCCTTTCTACGAAACATGATTGTTTCGCAAACTGACGGAATAGCGGTCTGGCAGTTTGATTTATGCCACCCGCGGCTCTGGCCTGCCTGTCTTTCTTTCCCCGGTTGCCCCTTTCTTCCTGGCTGCCTGTTTTATTACAGATTAGGCCTGAATGCGGCGTCCCAAGCTGTCCAGCGCTGCTTTCAGGCAGTCGCCCATGCCCACGGACGATCCGCTAAGAGCCTGATTAGATTTATAAGAAGTATTAATATTATGTCCTGGCCGGTTTCCGGACTTAGAGCTTTCCAGGCCGGCAGATAGGTTTGTCTTACGCCGGGCATCCTGCTCCAAGGGACTCTTGACGGCAGCCGGCGGCACGCGGAACTCGTACGCGTTCGACAGCCTGACAACCTGGGTGAGCCAAACCAACTGACCGGTCACGGCATCTCGAACCCTCCTGCAGGTCCGCCCAATGCGGTTCGACCAGGTAAGGATGTTTGCCAGCTCCAGCGCCTTGACGGCCTGTCCCACCGTCGTGCGGCTGACGCCCGAATGCTTTGCGATGGCGACATAGGATGGGAAGCATTCGCCTGTGACCTGGTGGTGGAACCTGAACAGCAGCGTGTGCAGCACGACCAGGTAGGCATGGGTCAGCGGGCCGTTGTGCTGGCCTGGCTTGCGGTTGAGGGCATTGTAGTTGTGTGCGTTCTGCATGATGCGGCCGCGGTCGGCACGCGTCAGGGTGCGCGCGCGCATCCCGTACGTTTTCTCGCGCTTGGTGCGCATGTCCTTCTCCTATGGTTGCTTTGGGGGCAACCCGTCGGGACCAGCGAAACTCGAAGAGTTTGCGCCTAGGAGGCCATGCGTCAGGCAAAGCACGTCCGTCGCAAGACAGGGCTTGCTTTTTAAACGGACTTCGAAGAAACTTGGGATTGTCGAGGTCCTCTAGTTTCTTCAGTCTTTGCTGAGCGTCATGCCCGCCTTAACCGGCGGGTTTGTCGTTTCTAGGGTATGGTCGTTGGCGTCTCCTGTTTTTCGGACAGCGCGATTACGGCGTTTTCAAAGCCGTAACGGCCACCTTGCAAGTTCCAAGGCAATCTCTCAACCCTATTGTGCTTTGCTCTGTTCGTTATCCCTTCTTGCTGTGTCGTATTGCTCCACTCCGCGTCGCCTCAGCCTATTCCAGGCTGAAGCGGCACACCGGAAGTAATAAGTGGACGCTGTGCGGCGCACGAATGCTAATCGCTGCACACCCCTCCACTTATATGCCAAGCTGGCTCCGTAGATTGTTGATGAATCGGTCCAACCGTGCAATCTCGTCTATTGCCCAATTGGTGAACTTCTCGTACTCGGAGTTGCTCTGCCGCAGGCGCACGTTGTCTTGTTGCAGACGAACGTTCTCCAACTGAACGGCCTGAAGTTGCGCTTGCAGCGCCTGGAACTGCGGTTGCACCCAGTCCTGCTCTCGACGCCTGTTCAGACCGGACACGATCCGCTCCGAGACCTGTTGTCCCAAAGCGCTGTTCAGCCCAGACTGGTAGCCTCTTCCAAATCCAAACTCCGACACTGATCCCTCCTAGCTTTCTCTCTTTGCCGGCGGGGCCGCCTCGGTCGCGATGGCGACGGTGCGGTCCATCCCCCCGCCGGACGGTTGCCAGCACCGTCCACAGCGGCCCATCACGTCCAGGAACGGCTCCAGCCAGCCAGATCACGCAAACCATCGCCGACGTCAGTCCTCGCGACCTTCCACTCAGGTCAGCCGATTGTCGTGACTCGCCTTCCAGCCTGAAAGTCCCCAGGTGGTGCTAGGGTCCTGGGTTCGGTCGCCTGAGTAGTTTCCGAGGCTGCCGATACCACCGCGTATCGAGCAATGTTCACATCGGACTTTGGGCATTGTTGAATACTAGCGACCAGATGCTGTCGCCAGGAAAGGCGTTTGCAAGCATGGCCGTCGAAACAATTCCTGCACCTATCGTCCTGCCACGGAGCCGCTCCGGCAGGATGGCGCATATCGGGATGGCGATCTGGACGCATAGATGGCTCGCCCTGGCCGCCTCCGTGGCCATCGGCGTTGGTGGCTGGCAGGCCGCACGCGTGCTCGTCGGCACCGCGGTCGTCGTCGATCAGGTCAAGCGCGGCGCGCTCATCGAGACGGTTGTTGCGAGCGGCCACGTCGAGACCCCGTTTCGGGTTGAGATTGGCAGCCAAATGACCGGGACGGTGGAAAACGTCCCCGTTCAGGAAGGGCAGCGCGTCACCAAAGGACAACCTCTCGTCTCGCTCGCATCCAGTGAGTTAAGAGCAGCCGTGATCCAAGCCCAAGGTGCCGCCGCGCAGGCCGAGGCCCACATACGCCAACTCGAGGAGCTGACGCTGCCGATGGCGCGCGCCTCGCTCAAGGAGACGCAGGCCACGCTGCTCAACGCCCAGCAGGTTTTCGGCCGGGCCTCAGACCTGGCGCGGAGCGGCTTCGCCACCCGCGTCGCCCTCGACGAAGCACAGAAGAACCTTGATGTGGCGCGGACCCAGGTCCGGACCGCAGAGCTGCAGATCTACACGGCTAGTGCAGGCGGCAGCGACTATGTCACGGGGCAGGCCCAACTGAACCAGGCGCGCGCGAATGTGGAGACCGCCATGTCCCGCCTTGATTACGCGACGATCCTGGCGCCACGTGATGGGACCTTGATTACCCGCAACGTCGAGGCGGGGACGGTCGTGCAGCCGGGCCGGGTGCTGCTTGTCTTGGCGCCCGCCGGGGTATCCCAGCTTGTCCTGCAGATCGACGAGCGCAACCTGGGCAAGCTGGCCCTGGACCAGCAGGCTGTGGCCTCCGCGGATGCCTATCCCGACCAGCTGATGGCGGCCGTCGTCTCCTACATCAACCCGGGCATCGACATCTCGCGGGCTTCTGTGCAGGTCAAGCTGACCGTAACCGATCCGCCGGCCTATCTGCGGCAGGACATGACCGTCTCCGTCGACATCGAAGTCGCCCGGCGCGATAGCGCACTCATCCTGCCAGGGCGTTCAGTGCACGACGCCTTGTCGGGTCAGGCTTGGGTGACGTGTATCCGGAACCGGCGAGCCTACAAGCAGCCGGTCCGCCTTGGGCTGCAGGGCAACGCCCAGGTCGAAATCCTGGAGGGGCTTGCGGAAGGCGATGTCGTTGTCCCCGCGAACTCCGGCGTGCTCACCGGGCAGCGCGTCAGGACGGTGTTGCCATGAACCGCTGGCTGCCTTTCGAGTGGATTGCCGCGGTAAGGTTCCTGCGCGAAGGCCGGATGCAAACCTTGTTCATCGTCACCGGCATCGGGATCGGGGTCGGGGTCATCGTCTTCATGTCGGCGTTGCTGACCGGGCTGCAGGCGAACTTCCTCAAGCGCGTCTTGACGTCGCAGCCGCAGATCCAGCTGCTGCCTCCAGACCAGATCGCGCGGCCGTTGCGCAACGGCTTGGGCGAGTTCGAGAGCGCGATCGTCCAGCGCCCGAGCCAACGCACGATCTCCATCGATCAATGGCCGAAAATCCGCGACCGCATGCTTGCCGATCCCGAGGTCACCGTTGTCTCGCCGACCATGTCCGGCTCGGCCCTCGCGGTTCGCGGGGACGCCAACCGCGCGATCGCGATCTCGGGCGTCGAGCCCGCCTCGTATTTCAAGATCGTCAAAATCCCGGACTACATCGTCGCCGGCGAGGCGCGGCTGACCAGTGACGACATCATCATCGGCACCGAGCTTGCGAAGGATCTCGGTGCGAACCTGGGCGATAAGCTGCGCGTGCAGGCGGCTTCTGGCTCAGCCGTGGTGCTGAAGATCACCGGCGTGGTCGATCTCGGCAACAAGGGTCCGAACGAGCGCAACACCTACGTCGCCCTGCGCACGGCGCAGTCGCTGCTCGGCACGATCGGCGGCGTTACGACGATCGACCTGACGGTGCGGGACATCTATGCCGCCGAAACCGTCGCGGCCCGTATCCAGGCCTCGAACACCGTGCAGGCCGATAGCTGGATCAAGACGAACGCGCAGTTCTTCACCGCCATCAACGCCCAGCAGACGTCCAACACCCTGATCCGGGTCTTTGTCGCCCTGTCCGTCGCATTCGGCATCGCGGCCGTCCTGGTCGTCTCGGTCATCCAACGTTCAAAGGACATCGGCATCCTGCGGGCCATGGGGGCGTCGCGCGGGCAGGTGCTGCGCGTGTTTCTAATCCAGGGCGGCCTGCTCGGCTTCGTCGGCGCGCTGGCGGGCTCGTTGGTCGGGGTGGCCGGGTTGGTCTATTGGCATTCGATCGTGAAGCAGGCCGACGGATCAGAGCTGTTCCCCCTCGTGTTCGAACGCAGCCTGTTTGTTGTGACCGCCATCCTGGCGACCCTCACCGGGCTGCTCGCGGCAATGTTCCCGGCTTTGCGCGCTGCAAAGCTCGATCCCGTGGAGGCGATCCGTGGCTGAGGAGATCCTACGGCTGGAACGTGTCTGCAAAGCCTACAACGTCGGCCTGCCGTCCGAAACGGAGGTGCTGCACGACATCGACTTGCGCCTCAATCGTGGTCAGTTCCTCGCACTCACGGGGCCGTCGGGCTCGGGCAAGAGCACGCTCCTCAACATTGTCGGCCTGCTCGACCGGCCCACCTCGGGACGGCTATTTATCAAGGGGCAAGATACCGGGCTGCTGGGAGACGCCGCGATCACCCGCCTGCGGGGGCACACGATCGGCTTCGTGTTCCAGGATCACCACCTGATCTCGGCATTCACCGCCCAGGAAAACGTGATGATGCCGTTGCTGGTCGATCGGGGCTTCCCCGGCGCTGACATCGCGGCCCGTGCCGGCGACCTCATGGAGCGCGTCGGCTTGGTGAAAGTCGCCGGAAACCTTGCCGCCAACATGTCCGGCGGGCAGCAGCAGCGAGTGGCCATTGCACGCGCATTGGCGATGGGCCCCGACCTCGTGCTCGCAGACGAGCCGACCGGCAACCTCGATACAAAATCGGCCGACAGCGTGTTCGAGCTGATGCGGCAGGTGAACCGCGAAAGCGGCACCAGCTTCCTCATGGTCACTCACAACCTCGATCTGGCCCGGCGGTGCGACCGGATCATCGACGTCGTGGATGGCCGCATCAATAGCTGAGAGCGACGCCAACGCCAGGCGCCGACCGGTATGCCGGGCTGAGTAGTTTCCGATGCTGCATTGAGTGGCCGTTGCCACGTAGAGTCCCGAATGCCAGAGCGACGGGCCAACGAGATCCTCGCACCAGTAACCCAGGAGCATTCAATGTCTCATGACAGCAAGCTGCAGCAGGCCGTCCTCGCGGAACTCGCGTGGGAACCCAGCGTCACGGCCGCGCATATCGGCGTCACGGCGAATGAGGGCGTCATTACCCTCACGGGCCACGTCGAAAGCTACGTCAGGAAGCTCGCGGCCGAGGCAGCCGCACGCCGGGTCAAGGGCGTAAAGGCGGTTGCCGAGGAGATCGAGGTCCGGCTGCCATCCGACGTCAAACGGAGCGACGATGAGATTGCGGCTGCGGTCATCCATCGCCTCGCTTGGGACGTTTCGGTGCCCCAGGACAGCGTCAAGGTGAATGTCGAGAACGGGTGGGTCAACCTCACCGGACA